>DGYA01000022.1 GCA_002396505.1 Cyanobacteria bacterium UBA5018 | reverse complement strand
ATCAGGCGGATCTGCTTGCGGCCGAGCTTGATTTCGAATTCATCGCCAGGCTTGAGATCGAGCATGGCGGTGTAGGCCTTGCCCACCATCAGGTTGCCGTTGAACTGCACCTTGGTGGTGTAGCTGAGCTTGCGGCCGCCTTTGCCACGGCCTTTGCCGCCAGCATCGGCCCCGAGACTGACGCCCTTGGCCTCCAGCAGGGCCTCGTAGAACGCGGTGAAGTTCAGGCGCTCGGCGCCATCCTTCCTGCTGCTCACATAGCCGCAGCTGCGGACCAGATCAGATTTGGAGACATCGCCCAGCTCTTTGACCTTGGCGAGTAGATCAGAACCTGTGAGCATGGGATTCACCTGTAACAACCTCACCATAGATCGCTGGGTGGGTGGATCAAGTCGCACAGTAAAAAGGGCCTACATGGCCCTCTCGGCCAGTGGAGTGTCGTGCTCCGCATGATGCTGTTGCAGCGGATCAAGGTGGTGTTGATCAGCTCCGGATCTACCGCATCTGCCTCTACGGCTGACGTTCCGCATCGCCGGCTGCCCATGGTTGGATACGGCGCGGGGGGCGACAGCTGATCTGAACACGATCACGGCGTTGCCAGGGTTGCTCTAGCCCCCAACGCAAGCCAGTGCGGTGCCTTCAACGGAATCGCTGGCAGCCCGGGCTGGCGGGCACAGCAAGACAGCGATTCATGTGATCCGCCTGTCTGGCGATGGGCACGAGGCTGGCTGCAATCACCACCAGTGCCACGGTGCTCACCGCGGCGAGCACGGGATAGGCGTGAGCCCGAACCATTTCTCGGGTCGTGAGCTGTTGGTTGCTGTGATCACTCATCGGTTGCCCTCACGTTCTCCAAGGATGCCTTGCGATGCCGGCGTTGCAATAGGCATTCCCCATGTTGGGGCCAAGCATTACGGCCGGCGATCAGGCCGCCGCGGGGCGCCGCTGCTGGCTCACGTAGAGCGCTGCGCCACCAGCCGCCAGTCCCAGGCCAGCGCTGACGGCCAGGAACACCAGCGTCTGCAGCAGCAGCAGGAACAGGCCCAGCGCTGAGAAGGCGGTGATGCGGATCTTGGCCTTGATCAGCATGGTGAGCAGCAGCAGCACCGTGGCCTGCAGGCCAGCAATTTTGGCGGCTTTAAGGAGACAAAAGGGACTGGGGGGCAGCATGGCGAGAACTGGAAACTCCAATCCTGGCGAGGTTAGGGAGCGGCTGCGCCGATTATTCCTAGATGAGCCCCCTTAACGCCCACTAGGGGCACTCAGGGCATCACTGCGCCCAGGGTTTCACCGATGCAAGCAGCGCTGGGGCGAGCCTGACCCCAAAGGGGGCCATCAGCTGGCAGTATCCGCAGCCCACTCCCCAGCCGCTCCCCCCAAGCCATAGCGCCCATTAACAGCCTTGGCGCTAGCCACTCCGCCACGGTGACTGCCAGCCTCGATTCCGATCAAGTCCACTTATTAGGCCGATTGGCAATCCTGAGGCAAGAATCCAGCCACACTCCCGATCAGATGATTAGTCTTCAGTACCTGATCGCCACGTGGTGGTGGTGAGGGTATGGCTGCCGCCAACTTTTGCGGGGTGGACCCGGAGGCCCAGGTGTCAGCCAGGGTGCGACACGCCCAATGAGAGAGCAAGCAGGGCAGGCATCTCTTCGATGGGGCCTGCCTGGAGCCCTGCATTGCCAGCATTTCGGCACAGGCAGACCCAGCCAGCCAGGCCGATGGCCCAGCGGCTCTCAGGAAGGGCGCAATCGTTCGTTACAATCGTACGAACTTCGCAACAGTTCCAGCATGGGTGAGCTGATCGTCCTGGATTCCGGCCTCGATGTCCCGGCCCTGGTCTCCGCCCTGGTGAGCCTGCTGGCCCTGGCCATCTATGCCCTCAACCAGGCAGGCAAGGAAAATAATGACGACGACGACTCCAGTCCCGGTGGCGGCCTGATGCAGCCCACCTCCTGAATCTGCCCAGAGCTGGAGAGCAGAAAAGCTGGCCAAGGCTCTCAGCTCAGCTCAGTGGCCGCTCGGCCTCCATTTGCTGGCGATAGCCGGCGGGCACCACCAGCAGGAATAGCCACCACCACAGCAGTACGGCGCAGCTCAGCGGCGCCGTAATCCACAGCCGGTGCAACCCCAGCCAGCTGGCCAAAATCATCGCCGCACCGGTGAGCAGGATGCTCCAGGGTTGACACCACCAGGGTTTTAGCTGCCAGATCGAGCCAACAGCTGACGGATGCTCACCTGGATAGTTTCCAGCTGGATATTTTTCAACTGGATAGCTGCCCACTTGATCACTGCCAACTGGGTCGCTGCCAGAGAGATCGCGGCCCACTTGGTTGCTTTTAGTTTGATCCATGAACTTTTAGTGAATTAACTCGGTGACCGTGGTCGTCATTTTGGCCCCCGGGAGCCAGGGATGCCTCCGGTCACCAGGTAACCGCTGATCGCCAGCAGCAACACGCTCACGCAGAAATAGGCCAGGGAGGAGCCGTCCTTGATCTGGAAGCTCAGCATCGCCTTGAACGCCGCCACGATCAGGGCGACGATGATCACCTTGACCAGCTTCTCCTTGAGGCCATCGAGGCTGCGGATGTCCAACAATCCACCGCTGTTCTGATCGTGTCCTCTAGCCGCTTCGATGTCTGAGATCAGCAGTTCATAGACGCCGTAGCCAAAGATCAGCAGGGCGATGCCGATCAGGTAGAGATCCACCCCTGAGACCAATTCAGCCAACAGCTTGGCCTCCCCTTTCGGTTCGATCTGGCCGCTGAAGATCTTGTGCAAGGCCTTGAAGATCTCCCCGGTGCCCAGCACGAAAGAGGCGGCCGTACTAACCAGGCTCATCACCACGGGCACGATCGCGATCAGGCGTATACGCCAGAGCCAGCGCTCGAACCCTTGTTCAAAGCGCTTGCGGGAGGTGGTGGGGGGGTAGTTCATGGCGCGACCTTAGGGGGTTGTGCCGCTTAGATGCTTTATATGCAATTTCAGGAACGTGATGCTAGCGGGCATGCCGCAGCAGGCTGGGGGCAATAGCGCCGGCGGCCAGGATCTCGATGGCAGCACCAAGTTCGGCGGCGGCCTTGGGCATGCCGTACACCACGGAGCTGGCTTCATCCTGGGCGATCGTGTGCCAGCCAGCCCGGCCCATGCCGGTGAGCAGCACCGCCTGGCCCGGCGCCCGCCAGTGGCGCACCAGGCTCTGGAAAAACACATTCACCGAGGGGCGGTAGGGCTCCTCGATCGGTTCGGCCACATGGGCAAACCGGCCATTGGCCTCCACCACCAGATGGTCGTTGGTGATCGAGAGGCACACCGTGCCAGGCAGCGGGGCCTTGCCGGGCTCGGCCGGGATCACCGGCATGGGGATCTGGCCATTCAGCCAGCTCACCAGCCCCGGCGCGAACTGGGCATCGATGTGTTGCACCACCACGAAGGCTGTCGAGAGGCCCGCCGGTGGAGGCGCCGATCGCAATCAGGGGCGGGCGGCGCCCCAGCGGCGCGGCCGTTGCCTGGCCAGCTCGGACTGCGGCACGACCCGGCAGCGAGGCAGGCCTGGCTGCGGTGCGAACGATGAAAACCAATCCAAGTTCCTGGATCTGGTCAATGCCGTGATCGCCATCCTCAAGCAGGCTGCCGAGCTTGATGTCACATCTGCCAATGCCTCTAACGCCCCCGCTGCCCTGCGCCAGCTCTTTTCGCTCAACCCCAATGCCAATGCCAACCTGTCGAGCATCGGCATTACGCCAGAACGCATCACCGAAATCATTCTTGCCGTTGGCAACATCGATCAAATCGTTGAGCGTTCGATCGTGAATCCAAACCAAAACACCCTCACCCGGAGCGTGCAGATGCAACGCCCGCTCTGATGGTGATGGGCTGGGTCACGATCCCTCCAGCCCTTAGATCTTGCCCGTCAAGTATTACATTTTCTTGCCGGGCTAGATTGAGCCAGCCTCTGATTAGTTAACTTTTCAACATCACCACATCCTTCCCGATGGCTACTCAGCTTCTCTTCTACAACGAGGTTGCCCCGATCACTGCGGAGCGCCATTCCAATTGGCATGCCCGCGAGGTGACGGATTTTTCCTTTGCCAAGAAAACCAATTCAGTGCCGTTGATGGCGGCTGAGTTCCTTTCTGCCTTGACGGATTATCCGATCGTTTTCGCTGGTGACGAGGAATCCGTGCCGCCCGTGCTGCTGCTCGGCATGCGTAACTCCGAAAATGCATTTATTGGTTCGGAAGGTGACTGGAAAGGTCGGTACATTCCCGCATTTATCCGACGCTATCCCTTTGTATTAGCCCTCTCCGATGATGGAGAAAAATATTATCTCTGCATTGATGAGACGTTCTCTGGATTTAACCAGTCCGATGAGGGGCCTGCTCTGATTACTGAAGATGGCACGCCAACCGAGTACACCGAAGGCGTCTTGCAGTTTTTGAGTCAATACCAAGCAGAATTCGAGCGTACTCAGGCGATCTGCAAGAAGCTCAAGGATCTCAATCTGCTGGAGGCCAAGCAGGTTCAAGCTACCTCACCAACCGGTGAGACGATGACCGTTGATGGCTTCTTTGCGGTTGAACCTTCCCGGCTGGCGACCCTTTCTTCCGAGGCGATCGTCGATCTAGTGCGCAGCGGCACCTATGAGTTGATCTGCTTCCATCTGGCCTCACTCCGCAATTTTGAACTGCTCCGTGATCGCAGCCTCGAAGTGCAACCGTCGACGGTTGAGTAGGTCCATCGGAGCCTGATCGGGACGTTGTTGGGGCGTTAGCCCTGACAACGACCGCGGGCGGTGTGCTGGGCCCCGTGGGGCGTGACACCGATTCGCCACATCTCAGCGACTAAACATTTGGTATCGCAGCCCTTGTCGGCGCCGAGCATTTTCTGGTGGGTACCGGCGAGGGCTGCTGCCATCTCCTACTCCTGCACAGAAAACTGCGTCTTGACGGCATCCCGCTCACCGATGCCCCTGGCGAAGTTTCACGCATTCCCCGTGACCTGCTGAGTTTCAATGATTGGGTTGGCGGCCATGAATATCCTGTCCAGGGTGGTAAATTCCTGGGGCCTGTCCTACGGATTGATGGACAGGTGTCGCCTCATTGAATGAAGGTTCTTGTCACCCGATCTTGCCGCTGAGCTCGCACGCCTGAGCCTGCTTCGCCCCTTCCTTCGCAAACGCCTGATGCTTGCGGTGGCGGCCCAGGACGCCACGCCGCTGACGCCTGAGCAGCGCCAGCTGGCGCTGCAGGCCTTTGCCCGTGAGCACGGTCTCCGCGATGCCGCGGCCCTGGAGTCCTATCGCCAGCAGCAGCTGCTGGCTGCCGCCGAACTCGAGGCCTTGATCGAACTGCCCCTGCGGCTACAGCGCCACTGCGAGCGGCAGTTCGGCGCCAAGGCCGAGGCCCGCTTCCTCGAGCGCAAGACCCAGCTCGATCGGGTTGTCTACAGCTTGCTGCGTCTCACCGATGCGGGCCTGGCCCGCGAGCTCTATCTCCAGATTGCGGAGGGAGAGAGCAACTTTGCCGACCTGGCGGCCGTCCATGCCCAGGGCCCAGAGAAAGCCACCCGCGGCATCGTCGGTCCGGTGTCGCTCACCCAGGCCCACCCGCTGCTTGCCGATCGGCTGCGCACCGCCAGTCCCGGCGCCCTGCTCGAACCGTTTCCGGTCGAGAACTGGTGGTTAGTGGTGCGTCTGGAGAGCCTCACCCCGGCGGTTTTCGACGCTCCAACGGCCACCAAAATGGCCGAGGAACTTTTTCAGCAGTGGCTGTCCGAGCAGGAGGAACGCCAACTCGGACAGCTGCGCGCCCTGCTCCCCACCGCCGCACCAGCCCTTGCTTCTCCCGCTGCCGCCACGCCATGACAGCCACCACGCTCCACTCATTGCTGGCTGAGCATCCGGCCTTTGCGGGCCTCTCGCCCATGGCCCGCGACCGTCTGGCCAAGGAGTGCCGGCTGCGGCGTTTTGCCCTGGGCCAGTCGCTCTGCCAGGCCCAGGTGATCCCCAGTGAGCTGCTGGTTATTCTCGATGGCCAAGCCCGTCTGCTGGTGCGCGATGCCGGTCGGCTGGCAACCCTCGAAAAGCTGGGGCCGGGTGCCTGGGTTGGCCTGGCCTCGCTGCTGAGGGCGGCCGGGTGTGAGGAGGTGAGTGCGGCCTCGGAGGTGAACGCCGCGGCTCTGTCCGATGGGCTGGTGCTGGAGCTGCTGCTGCAGGAGCCCAGCTTTGCGGCCTGGTGCGGCTCCCGCCTGTTCCCGGGCGAACTGGCGGCGCTGCTGCAGGAAGTTCTGGCGCAACATCCGCTGGAAAGGAGCTCCCTGGTGGCAATCACCGTTGCCTGCCTGCCGGCGGCGCGCCTGATCGCCCCCAAGCCAGAGGTGCTGAGCCTGTTGGCTGCCGATCAGGTGCTGCTGGTGGCCAGCAACAACCTCAAGGACTATCCCCTGGGGACCCAGCTCGATCCCGGCTTGGGCTTGCCAGCCAGCCAGCCGCCCCTGCCCCCCAGGCTGATCGCGCTGCCGCAGCAGTTGCTGGAGCGCTTATCCGCAGTGCCGCCCGCGGTGCCATCTGCGGTGCCGTCTGCGGTGCCGGCCGAGGTTGCTGCCGACGACCTGGCCTCCGCGTCCGCGCTCGCACCGCTGGAGCTGGCCAATGCTGGGGCCCCGCCCCTGGCCTCAGGCCTGGATCTGGGCCAGCGAAACCGACCCAGCGTCGTGCTGCTGCGGGGCAACGGGCCCCTGGAGGAGATCCTCGCCTGCTTTCAGATGCTCGCCGCCGAACTGCGGCTGCCCTTCCGACGCGATGCGGTGGAGAAGATCCTGCGCGATGCCCTGCGCCGCAACCAGACCCCCGATCTGCAGCTCTGCGGCAACATCGCCGCGATGATGGGGCTGCAGGTGCGGGGCTTGCGCGTCGCCGCCAGCCAGGGCACCCGGCTGGTGACGCCGTCCCTGATCCTTTGGCAGGGGGGCTTTGCCCTGGTGCGGGCTGCCAATGCCCGTGGCTTGGTGCTCGCCTCCCCCCGCGAGGGCTGGGTGGAGCTGCCGCCCGATGCCATCGAGGAGGCCTTCCCCGAAGGCATCGACCTGCTGCTGTTGGAGCGCAGCAGCGGCACTCCCGAGCAGCGCTTCAGTTTCGCCTGGTTCTGGCCGGCCATCCAGCGCCACCGCGGCGTGTTGCTGCAGGTGCTGATCGCCTCCTTCGTGGTGCAGCTGTTCAGCCTGGCCAACCCGCTGCTGATCCAGGTGATCATCGACAAGGTGATCAACCAGCGCAGCCTCGATACCCTGCAGGTGCTGGGCTTCGCCCTGGTGGTGGTGACCCTGCTGGAGGGGGTGATCGGCGCCCTGCGCACCTTCCTGTTCTCTGAAACCACCAATCGCATCGACCTGCGCCTCGGCTCGGAGGTGATCGATCATCTCTTGCGCCTGCCGCTCAATTACTTCGACCGCCGTCCGGTGGGCGAACTCGGCACCCGCATCGCCGAGTTGGAGAAGATCCGCAACTTCCTCACGGGCCAGGCCCTCACCACCCTGCTGGATACCTGCTTCTCGGTGATCTACATCGTGGTGATGGTGCTCTATAGCTGGCTGCTCACCCTGATTGCTCTATGCGTGCTGCCCATCCAGGTGGGCCTCACCGTGATTGGGGCACCCCTGTTCCGGCGCCAGTACCGCGACGCCGCCCAAGAGAACGCCCGCACCCAGAGCCACCTGGTGGAGGTGCTCACCGGCATCCAGACGGTAAAAGCCCAAAACGTGGAGATGATCAGCCGCTGGAAATGGCAGGATCTATATAGCAAATATATCTCACGCACCTTTGAGAAGACGATCACCGGTACAGCCCTCAATGAAACCTCCCAGGTGCTGCAGAAGCTGTCCCAGCTGCTGGTGCTCTGGGTGGGGGCTTCGCTGGTGCTCAAGGGGGAGATGAGCCTGGGCCAGTTAATCGCCTTCCGCATCATCTCCGGCTATGTGACCCAGCCCCTGCTGCGTCTCTCAGGCATCTGGCAGAACATCCAAGAGCTCAAGGTTTCCTTTGAGAGACTAGCCGATGTGGTGGATACTCCCGAGGAATCGGATGAGGCCGATAAGCAGAAGATTCCGCTGCCAGCGATTGAAGGACAGGTTCGCTTCGACGATGTTTCCTTTACCTTCTCCCCCACAACTCCCGACGTACTACGTCACATTGATCTTTCAATCCCCGCTGGCACATTTGTGGGTGTTGTCGGTCAAAGCGGTAGCGGCAAGAGCACGCTCATGAAAATGATCTCTCGGCTCTATTCGCCGAAGACCGGTCGTATTCTGGTTGATGGTTACGATATCGACAAAGTGGAGCTTTATTCGCTGCGTCGCCAGATTGGTATTGTTCCCCAGGAGCCATTACTGTTCACAGGCTCTGTTTCCGAAAACATCGCCCTCACGGATCCGGATGCCAGCAGTGAGTCCATCGTCGAGGCGGCCAGGTTAGCCTGTGCCCACGACTTCATCATGGAGCTGCCTGCTGGCTACAGCTCCAATGTGGGTGAGCGCGGTTCCAACCTCTCCGGGGGCCAGCGTCAGCGCCTGGCCCTGGCTCGTACCCTGCTCAGCCGGCCCCGTCTGCTGGTGCTCGATGAGGCCACCAGCGCCCTTGATTACGACACCGAACGCCGGGTTTGCGACAACCTGCTCGATAACGTCAAGCACTGCACAGTTTTCTTCATCACCCACCGCCTGTCCACGATCCGACGAGCTGATCTGATCGTGATGTTGCATGAAGGCGCCATCGTGGAAACGGGCACCCACGAGGCCCTGATTGAGCAGCGCGGCCGTTACTACGCCCTCTATCGCCAGCAGGAATCCAGCTGATGTCCCCCAATGAAAAGCCCGCAGCGCAACGCTCCGGCTCCCTCGTCCGTGCTGCCCAGAACGCCATTGAGCAGCGGGTGCAAACCAGTCAGGACGAGATGGTGCTGCAGCAGTCGCGCTTTTTGGCGCGCACCATCACCTGGACCCTGATCGGCACTGCCGGCGCGGCTCTTGCCTGGCTGGCCCTCGCCAAGACAGAAGAGGTGGTGATCGCCACCGGCAAGCTCGAGCCCATCGGTGATGTGAAGGTCGTGCAGATGCCCGTGGGCGGTGTGCTCGACAAGATTCTGGTTAAGGATGGCGAGCGGGTGAAGCAGGGCCAGGTGCTGCTGCGACTCGACAACGAGGCCACCCTCGATCGTCAGGCCAGCACCCGCAAGGGCATCTTCGCCATGGAGCAGCAGCTGCGGCTCAAGCAGGTGGAACTGCAGCGCTACCTCTCCCTAAACGACACCGAGCAGGCTGTGTTGCGCCGCAACATTCAGCTTGAACAGCAGATCCTCGACCGGCTCAAGGCCCTGCAGAAGGTGGGCGCTTCCTCTGAGTTGCAATACCTGCAGCAACGCAACAAAGTGCGTGAGGTGGAGGGCGAACTCGAGAAGACCACCGTAGACCGCCTGCGCCAGACTGCGATTCTCGAGCAGGACATTGAGCGGTTGCGTGGTGAACTGGCAGAGCTGCGCAGCAAGCTCACCGAGCTCACCGTCAACATCCGCTACCAGGACATCCGCTCACCTGTGGATGGCTTGGTGTTCGATCTCAAGCCCACCGGCCTAGGCTTCGTTGCCCAGGGCAGTGAGCCTGTGATGCAGATTGTGCCCTACGACGCCCTGCAGGCCAAAGTGGAGATCGAGAGCAGCGACATCGGCTTCGTGCGCGTGGGCAAGCCTGTTGACATCAGCATCGACTCCTTCCCCTCCCACGATTTTGGCGTGGTTCAGGGTACCGTCAAGAGCATTGGCAGTGATGCCCTACCCCCAGATGAACTACACAAGACCTATCGCTATCCAGCCAGCATACGCCTCAATTCCCAGCAGTTCAAGCTCAAGGACGGCAGCAAATTGCCCCTGCAAGTGGGGATGTCGCTGACGGCCAACATCAAGCTGCGTAAGGTGAGCTGGCTGCAGTTGCTGCTCGGCGAATTCAAGGACAAGACCGATTCCCTTAAGCAACTTTAACCTGCACGGGAGTTCCAACTTCCTAATTCAGACCACGGGGGCGGCCAGGGCGGGAGAGGAATCCCAGGTGGTATTGCTAGGCCGTGAAGATCCGCCCTCTGCACAGGCCTGTCAAGGAGGGAACCCCTAGTTAGGGGCTGTCTCCAGGGATCGGGTGGTGGCAGGTAGGGCTGCTGGGAGATTGGCACTGGTGGGGCTATAGGTTTTTTGCAGGCTATTGGCGGTTTGCAACTGCTTGAGCAGGGTGGTTTCCGCCACCCGGTATTGGCTGTCCTTGCGGGTGCCGAGATCATCCCGCTTCAGCTGCTGGGCCTCCTGCTCGCTCATCTTCACGGAGACATCTGGGTCGATGCCGTGCTTATGGATGTCGCGGCCGCTAGGGGTGAGGTATTTGGCGATCGTCACCGTCATGCCGGAACCATCCGACAGCCCCCGCACCGACTGCACCAGACCCTTGCCAAAGGTCTTTTGACCCACCAACACCGCCCGGCTGTTGTCCTGCAGGGCTCCGGACAGAATCTCGCTGGCACTGGCCGAGCCCTCGTTCACCAGCACCACCAGGGGCTTGGCGGTGAGGGCATGGCCATTGGCGCGCTTGACATCCTGGATGCCATCGCGTGTTTTGGTGGAAACAATGGTGCCTTCATTCAGCCACTGACGCGCTATCTCCACACTGGCCATAAGCAAGCCACCTGGATTGCTGCGCAGGTCCAACACATAGCCCTGGGCACCCTTGCCCTCCAGATCCTGGAGGGCAAGGCGCATGTCCTTGGTGGCGGTGGCGGTGAATTGCTTCAGGCGGATATAACCCACCTTGACGCCGTTGGGGGAGGCGTTCATCTTGTGCTCCACCGCGTGCAACTCGATCCGTTCACGGATGAGCTTTACCTCAATGGATTGACCATTGCGCTTCAGAGTTAAATTTACACTTGTTCCCGCCTGACCGCGAATCAATTTCACCGCGTCTTCCGTGCTCATGCCCTTGGTGGGCTTGGAGTCGATGGCGATGATTGTGTCTTTAGGCATCACGCCCGCCCGCGAGGCTGGCGAGCCATCGAGGGGGCTGATCACCACGAGATCTTTGGTCTGCTTGTCGATACTCAGTTGAATGCCAACCCCGGATAGCTCACCGGAGGTGTCAATCTGCATCTCCTTGAATTCCCGCGGATCTAGGAAGCGGGTGTAGGGATCATCAAGAGTGGCGAGCATGCCACGAATAGAGTCGTAGGCATCCTTGGGAGTGCCGTAGCTCTTGGCTAAAATATCTCTGCGCAAGTGACGCCAGTGATCAGGGGTGTATTTGCCATTGATATCTAGATAATCCCTGAAGACTATCTGCCAGGCCTGATCCATCACCTCCTTGGGGCTGTCGCTGATCTGGGTGGTGCCACCAAAGGGAGTAGCCATATCCTTGGCCAGCACCGCCGCCGTAGCGGCACAGGCTCCCACGCTGATCAGCACCAAAATGCTGGCCCGACCTCTGGTCATCTGCGCCAGCCCCCGCCTTTCAATGAATATCTTCCAGGCTAGCGGGGTATTAGGCACCATTCGCGGGCAGGACAACCGATCAACTCGATTCGATCACAGCCCCAACACAGCTCAGCTCAGCCCAGCTCAGCTCAGCCCAGCTCAGCTCAGGGATCCAGCCAGCGCCCATCCTCCTTGATCAGAGCGATCAAGGCCTCCACTCCCTCCTGCTCCGGTACGCGACGAATCTCCTCGCGGCCGCGATAGAGCGAGATCGTGCCTGGGATCTTGCCCACGTATCCGTAGTCGGCATCGGCCATCTCGCCCGGGCCATTGACGATGCAACCCATCACGGCGATATCTAGACCGGTGAGGTGGGCCGTGGCCGCCCGCACCTTGTGCAGCACCTCCTCCAGGTTGAACAGGGTGCGACCGCAGCTGGGGCAGGCCACGTACTCCACCATCGTCTTGCGCAGCCCCAGGGCCTGCAGGATCGAGTAACAGACAGGAATTTCCCGCTCCGGCGCCTCCGTCAGCGAGACGCGAATGGTGTCGCCGAGGCCCTCGGCCAGCAGGGTGGCGATGCCGGCGGTGCTCTTGATCCGGCCGTAGTCGCCGTCACCAGCCTCGGTAACGCCCAGGTGCAGCGGGTAGGGAAAACCCTCCGCATCCAGGCGATCCGCCATCAACCGGTAGGCGGCCAGCATCACCGGCGCCCGCGAGGCCTTCATCGACACCACGATGTTGTGGAAGTCGAGGCGGTCGCAGATCTGGATGAACTCCATCGCCGACTGCACCATGCCCAGGGGCGTATCGCCGTAGGTAAACAACATCCGCTCCGCCAGGGAGCCGTGATTAACACCGATGCGCAGCGCCTTGTCCTGGGCCTTGAGCAGGCTCACCAGCGGTTCGAGCGTCTCGGTGATGCGGGCGACGATGGCGGCGATCTCCTCCTCGGCGAAGCCTGTGCGGCTCGGGTCGGGCTTGTCAAAGACGTACAGACCCGGATTGATGCGCACCTTGTCGACGTGCTGGGCCACCTCAAGGGCAATCTTCATGCCGTTGTGGTGCACATCCGCCACTAGGGGCACGGGCCGGTAGCTGTCCTCCAGCCGGCGGCGAATTTCGCCCACCGCCTTGGCATGGGCCAGGGAGGGCACGGTGAGTCGCACAATCTCGCAACCGGCTTCGTGCAGGCGGCGAATGCCGGCGGTGGCACCCTCCACATCGAGGGTGTCTTCATTGATCATCGACTGCACCACCACCGGGTGGTCGCTGCCCACCCAGATGTCCCCCACCCGCACGCTGCGGGTTTTGCGCCGCCGAATCAGGGTGTCGTAGCGGGGATTTTCGGCCCAGTCGGGGATGGCGGCAGCGGCGGCGTCAACACGGGCCGGGGCGGCGGTCATCGCGGCAGAGATCACAGATCTGCCGCAAACCATGGCACAGCCCTGGCATTGGTTGACGACTGCCGCGCATTCGGACGACTGCCGCTCATGCCAACTGCTGATCCAGCTGACTTAGCCGATCCAGCTGACCTAGCCGATCCAGCTGACCTAGCTGATCCAGCTGATCCAGCCTGCGGCGCGCCTCCTGCAGGTCTTGGTCGGTGAGCCAGCGGGGACCGCCCTGCCGCTGGGAGGGATTGCGCAACAGATAGGAGGGATGAAACAGGGGCATCAACCAGCGCCCCGCCAGGACCTCGCCGCTGCCCTGCCGCCACTGCCCCCGCAGTTTGGTGATCCCACCCCTGATGCCAAGCACGCCCTCCAGCGCCGAAGCGCCCGCCAGCAGGATCAGCGGCGGATTCACCAGGGAGATCTGCCGATCCAGCCAGGGCCGACAGGCGGCCATCTCGGCGCCAGTTGGCTTGCGGTTGTTGGCGGGACGGCACTTCACCACGTTGCAGATGAATACATCTCGGTTGGAGTCGAGCTTGGCGTCAGCCAGCAATTGATCCAGCAGCTGGCCGGCGCGACCCACAAATGGCAGGCCGGTGGCATCTTCCTGGGCGCCGGGAGCCTCACCGATCAGCATCAACCGGGCCCCGGGATCGCCGCGGCTGATCACCACCCGCTGGCGCCCCTGCCACAGGCCGCAGCGGCGACAGTCGCCGCAGGCTGCCGCCAAGCCCTCCAGATCGTCTTTGCTGGCAGCCAATTTGCTGGCATTCAACCTGTTGGCATTCAAATGGCCTGGCAGTCAAATGGCCTGGCATTCAAATGGGCCGGGATCAAGTCTGCTGGCAGCGGCCGCTGCGATCGGGCAGGCAGTGATCAGGCAAGCCTTGATCAGGCAAGCATTCCAGCCCCGATCGCCATGAAGGCTGCCGGCTCAGGCATGGTGCACTATGGGATTTAAGTGTTAGCTGGCCGCAGCGATGCTCTCTGCCCGGGCCAAAGCGCTGCGGCCCTCCCTCACCCTGGCCATTGCAGCCAAGGCCAAACAGCTCAAGGCCGAAGGCCGCGATATCTGCAGTCTCAGCGCCGGCGAACCGGATTTCGAGACCCCCGCCTTCATCAGGGCCGCCGCCGCCGCCGCCCTGGAGGCGGGTCACACCCGCTATGGCCCAGCAGCCGGCGAGCCGGCCCTGCGGCAGGCGATCGCCGCCAAGCTCAGCGGCGAAAACCTGGTGCCCACCAAAGTCGACCAGGTGCTGGTGACCAACGGCGGCAAGCAGGCGCTCTACAACCTGTTTCAGGTGCTGCTGGAGCCCGGCGACAGCCTGCTGCTGCCAGCCCCCTACTGGCTGAGCTACCCGGACATGGCCCGCTTGGCCGGGGCCAGCGTCACCACCATCCCCTGCGGCGCCGACCAGGGCTTCCACCTCGATGCCGCGGCCCTGGAGGCGGCGATCACCCCCGCCAGCAAATTGCTGGTACTGAACAGTCCTGGCAATCCCACCGGCGCGGTGCTCAGTCGCCAGGAGCTGGAGAACATCGCCGCCGTGTTGCGCCGCCATCCCCAGCTGGCGGTGGTCTGCGATGAGATCTATGAATATCTGGTGGCCCCGGGCCACCAGCACCACAGCCTGGCGGCCTTGGCCCCGGATCTGGCTGATCGCATCTTCATCGTTGGAGGCTGCGCCAAGGGCTGGGCGATGACCGGCTGGCGCATCGGCTGGTTGGCGGGCAACTCGGCCGTGGTGGCGGCGGCCATCGCCCTGCAGAGTCAGAGCACCAGCAATGTGTGCAGCTTCGCCCAATACGGCGCCCTGGCGGCGGTGCAGGGCCCCCGGGACTGCGTGCGAGAGATGGCCGCCCGCTTCGATTTGCGGCGGGAGCAGCTCTGCCAGGGACTGCTCAAACTGCCAGGCGTGAGCCTGCAGCCCCCGGAAGGAGCCTTTTATGCCTTCCCCGACCTCAGTGCCTACGGCTTGGACTCCATGACCCTGTGCAACCGACTGCTCGATCAGGTGGGTCTGGCGGTGGTGCCCGGGGTGGCCTTCGGGGAAGACCGCTGCATTCGCCTATCCTGCGCCGCAGCTACAGAAGCCATCGACGATGGCCTGGAGCGGTTGCGAGGGTTTTTAGCGTCGCTCTAGCTGTTAACCAAGGCCCAGGGGGCTTTCGTAACCCCTAGACCTGAGGCCCTGATCCATACCAATTGGCCCAACCCAATGGGCCCAATCCAATGGCCTCTTAATCAAGCTCTTGGCCCTGGCTTCGGGCCACTCTCCGCTGCTCCAGGCCATGCTCTGGCACTTCCCCCCTGGGCCGTGCTTCTGCTTACAAGCATTTCCCTCCCACCCATTTTCCTTCCCTGTAACTGCCATGCACCTGCGCGCCCTGCTGCCCTTACGCCAGCGGCCCTTTCGCCAATTAGCCGCTAGCCAGCCAATAAAACCGCGAGCCCTGCGGCTGAGGGGCTTGGTGGCGGGGATCTCCTTGACCCTGCTGGCGCTGGTGCTGCCCCAGAGCCTGCCCGGTCCCAAGCCTGGCCCTTGGCTGGCCGCTGCCCAGGCCCAGGCGAGCAGGGATCAGCCCCTGCTGCGCATCGGCGCCATCCCAGATCAAAACCCCGAGAAGCTGAATCGCCTCTACGGCCTGGTGGCCGCTGCCTTGGAGCGCCAATTGGGGGTAAAGGTGAAGTATTTGCCGGTGACGGACTACGCGGCGGCGGTAACCGCCTTTCGCACCGGCGATCTAGATCTGGTGTGGTTCGGGGGGCTCACCGGCGTGCAGGCCAAACTGCAAAAACCAGGGGCCAAGATGCTGGCCCAGCGAGATATTGACGCACAGTTTTATAGTGTATTCATCGCCAATACCGCCAGTGGTCTTCAGCCGATTCGCTCCCAACAGGGCCTGAAAAGCCTGCAGGGCAAACGCTTCACCTTCGGCTCGGAGAGTTCCACCTCCGGCCGGCTGATGCCCCAGTATTTCCTGCAACAGGCCGGCCTGAAGCTGAAGGATTTTGCCGGCGGCGCCCCTGGATTCAGCGGCAGTCATGATGCCACCATCGCCCTGGTGCAAAGCGGCGCCTACGACGCCGGAGCCGTCAATGAACAGGTGTGGAAAACATCCCTGCGCAATGGCAAGGTCAACCGGGCCAAAGTGATCCAAATCTGGCGCACTCCCCCCTACCCCGACTACCTCTGGCTGGCCCAGCCGAACCTGGATCAACGTTTTGGCCCAGGCTTCACCACCAAACTGCAGAAGGTAATCATCGGCTGGCGGCCGAGCGATCCCCAACAGAAAACGATCCTGGGCCTGTTTGGCGCCCAGCAGTTCACCGTCGTCAATCCAGCCCCCTATAGCCAAATCGAGAAGGTGGGACGCGAAATCGGCAAAATCCGCTAATTTGCCTTGAACTATTATGTTTAACCTTAAACCAGCATGTAGATCTTAAACCAGGATATCGGGCTTCAGTCACGAAAACGGTCTGCAGCCCCATTCCAAGCCATCAATTAAATCTAGCGCCTGCCGATCTGACACCAGTCGATCCGGTGCCAGTCGATCCGGCACCAGTCAATCTAGCGATACCCAATCTAGCGACACTCGATCTAGCGACACTCGATCTAGCGATACTCGATCTAGCGATACTCAATCTAGCGATATTCATCCTTATCACTCTAGCCATCGCATCTCGTCCCATAACTACCCTGTCGCAACTTCCTATCAAATATCACGCAACCGATTCAACCCCTGAGAGGTTCACATATTCATGACTGCGGTGCTACAGCTCGATGGGGTAACGGTGGCCGGCAGGCGGCAACCCCGCCTCGATGGCATCAATCTGCGGCTGGAGCCGGGCGAAAGGGTGGCCCTGATCGGGGCCAGCGGTGCCGGCAAGAGCACCCTGCTGGCGGTGGCCAACGGCCTGATTGCCCCCCAGCGGGGCCAGGTGCGCTGGCTGGGGGAACCCCAGGCCCGCTCCCGGCGCCAGCGGCGCCTGCAGCAGGCCCGCATCGGCACCCTCTGGCAAGACCTGCGCCTGATCGAAGAGCTGAGCGTGCAACAAAACCTCAACGCCGCCTGCCTGGCGCGCTGGGGCTGGCCCCGGGCCCTGCTCAACCTGCTGATCCCCCTGGACAGCCAGGCCTGCGCCCGGTTGTTACAGCGTCTCGATCTGGATGTGGGCCTGCTCAATCAGCCGGTTTCCTGCCTCTCGGGCGGCCAGCGCCAACGGGTGGCGATCGCCCGACTGCTGCGTCAACAGCCCCAACTGGTGCTGGCCGATGAACCGCTGGCCAGCCTGGATCCCCGCCTGGCGGAGGAGCTGTTGAGCCTGCTGCTGACCCTCAGCGAGGCCCCCCGGGCCCTGCTGCTCAGCCTGCATCGCCCAGATCTGCTGGCGGGCTTCGATCGGGTGATCGGCCTGCGCCAGGGTCGGATCGCCTTTGATGGCTCGCCGGCAGCGCTGACAGCCAGCCAGCTCGATGCCCTCTATGCCGGCACTGACCCGAACGGCACCGGCTATGCCGGCACTGGGGCGGACGGCACTGGGGACGAGCAGCCATCGGCCAGGCCCGGATCATGAACCAGGCCCAGATCAATGACAAAGCCCAGATAACTGGCCAAGCCAAGACCAATGGCCAAGCCAAGACTGGGCGTTGGCTGCCGCGGCCGGCCGCGCCCCTCTGGGTGTTGGCACCGGCCCTGGTGTTGCTGCCCGTGCTGCTGCTGCTGCCGGGTCTGGCCCATGGTGGCGGCTGGGAGTTGATCTGCCAGTTCGCCACGGCGGCCCTCCGCCCCAGCTTCGATCGACCGCTGCTGGAGTCGGTGTCGACCGGCCTGGCGATCACCCTGGGCATCGCCCTGTGGGGCTGGGCCAGCAGCCTGGTGTTGGGCCTGGTCCTGGGGGTGATCAGCTCCCGCACCGTCTGGCGCACCATCGCCGGCACGGCCCTGCCCGCAGAGCTGATCCGGCGCCTGCTGGCCATCCCCCGCTCAATCCACGAATTGCTCTGGGGCCTGTTGCTGTTGCAACTGCTGGGCATGCAGCCTGCGGTGGCCATAGCGGCCATCGCCATTCCCTACGGCGCCCTGGTGGCCCGGATGGTGAGCGATCTGCTCGACGCCCTGCCCTGCGCCAATCTCGCCGCCCTGCGCTGCGCCGGGGCCGGGCCGCTGGCGGCCCTGATCACGGCCCAGGGCCCACCGCTGCTGCCCCAGGTGATCAGCTACGGGGGCTACCGGCTGGAATGCGCCCTGCGCAGCGCCACCCTGCTAGGGGTGTTTGGCCTGGGGGGGCTGGGGGCTGAATTGCGGCTCAGCCTGCAATCGCTCGCCTTCCACGAGCTCTGGACGGGCCTGTGGGTGCTTTTGGCGGCAATGCTGAGCTTGGAAACGCTCACCGCAGCTCTGCGGCGGCGCTGGGCCATGCCACAGCGCTTCGGGCTTGCCTCCAGGGGGGTGGGCCGTGGCGGGCGCGAAATCCTGCTGGCGGGCCTGGCTCTGCTGCCACTGCTGGCCCTGGCGGCCCGCTGGCTGGAGATCGAGCCGGCGGCATTGCTGCGCTGGCAGCCCCTGCCGCCGCTGGCCCCCGCCGATTGGCCGGC
>DGYA01000033.1 GCA_002396505.1 Cyanobacteria bacterium UBA5018 | reverse complement strand
GTGGCCAAGTTAATCGCCAATAGCAGCTGCAGTAGACCGTTGGTGATGGCGATGTTGAGTAGCCCATAGGACAGAAAGCGGCGTTTGCGACCACGCGCCGGCAGGGGTGCACTCATCGCGGCGCCAATGCCTTGGCGACCACCCGGAAGCCACTGCCGTAGGGCTCCAGGCGGTAGCGCCGCTGCAGCTCGGCGAGGAAGTAGTACTGCGGGTGGCGATCACCGAGGAACACAGGCCGGCCCGTAGCCAGCTGCTGATCAAGCAGGCGCAAGAACCCCTCCGGTTCGTAGCCCTGGGCTGTCATCAGAAATCGGTCGGTTTCGAGGATCGTCACGTCGCTACGTTGCTGGCGCAGACGGCAGTAGCTGAGCACCCGGGCTGGTGTGAAATCGGCGAGAACCACGGCCTTGGGCGGCAAGCCAGCGATCCAAGCGTTGCCCCAGGTTTCTGCAGAGGGGTTAAGGGTGTGCTTCCAGGGCTCGAAGAAATAGGCGGAACCGCGCCCAGGCAAATCGCGGTAGTTCACCGCTCGGCTCACGCCAGGCAGGCGGTGCAAGCCGGCGTAAACTGGGATATTGATCAGCGGGATCAGCAACAGGGGGAAAGCACGAAGGCTGGTGCGGTTGATTCGAGCAAGGGAGGGTGCGAGCCAAACCCCGAGCAGGATCGCCAAGAAGAAAAAGGGATAGGCGAGAAAAACGAAATGGCGCTGGTATTGATAAGTGGAAGCAAACAGGAAAACGGAGGCGGCAGCAATCAGCAACGACCATTCAGACCAGCTCCGGGTCGCCAGCCAGGAGGGGAGCGCTGCCCAGGGCCATTGGCGGCCTTGGATGCAGACCAGCAATCCCCAGGCGCCAACCAACACCAACCAGGGGAACTGGTAGATGGCGTTGGGAACAAACATCACCAGCTTGCGCAGGTCGAAGCCACGCAGATACTCACCGGCTGCGTCATCGACGGCTTCCCAGGCGCCGGCCTGGGTGAGCGCTGCACCGCTGACAAGGGCGGCGAGCAGCTTTAGCCCGATCAGCCCAATCAGCACCCCTGAGGAGAAAAAGATCAACCGTTGGATACTCAGGCGAAGACGGGATGGGCCGGAGGACTCCACCAGCAGGTGCAGGAAACCTGGCATCGCCAGGATCGTGAGGGCATTGATGCCGGTGGATAAGCCGGTCAGCACACCGGCCAATAACTGGTTGGTGATTGCTTTGGCTGGGCCATATCGTCGCGATCTCAGCAATAGGAAAAGGATCAGCCCCCCCGCTGCAATGGCCATTGAGTAACTCTCGGCCACCACCGCCAGGCTCCAGAAGGTGTGTGAGGCGCTGAGCGCCACTATCGCAATCCAGGGTGCCTCGCGGCGGTCGCTCAATTCGAGGCTGATCAGCCCAGCCAGCCCCACAGCAAAAGCCGCCATCCCAGCGGAGAGGGCATTGATCAGCCAGGCGGGATCCGCCTGAGGCAGGAGTGCCAAAACGCCCATCCCTGCCAGGGTGTGAAGGGGATGGCCGCCCACCGAGCCCCACTGCGGTGAAGCCTCGATTGCATATAAAGTGAGCTTGGCGCTGTCGCCCCATACCACGCCCTTAGCAAGGGTGGCGAGATAAAGCAGCAGGCTGATGGCAAAGCCACCCACAAACACCAGCCCGCGCCGGGGAAGAGAGATTGGCCGCTGCGGAGAATGTTCGTTCATCACCATCAACGTTTCTGCAACACGAAGAAGCTGTTCATTCCCAGCTGGAAGGTGTAGTAACATTGTAAGCGCCAGGGTATATCGTGGAGAATTTCGGGTAGCCAGAGATTGTCGTAATACACTTTGTGGTCGCGGATCTGGGAGGGGTCGATCAGCCCGAGCCGATAGCTGAGCAGCTCCAGAATCGGGCGCGCCAATGGCGTAGGCACCGTGCCCACCACCAGGGCCCCGGGCACAGTGATGGCATGCAGCTGATGAAGCACCTGCTGCAGTTGCTGGGGGTGCAGGTGTTCAAACACCGCCAGGGCGATCACCACCTCGTAGTGGCGCTGCTTGAGTTGGTCAAGCTGGTTCACCACCTGGATGCCGTGCACCACACCAGGGGCCACGGTGGGCTCCACGCCATCAATGCGACGGCAGAGCGGCCGCAACTCCCGTGCTGCCCAGGCCTGGGCGCCACAGCCAAAGTCGAGCACGGTGCGGCCTTGAACCAGGGCTCTGACCCGCTTTGTGCGTTGACGGGCCAGAAAGCGTTCGAGCGGTGCTTTCTGGGTTGTATGAATTATCGCAGGCAATGGAGAATTAATCATAAGTAATACTCTTTCATACGCTATTTAGGCTGAAGTGTGTTCACAAAGTGGCTGCGCCCGCACCCTTAACCCCCACCACACACCAATAGGGCGCCCGCGGCGAAAACCGCAGATCCACCAACCCAGCGGCGCTGCACATCGCGCGGATCTGGACGTGGCTGAAGCGCCTCTCCAGGGGTGTGCCGAAGCGGTCGCGCGCGTCAGTGCGAAGGGTGTAGAGGCTGCAGTGGCGGTAGTAGCTAAGGGGAAAGGAGGCCACGGGCAGGCCGGCGGCTTCTGCTGTGGCAGCGAGGTGGGCGAGGGGCCAGTAGATGCTGAGGGCGAGCAGGTCGGTAACGAGCTGCTTGGGTCAGGGCGGCAGACGGCGGATCAGCAGCCGGGCGGCGTTGGAGAGGCGCCAGAGCCAGCGGAACCAGGGCGGGCGCGGGCACGTGATGGAGCACGCCGAGGCTGGTGACGAAGCCCTGCCATGGCCTCTCGATCAGAGAAGCAATGGTTTAAGACCAGGTCTCACCGCCGCTCCCAAGTGTTGTATTTGAGAATGCACCAAATAGCGCGGAAGCCGTCGCGCCAGCCGATCTTTT
>DGYA01000055.1 GCA_002396505.1 Cyanobacteria bacterium UBA5018 | reverse complement strand
GACCAAAAGCGGATGTCGCTTGACAGCCGGCCAGCAACAGCCGAAAACTGAGATCGAGATCGTCGGTGACGGTGTCTTCGTTGAAGCCCCCCGCCGCATCAATGGCTTGGCGCAGCAGCAGTTGACCATTGCCCCGCAGCTCGCTGACGCCGCCATGGGGCCGGCCCTCTGGCGGGATCCGGCTCTGCTGGAAATCCCGGCACGAACCAGCGGTAAATCCCGCCCCGAGGAGGTGCAGCTCTATGAACAGTTCTGAGTTCGATCGACGCTTCGAAGACGGCGAGTCAGTGATCGATGCGCTCGACCTGTCCGCCGCCCGGCGCCCCCGGCTGGATCAGAGGCGCGTCAACGTCGACTTCCCGCTCTGGATGGTCGAGCAGCTCGACCTGGAGGCGTCTCGGCTGGGGGTGACGCGCCAGTCGATCATCAAGGTCTGGCTGGCGGAACGCCTCGAGCGCCGCAGGCATCCTGCCGAGTCCGCAGTCGCTGAACCGACATCGTCCTGAGCTGCCCGAGGCCGCCGTTCGCAACGCCTGTCGCAGCATGAGATCGCTGAAAGTTGAAATTGTTAGAGCTGCCCTTAGATGGCGGCCGCGTCTTCTACCGAGCCATCGCCGAGTTCAAAGTTATTCAAATCTGCATTATCATTAAAGTCTGCGTTATTGGTGCTTGCTTGATTCTGGCCTGCTGAATTGGCTGCCCCCTGTGGAGCGGCTGCCTGGGATGATGATCCCAAGGGGGAGCTGCCGAGGCCTTGTGCGCCTGAATCGGCAGATTGAAGTTCTTCTCCCAGATGGGTTGTCTTTACCCAGATCAGCTGCTTGGGCCGCAGGGCCATGCGCATACTCGTCCAGGGAATCACTACAAACCAGTGCCCTAGATAGAGGATGCCCAGCATCAGGTTTAGCGGCGACATCGCCGGCAGCGGCGGACCCTCGCTGCGGCGGCGACAACCGCCCAATATGGATGCTCCAGACAAACCAAAGGCCACGAAGGAGAGCGGCCAGATCGTGGGCTGGGTGTGGGTGATCGCCGCGCCAAACAGGTCGGCGATCGCCACCACCGGCAAGCTGTATTGGAGTAGGAAAAAGCAGGCTAAATCCAGCCGCTGGCTGGCAGTGAGGCGCGAGGAGATCAAGCCGGGCCAGTAATCGAAAAAGCGCTGCAGGCCGCCTTCCGCCCAGCGCTGCCGCTGCCGCAGCAGGGCCCTCAGGCCCAGAACGGCCTCCTCGCGCACGGGCGGATCCCAGAGGCTGCCCACCGGCTGGCCGGCCAGCAGCAGCCGAAAACTGAGATCGAGATCGTCGGTGACGGTGTCTTCGTTGAAGCCCCCCGCCGCATCAATCGCTTGGCGCAGCAGCAGTTGACCATTGCCCCGCAACTCGCTGACGCCGCCATGGGCCAGGCGTCCTTGCTGAATCACCGCGTCGAGCACCATCTCCATCGCCTGGGCCCTGGTGAGCAGGTTCACCTGGGGGTTCACCACCGCCTTGCGCAGCTGCACCGCCCCCCAGGGGCCGGCCTGGCTGGCGGGTCCAGCCTCGGCAAATGGCAACAATCGCTCCAGGGTGTCGGGTTGTAGTTCGGCATCGGCATCGAGCACCAGCATCCAGCGCCCCTTTAGGTGCTGTAGCGCCAAATTCAGCGCCCCAGATTTGCCGCCTCCAGCATTGGGCTCCCGCCGCAGCACCCGCAGCTGGGGATGGCGGCTTTGCAGCTCGACCAGCAGCTCGGGGGTGCGATCGCTGCTGCCGTCATCGATCACCCACAGGGTGAGCAGCTCGTTGGGGTATCGCAACAGCGCCAGACCCTCCACCAGGCGGCTGATCACCGCCTGTTCGTCCCGGGCGGCCACCACCACATCCACGCTCGGCTGGGCGGCCAAAGGGGCGGGGGGAGTGGCGGGGCTTTCACCGCCAGAACGGCTCTTAATGGCCTGGCGTAGCAGTGGCAGCACCACGGTGCGCAGGCTGTAACCGCCCAGCAGCAGGGCCAGGCTGATGGCCGGCAGCAGATTGGCAGGGGCGGGAGCCAGGTGGGGGGCGACGCCGGCCAGGCCGCAACAGCCCACAAATAGGGCCGACTTCAAGCGGCGGCGCTGGGAGGCGATCGGCATGGAGCTCACAGGCGGCAATGGGCGCTCATCAATTGGACCCTCCTGAATTGGAAGCTCGCCCGTTGGAAATTCCTCAATTGGAGGATCTCCTATCGGCCGCTCTCCTGTCGGGCGCTCAATGGAGCTCTCGCCCGCACCCATGGCGTGCCTCAAGGTGACCATATTCTAATGGTCGCTTCCCGACAGGCCAGTGAGCGGCAGCAGCTGGGTGCCGGGGTAGTAATGCTGAAGGATGCGTTCCATGTTCCAGCCCCGGGCGGCCAGGTCGATCGCTCCGGCCTGGGAGAGTCCGGCGCCATGGCCGTAGCCGCCCCCCACAAACCGCCAGCGACCAGGGCCGAGCGCCTCTACGTTGAAAAGCGTGCTGGGCAGCTGTCTGATCGTGCGCCGGATGGCGTCTCGCCGCAGCACCACCAGGGCGGTGGCCTTGCCGCCGCCCTGGCCGCCGCCTGGCTGGGCGCCACCAATCTCCAGGGCGATCACCCGGCCACTGGCACCCCGCTCCAGCACCACAATTTTGTTCGGATGGCCCAAGCCGGGTGCCCCTTGTCGTAGTGCGGCGGCCAGGGCGTTGGCATCCACCAGCCGCTGCCAGCGGAAAGACGGGTGCTCGGAGCCGTAGAAGCCGCCAGAGCGCCGCAGCAGGCTGGTTACGGCAGCTTGATCGAGGGGCAGGCTGAGGGGCTTGGTGGCGCTCGGCGGCCCATCTAACTGGGGTTGCAGGTAGGGCAAGGGCGCGCTGTTCCAACCCTCCTCAAAACCAGCGGCAACACCGCCATTGCTGGCGTGATACACCGCCTGGATGGGCTGCCCTTGCCAGGCCAGCACCTGGCCCCTGGTGGCAAAAATGGCTCGCCTCAGGGTCGCTGCCACAGGCCCTGGATCGCCGTAAACCTGGCACTGGGTGTCGGCGCAGAGGTGATAGCCATCCACCGAGAAACGCTGCTGGTTGCGCAGGGCCCAGGTGCGGGCCAACACGGCCTGGGCGGCCAAAGCGGCCGGCGGCGACGCCGCTCCAATCTCCAGGGGCACAACGCCAAGCAGATAGCGCTCCAGGGGCAGCTGCTCCACCAGGGTCCAGCCGCCATGGGCATCGGCCTGCAGCCGGAAATTACCGGGATAGACACCCCCCTTCCAGCGCAGACCACCGGGTGCCTCCAATTGCAGCGGCCCCTGCAATGGCTGCCAGCGCCCGGCTCGCCTTAGCGCCGGTTGCCAGGCCCAGGTTTCATGCAGTTCCAGCAGGCGCGGCTGCTGTCCAGGCAGGGCCGGCTGTTGCCAAGGCACGGCAGGCTGTTGACCAGCCAAGGCCGGCTGTTGCCCAGGCAATGGAGGAGATTCTGGCGGGGCCCACACCTCCCAATCGCCGGGGCGGGCCACGAGCGGTTGGGCACCGGCCAAGCGCCAGCGCGTAGCCACTGCTGCTGCGCTTTCGTAGCTGGCGAAGGGACCGAGCACCAGACGCTTGATGTGCAGGGGGCGGGCCAGGCGCTGCCGCGTCCAGCGCAGCGCCAGCTGGGGCGCTTCCAGCTGCACTCCTGCGGCATCCCGCAGCCGTAGGGAGCCCGCGGCGCTATCGAGATACAGCTCGCCCGGCCCGCGCAGTTGGGCCGCCAGGCCCACCCACAGCAGGGGCTGGGGGCCCGTCAGCGGCGGCGCCGCCGGCACCGGC
>DGYA01000096.1:34121-34662 GCA_002396505.1 Cyanobacteria bacterium UBA5018 | reverse complement strand
ATAAACTATAGGTATAAAAATATCCGCTTAGGCTGGAAAGGGCTCGATTCTCAAGGTATGAGACTATGCCATATTCCGTATTGGCTGAATAATCAATAATCAGAACATCTGTGCCGGCGCCGCCATCGATGGTGTCAAAGCCAAGGCCACCGTTGATTGTGTCGTTGCCACCGTTGGTGGCGATCGAATCATTGGCTCTGGTGGTAAAGGCAATGGTGTCGTCGCCGCTGCCGGTGCTGAGGTTGGTGAAAGCCTCAATGCTTTTTACAGTCCAGGTGCCGGAGGGGAGAACGATCGAATCGGATAGGCTAGTGATCGTTAATGCCGCTGTTACCGCACTGAAATTGGCATTTTTGAGGATGTCGAAGCCACTGCCCCCGTCGATGCTGTTGACTCCACCGCCTGCATCAATTGTGTCATTGCCGGCACCAGCATTTATCGTGTCGTTGCCATCGCCAGCGACAATCGAATCGCCTACGCCAGTTCCCGTAATTTGGAAGGTTTCGATATTGCTGAATTGTACTCGATTATTGCTAGCAAT
>DGYA01000096.1:1608-33898 GCA_002396505.1 Cyanobacteria bacterium UBA5018 | reverse complement strand
AGGCTGGAAAGGGCTCGATTCTCAAAGTATGAGGCTATGCCATATTCCGTATTGGCTGAATAATCAATAATCAGAACATCTGTGCCGGCGCCGCCATCGATGGTGTCAAAGCCCAGTTGGCCATTGATCGTGTCGTTGTCCGAGCTGCCCACCAGATTGTCGTCGCCCAGGGTGCCGATGATGGTGGCTTGTTCCACCGCAATCCAGGCACCATCAATCCAAAGGGTGGTGTGGTCGTCCTCGGCGCGCAGAGCGGCGAGCCGCTCTGGAGAAAGGGCCTCCTGGCGCAGTAACAAGGAGAAGTGCGCGCCCTCATCGCCGGGGGTTTCCTCGGTGTTGAGCCAACCATCCAAGTGGTGGCCGAGTTCTTCGCTCAGCACCGCGATCCCCTGTTCTTCGCTGGCCAGCCGCAGCCAATCGCCGTTGAGGTAGATCGTGCCAGTGCTAAGTGCATAGGCCCCTGCAGTCCCTGGCATCACGGAACCATCGAGTACTTCGATGGGTGGCAAGGCCTTGAAATCCCCTGCTGCCCATTCACTGATCAACCCCTTGAGCGCTTCTGGTTCCCCAGGGAGCCGCAGGGCTGCTTGGGCGGCGGCGCTCAAGGAGCCGTCGATAGACCACTCGCTGAGTCTGAGCCTCCAGGCCTGGAGCAGAGTTGAAGGAACGACGTAAGCGGATTCCATTTTGACGGAAGCTGAACCTAAAAATTTAGGTTATTATGCAATTAGAATCCACCAGCATGATTTGCATTAACAATTATTAATGTTGCGAGAGTTTGTCGTGTGCGTGGACGATGACATGGTGAATTAATTGCTATTGAGGCTCGCCCGAGAGCTGTTGGTGCTGCTTTGCGGGCGAAGGCGGGCCGCTAGGGAGCTGATTTGGCGGGTGCGTAAGCCCAGTCGATGCAAGTCTTTGTGGAGATCTATTGGCATTCGAGTTTTACAAGAACCCCCATGGGATTGAACAGATCTATGTATGCCAACGCGATTAGGCGTGATAATGCTTGGCGAGAAGCACTCTTTAATGTAATTCATGCACACTTCAAAAAAACCAAGATCCGTCGATGCAATGCCACAAGAAACCTTGTGGCAACTAGCATATCCTTCGCCCTGGCGAGAAAAATTGGTAACTTTTCGAGGTACGCTTGTATTATTTTATCTCGATTGGCTCATGTCGCCGCGATCACCGCAGCGATCCCATCACTTTGGCTGAAAGTTCAGCGAGGCTGAATTCACGCAATAGCGCAGCCCCGTCGGTTTGGGACCATCGTTGAATACGTGGCCCAGGTGGGCATCGCAGCGGCTGCAGCGGATTTCCGAGCGCACCATGCCATGGCTGCGATCGTCGTGGCGGCTGATGGCGCCGGGTTGGGCGCCATCCCAAAAGCTGGGCCAGCCGGTGCCCGATTCAAATTTGGTATCGGAGCTGAATAGTTCGTTGTCGCAGCAGACGCAGCGATACATGCCGCTGGCCTTGTTATCCCAGTAGATGCCGGTGAAGGCCCGTTCGGTGCCCCCCTTGCGGGCCACCGCGTATTGCTCGGGCGTGAGGGTTTTGCGCCATTGCTCATCGCTCTGCTGGGGGCTGGGCCCGCTGCATTGGGGTTCGCTGGCCTGGAGCTGGGTTGGGTCGGTCATGGCGGGCAGTTGGAGGGATCCAGGTGAAGGGGGGCAGTAACTGGATACTAGGCAGTAGCCTTAGGCAGTCGCGCTTAAGCAGTCGCGCTTAAGCAGTCGTGATTAATACGTAGCGCCTAAGCCGTAGCGCTTAAGCAGTAGCTATTGGGGCAGATCTCGCCCCACGGCTGCTGACTTTTATCATTTGCGCCGCTAGGGCTGGTTATCGCTAGGGGTTTGGCGGCCATTCTCGCTGCGGTTTAGCTCATAAGCTGTTTGGTTCATATGCGGTTTAGTTCATAAATCCAGCTGTCGCTCGGGCTGTGCCGCAACTGGGTCCGCTGCTGGGGCGGCGGGCAAGCCAGGCAGCAGCAGCTCCACCTGTTCGGCCAGGGCCGCCACAGCACCGGGGCGACCCCGCAGGCTTTGCAGGTCGGCCCGCATGCCGGCGAGGCGCTCGGGATTTGACAGCCAGTCGGCCGCTTCGGCGGCGATCTGGGCGGGGGTGATCGCCCCCACCCGCTCCGGCACCACCGCCCGGCCAGCGGCGATGTTGGGCCAGGCCAGGAAGCCGCGGTGGCGCATGCGCCAGGCCGTCAGCGCCACCCCCAGCAAACGACGCAGCAGCGGCAGGCGAGCCAGTAGCCCCAGCCAGCCATCCCAGGCCTGCATCAGCTGCAGATGCTGGGTGGGCACCAGCACCACCATCGGCACCCCCAGGGCGCCAAGTTCGGCGGTGTTGGCCCCCACGGTGGTCAGGGCCAGCTGGCACTGGGCCAGGGCCCCATGGGCTGGATGGGCCAGCAGCAGTTCAATGGTGTTGCCGGCGGGGGTTCGCAGCGCCTCTCCCCCCGGCAGGCTGCCCGCCACCTGTAGTGGTTGGCCGGAGCTGTAAAAGCGGTACAGGGGATTGCTGGGGGCGGCGTAGTTGCAAAGTTCTGCCGCCGAGGTGGTGGGGGCCACCGGCAGCAGGAATTTGCAGCCGGGGCGCAGCAGCGCTAGCCGATCCACCACCTCCAACAGGAACGGCATGCCCACCAACAATTTGGCCCGCTTGGAGCCGGGCAGCAGCGCCAGCCACTCCCCGGCCGGCAGGGGCGTCTGGCTGCGGGCATCGGCGGAGAGATCCGCCATCAGGTCGCCCACCACCGTGCAGCGGCTGCGCCAGCGGGGTGCCAGGCGCTCGGCCGCCCTGGGCCCCATGGCGGCGATGCGGTCGTTCCAACGGGGCCAGCGGGCCACCCATTCGGCATAGGTGAGATGGCGATAGCCCAACCGCACCGAGAGCAGCACGCTCCAAAATTGGTCTCCCCCCAGGAACACCACCACCCCCTGGGCTGGCCAGTTGCCGTAACGCCGCGGCCGCAGCAGCAGCCACCAGAAATTGCCGGCCTTGCTGATCTGTTCAAACAGACCCCAGCTCTCGGCGAGCTGGTGCTCCTTGCCGGTGGCGTTGGGACAGGGCACCAACACCAGCCGCAGACCGATCGGTGCGGCGGCGGCCAGGGGGCGCAGCGATTGATCGCGATGCAGACGCAGGGCCAGGGGCTGCACCCAGGTGGCCATCTCGCCCGGGCCATTGCTCATCAGCACCAGCGCCACCGATGCCGGAGTAGGTGCCGGAGTAGTCGCCTCCTGGGTCAATCGGGCCTCGGCAGCGGTTGGGAGCATTCCAGCGGATTACCTGCGCTGGAAGCCAGCCGGCCTGGCGGTAAGCCAGAAGTCTTCATCGCTGCTGCAAGAGCCCCATGGGGGCTCATTGAGAAAGTACCTGCACGATCAGGAGTATCAATGGTGTGCCTTGATCAGTAGTGTGCCTTGATCAGTGAAGATCCAATTCGTGTGGCCTGTGTACACGCCAGCGGTGGGAGATGCAGGGTTGAAGGCCTGTGGAGCGGAAAAATGGGGTCACCACAACCGTCCTGCAAGAGCTCTAAGGCCTTGCGCAAGCTCAAAACCTTTGTGCCGCAGGCGTTCTGACTGTTTCAACAAGCTATAATTGCCCAGGCTTACCAAAGCAAAACAAAAAGTGCTTGCTTTGATAAGGGTGCAAAATTAACCAACTAATTAGCCGAATCAAGGGTTAAAAGCCCTACTTGCTAAAACAAAATAATATTGCTGGTATTGCTAGAGCAAAAATAATGTTGCTGGCTTTGCTGAAGCAAATCAAAAAATGCTGGTCTTGCAGTAGCAAGACAGTGCGGATGGCGAGACTTGAACTCGCAAGGCCGAAGCCACACGCCCCTCAAACGTGCGTGTCTACCAATTCCACCACATCCGCATGTGATGCGAAGGCAGATCGCCTTCGTGCAGCACTGTAGCGAATGGCCTGGGGCGGGGTTGGCCGGATGAGCGCTGATAAAGTCCGGCGATGCCAATCCGCAAGCTCCTGATCGCCAACCGCGGCGAGATCGCGCTGAGGATCCTGCGCAGTTGCAGGGAGCTCGGCATCCCCACCGTGGCGGTGTACAGCACGGTGGACCGCAATGCCCTGCACGTGCAGCTGGCTGATGAGTCGGTGTGCGTGGGGGAGGCCCCCAGCAGCAAGAGTTACTTAAATATTCCCAACATTCTGGCGGCAGCCACCTCCCGTGGCGCCGACGCCATCCATCCGGGCTACGGCTTCCTGGCTGAGAACGACCGCTTTGCTGAGATGTGCGGCGATCACGGCATCACCTTCGTGGGACCCTCCCCCGAGGCGATCCGCTCGATGGGGGACAAGTCCACCGCCAAGGCCACCATGCAGCGGGTGGGTGTGCCCACCATCCCGGGCAGCGAAGGTCTGCTGGCGCACGTACAGCAGGCGGCCGAACTGGCGGAAGCGATGGGCTACCCGGTGATGATCAAGGCCACCGCTGGCGGGGGCGGCCGCGGCATGCGCCTGGTGCCGGGCCCGGACCAGCTGGAAAGTTTGTTCAAGGCTGCCCAGGGAGAAGCGGAGGCAGCCTTTGGCAATCCCGGGCTGTACATGGAGAAATTCATCGATCGGCCCCGGCACGTGGAGGTGCAGGTGCTGGCCGATCGCCACGGCAACGTCGTGCACCTGGGGGAGCGCGACTGCTCGATTCAGCGGCGCCACCAAAAGCTGCTGGAAGAGGCCCCCAGCGTGGCCATCAATGCCGAGCTACGCCGGCAGATGGGCGATGCGGCCGTGGCGGCAGCTCGCACGATCAACTACGAGGGCGCCGGCACGGTGGAGTTCCTGGTGGATCGATCCGGCAGGTTTTATTTCATGGAGATGAACACCCGCATTCAGGTGGAGCACCCGGTCACTGAGATGGTGACAGGCATCGACTTGATTGCCGAGCAACTGCGCATCGCTGGCGGTTTGCCGATCTCGGTTACTCAGGATCAAATTCGGCTCCAGGGCCATGCGATCGAGGTGCGCATCAACGCGGAAGACCCCCGTCAGAATTTCCGGCCGGCGCCGGGCCGCATCACCGGCTGGCTGCCTCCGGGCGGCCCTGGGGTGCGCATCGATAGCCATGTGTATACGGGCTATGAAATCCCCCCCTTCTATGACTCCTTGATTGGCAAACTTATTGTCTGGGGTGTTGACCGAGACCACGCCCTCAGACGTCTGCGGCGTGCCCTGTCGGAATGCGCCGTTACCGGTATTCCCACCACGATCGAATTTCACCTGCAATTGCTGGATCGCCCTGAGTTCCTGGCCGGCGATGTGCACACTAAATTTGTGGAGCAGGACATGCTGCCACCCACTGGCAAGTGAACTGTATTCTAATTGAACTGTATTCTAATTGAGCTGTATTTAAAGCCGAGCTAAAGGCCTATATTGCCATGGACTTGATGGCTATCTAGCCGGAGATGATTGTCTCAAGCCCGGCTGTGTGCTTAAAAAAATTGCCCACTTGGACTCTTGTGAGTCGTGAGCCAGGCTTTCTCCACAACGCTTTTCAGTTCCTGAGAGCGGTGAGATCAGGAATTTTTGGAGATGCCATTATTTGTAAAAATTTAGCTGTTGACCATAGGGCTTTTCTTTTGCGTAACCAGGCGTGCCATCTGCGTCGGTGAGTCATGGGGGCGGAACCTTCCCTAGGTCAGTAGCGCCAAGTGGCTGCTTTGGGCCAGTTGGCTGTGTTGCAAGAACTGGCTGTGCTGCAACAGCTGGCTGAGCAGACCCTGCTGGCCCACCAACAGTTCGCGCCCCAGGCTGATCAGGCCCACCCAAACCACCGGGGTGACGTCGACGCCGCCGATCGGCTGGATCAGTCGACGGGTGAGAGCCAGCAGGGGTTCGGTCGGCGCGCCGATCAGCCGCATCGGGCCCCTGGTCAGGTCCACTTGGGGATACCAGGTGAGCACGATGCGAAACAGAAACAGCAGTGTCCACACCGCCAGCAGCGCGCTGAGGGCCAAATGGGCGATCCCCAGGGCGCCTCCGCTGAACAGGCCCGTCACAAAGCTCTAAGCAGAAGCAACTTGAGCCTAGGCAGCGACGGTGACTGCCTAGGATCAAACAACCGCCTCCAGTTCGAGACGCGAGCCCGATGACCCCTTCCCTCTCCAACTTCCTGAGCAGCCTCGCCTGGGGCGCCGCGATCGTGGTGGTACCGATCACCCTGGCCCTGATCCTGATCAGCCAGAACGACCGGGTGGATCGCCGCTCTTGAGTCGCCGGGGCCTGCCTCCACTGGCGCTGGCCCCAGCCCCTAAGGCCCCACCATGCTCGCCTCGGCAGCACTGGTTTTCGCGGCACTGCCTACAGTGGTGATTACGCAGCCTGACGGGTGAGACGCCCGGGTGAGACGTCTATGGTCAATGCCAGCCTCAATTGGGCCAGCATCGTCGGCATTGTGCTGGCCGTCGGCGGCGCCCTGCTCTATTTCATGCGCAGCTTCAAGCCTGCGCTGGCCCGCGACTACGACGTTTTCTTTGCCGCCGTCGGCCTGCTCTGCGGCGGCATCCTCTTTTTCCAGGGCTGGCGTCTCGATCCAATCCTGCAGTTCGGCCAGTTTCTGCTGGCTGGTACCACCGTTTTCTTCGCCTACGAGAGCGTGCGGCTGCGGGGGGTGACCACCGAGCAGGCCAGGCGTTCCTCCTACTTCGACGATGAGGAGCCCGGGCCGGAACCGGTGCGTCCACGCGTGGGTGGTGGCGGCTGGGCCGATGACCGCGACCGCTTCGACGAGCCCCAGCCGCTGCGCCGCCGCATCCGCTCCCGCCCTGACGAGGAGGAGCCGGACGATTTTTACCGGCCCAGTCGGCCCCCTAGCCGCGCCGCTATCCCCGAGCGGGCCGCCAGCCGCAGAGATCCTCAAGACCTGGACCGCGACGGCTGGCGGGAACGTTCTGCAGGGGAAGAGCAGCCGGTCGATGGGCTGGATAGGGGAATTGCTGGCCGAGCTGGCAGTCCCCGCAATTACGGCGCCGCCAACCGCAACCCCAGCGCCGATTTCGGTAGCCGTCGACGGGAGCGGGAGGCCAGCGCCGACAGCCGCAGCGGTAGTCGTGCCAGCTCTGCCGCTGAGGCCATGCCCCGCTCCAGCAGGCGCCCCGCGGCAACCGCCGCAGCCCCTGGTCGCGCTGGCGATTCTCGCGGTGCAGCTCCTGGCGTGCCCCAGGGGTCTCCGATCACGGGTGCGGCCCGATCGGCCCCAGCCCCTGGGGGTGCTGCCATCAGTGATGCCAATTTTTCGCCCCTAGGCAGCCGCCCAGCCCCCCCTACCCCCGGCTCCAGCCCCGCCCCCGGCTCCAGCCCCGCATCTCGCTCTGGCTCCGGCCCTATCGAGCGCCCAATTACTAGTGAGGCGCGTCCTCGCGATAACAGCTCCCGTTTCGACGACTGATCTCTCCCCTGCTACTGCCTTTCCCTGGTGTGCCTGGGGGACACCTCAGCCGCAAACTGCCTCGCTGGTCTGCCGCCAGCCTGGCGTTTTTGCTGCTGCCGTTGCTTTTGGGCGGTTGTGCTGGCGAGTCTGGCTGGTGGGGCCGTCGCCAGGCCCCCGCTGCTGAGCTCGGTGGCGGCGGCAATCGCCAGCAGCCGGCCCTCAGTGGCAACGGCCAACTGCTGGCCACGATCGGGGAGCGCCAGGGTCGCCCCAGCCTGTTGCTGCAGCATCTGCCGGATGGCCAGCTGCTGCCCCTACCCCAGCTGCGGGGCCACGAACCCCACAGTTCCCCCGCTCTGAGCTGGAATGGTCGCTATGTGGCAGCCCTGGTGCAGCGCGGTAATCAGCGCTTGGCCGTGATTGTTGACAGGGTTACCGGCAGGTTGCATCAGCTGCCTTTGCCTGGCAATCCAGTGCCTTTGCGCTTGAGCCTGGCCCCGAATGGCCAGCGCCTGGCAATCCAGCTGCTGCAAAACGGCGGGCAGCGGGTGCAGCTGTTCGACCTCAGCTCGCTGCTGGAGGCTGATCTACCGGCCGGGCAGCCCCTGCGGGGTGCTGGCTTGGGGCCTACAGAATGATTGGGGTCTGCGGGATTATTGGATTTAGCTGCATAAGGGCGGCAGTGGCATTGCCGGCTGTTCTGGCTGGCTTGGGTCTGCTGCTGGCTGGCTGTGGCGCCAACATGCCTATGCCGCTGCCAGGACTCAACCGCCAGTTGCAGCAGGTTGGTAGCAGCAGGGAGCCGGCCCTCTCGGATCAATGGCTGGCTCTGATCGTGGGCCGCGGTGGCCGTGAGCAGGTGTTGCTGCTCGATCTGCAACGCCAGTTGCCCGTGCCTCTGCCCAACCTCAATCGCGCCGACTCCCAGCCCCTGAGCGTGGCCGTAGACGCCAGCGGTGAGCGGCTGGTCCTGGTGCGGTTGCTGGAGGGGCGCACCGAATTGCTGCTCTATCGCCGCTCCATGGCCAGCCTGCAGCTGATTCCGATGCTGCCGCCGGGGGTGCCGCAACAAGTGAGCCTGCGGGCCGATGGCCGCGAATTGGCCGTACAGGTGGGCCGTAACGGGCTCTGGCAGGTGGATTTGATCCCCCTGCCCTAGCTAGGAGGAATGGCACCAAGTTCAGGGCACCAGGCCCGCCCAGTGGAGAAAGTTGTCGCCGCTGAGGGCTTCAATCAGAAGCACAGCCACAAAGCCCAGCATCGCGAAGCGACCGTTGATTCTTTCGGCGTAGGCGCTCCAGCCAAAGGCTGGCGAGTCATTGGTGGTGGCGCTGGTGGTCGGTGGTTGCGTTTGGCCCAAGGGCTCCGGTTTGCCACTGGCCTGGGGCTCAGCATTGGCCTGGGGTTGGGGGTCTGGGTTTGGCATGGCTTTAGGCGGTGCGGCCCACTTCATAGCCGGCCGCGGGCAGCAGTCGCCAACCGCCGTTGCCGTCGAGTTCCAGCACCAGCTCATGGAAGGAGGTGAGCGTGGGCCGGTGACCGACACTCACCAGGGCCATTTCTCGCTCGGCCAGCAGCTTGTAAAGGTGTCGCTCGGTGTTCACGTCCAGAGCGCTCGTGGCTTCGTCGAGAACAACGAAGCGGGGGGAGCTCAGCAGTAGCCGTGCAAAAGCGAGGCGCTGCTGTTCCCCCAGGGAAAGCAGCCGCGGCCAGTCCTGTTTGATGTCCAGGTCTGGATAGCGCTGTACCAGTTCCGCCAGCATCACCTGCTCCAGTACATGGCGCAATTGCTCATCGCTGAAGCGATCCGGCGCCAGGGGGTAACAGAGCTGCTCCCGCAGGCTGCCGAGCAGCATGTAGGGCTTCTGGGGAATGAACAGCAATTCTCCTTCTGCTGGGCGTTCCACATAACCCGAGGTTGGTGGCCATAGGCCGCTCACCGTGCGCAGGAAGGAGGTCTTGCCGCAACCGCTGGGGCCCACCACCAACAGGCGCTCGCCGGCATTCACCGCCAGGCTGAGATCGCGCACCAGCAGGCGGGAGCTGCCGGGGGGCATCAGGTCCACGTGGCTCACCAAGATGCCAGCTCCGGCGATGGCCCCTGCCCCCTCGGCGGCGCTGGCATGGTCGCCTTCCAGCAGCCCGGCCGCGTTGCTGATTTCGTCCACCTTGGCCTGGAAACCCTCCAGGCGGCTGATCGAGGCGGAGAAGGAGGCCAGTTGATCGATGTTGTTCACGATGTAACTCACCGAGAACAGCACCTGGGAGAAGGCGATGCTTGCCTGGCCAAATACACCAAAATCAACCTGTTTGGCGAAATAGATTGGTGCGATCACCAGCCAGGGCAGGAAGCGAGAGAAGTAGTCGTAGGAGCGTTGAATCACGCTGATTAGCGCCTGCCAGATGATCAGCCGATCGAAGTTGCGAATAGCACCGCCCAATCGACGATCTGCTTCGCCGAATTCTTGGCGCTCGCCCCGGTAAAAGGCGATCGATTCGGCGTTGTCGCGGATGTGGACAAGACCGTAGCGAAAATCCGCCTCAAGCTTAAGTTGAAGGTAGTTCAGGATCACCAGCTTGCGGCTGGCAAAAATAACCACAGTCGTGCCAAGTACAGAATAAACTAGTAGCCATATTGCCAGCTGAGAGCTAATGCCCCAGAGCACGATGATGAAACTAAAAAAGGTTAGCAATGCCGCGAATACTTCCACGGCAACGGACAGGCTGGTGGTGGTAAAGCTGCCGACGTCCTGGGATATGCGTTGGTCTGGGTTGTCGATCTCCTCGCTGGATTCGTCGTTGGGATTAAGGATGTAATAGGCTCGATTGGTGAGGTAGCGACTTAGCAGTCGACCACTCAGCCACTCCCGCCAGAGCAGGCCAAGTTTAGGGATTAAATAGCTTTGCAGCGCTCTGATTGGCAGAGCGAGCACCAGGCAGAAAGCGTAGATCGCCACCGTCTTCCAGAAGTCATCCGCCTTGTAGGCCACCAAGGTGTTGTCAACGTTGCGGGCGACGTAGCTGATGCCCACGTTGATGCCGTTGATCACCAGGATCAGCAATACGATCACCCCCAGCAGCAGCCAGGGCAGCCAACGTCCTTGGCGTAATTTGCTGCGAAAAGCTGCAAAGCAGCCCAATGCGGCAACGGTGAGGGACACCACCACCGTTCCGATCGGTCCCCCCCAGATGGCTGCCAATTGTTCAGGCACCCCGGGCAGGAAGCGGCTGCGCAATTCCGGCACCAGCGCTCCCGATAGCTGGACCGCAGCGGTGAGCAGCAGCAAGGTGGTGCCCACCACCACCGCCAGCATGGCCAGCAGCAGCAGTAGGAACTGCCAGGCGCTGGTGTCCTCAAGGGGCAAGAAGTAGGGCTGGGCCAGGCGCTGCAGCTTGCCCAGCTGACTGCGGAAGGCCTTGAGGAGAGTCATGAAGCGAAGCGCATCGGATCATTGTTGCTGCTCTTTGGCCCAGCCGTTGGGCGGGCTTAACCCGGGGGCCAGCCCAGCGACCGCCCGCCCAATACGTGCAAGTGCAGGTGGAACACCGTTTGACCGGCTTCCGCCCCCGTGTTGATCACCGTGCGGAAGCTGTCAAACCCTTCCTGCCGCGCCACTTTGGCGGCCACCAGCAGCAGGTGACCGAGCAGCTCGCCGTGGCGCTGCTCCGCCTGGCCCAGGCTGATCAGATGCTCCCGGGGAATCACCAACACATGTAGCGGCGCCTGGGGGGTCAGATCCCGGAAGGCCAGGCAGTATTCATCGGCATACACCTGGTCACAGGGAATTTCACCGCGCAGGATGCGCCCGAAGACCGTGTCGTTGCTGTCAGTCATGGGGATTAGTCATGGTCGTTGGTAATGGTCATGGGGGATGGGTTGCCAGCACCCGCTCCAGTTTTGCCAACCGGGGGCGTCCGGCAAGGCCAGTGAGTCAAGACCAGTGAATTGAGGCTAGTGAATCTGGTTGATCAATCATGTCGAGTCACTTATTCTCTTGTGGCGGCGGTATGAGTGCACTGCGAAAAATCTCAAATCCCATTGATTTCTTGGTGCCAAAAGCATGGCAATGATTGTTTTCTCCGATTGGTCTCCCCTCTGTATCTGAATCGGATCGCTGCTTTCGATAGTGCAGGGGGACAGGCGGGGAACTACTAGGGCAGTGGTTCTGGCTCCAAATGTTGGCATCGTGCTGCAGTGGGGCCTTGCTGGGGCTGGAGGTCACGCCGGTGGCCGTGGAGGTGGATATTGCCCCTGGCTTGCCCGGCCTGCAGATGGTGGGGCTGGGGGATGCGGCGGTGCAGGAATCGCGCGAAAGGGTGCGTTCCGCCCTGCGCAACAGCGGTTTGAAGATGCCGCTCACCCGGGTGGTGGTGAACTTGGCTCCGGCCCACCTGCGCAAGGAGGGCCCCAGCTTTGATCTGCCGATTGCCCTGGGGCTGCTGATGGCCAGTGGTCAACTGCCCCCCCAGGCCCTCGCGGGGGTGTGGAGCCTGGGGGAGCTTGGCCTGGACGGCAGCCTGCGGCCGGTGCGGGGGGTGTTGCCGGTGGCGCTGGCGGCCCGGGCTGCTGGGGCCCGGGCCCTGGTGGTACCCGATGCCAATGGGGCGGAAGCCTCGCTGGTGGACCAGCTGTCGGTGTGGCCAGCGGCCTGCCTGGTGGAGGCGTTGGCGTTGCTGCGAGGCAGCAGCAGGCCAAGGGCGCCGCTGCCGCTGCCCGCTGCGGTGCCAGTTGGCACCGCTCTGGACCTGGCCGATGTGCGGGGCCAGGCCCACGGCCGCCGGGCCCTGGAGATTGCCGCGGCCGGTGGCCATCACCTGTTGCTGGTTGGCCCTCCCGGCAGTGGCAAAACGATGCTGGCCCGCCGCTTGCCGGCCCTGTTGCCGCCCTTGGCGCGGGAGGAGCTGCTGGAGATCACGGGTATCCATTCGGTGGCAGGGCTGCCGGCCGTTGGCGCCGCTTGGATCGGTGAGCGACCGTTTCGCAGCCCCCACCATGGCTGCACCGCCACGGCCCTGATCGGCGGCGGCGCCATACCGCGCCCGGGCGAGCTGGTCTTGGCCCACCGGGGGGTGCTGTTTCTCGATGAGCTGGCTGAATTTCGCCGGGAGGTGCTCGACCAGCTGCGCCAGCCCCTGGAGGAGGGCGAGGTGTGGATCAGCCGGGCGCGGCATCGCAGCCGCTTTCCCTGCCGGATCACCCTGGTTGCCGCCACTAATCCCTGTCCCTGTGGTTGGTATGGCGAACCGGAGGCCAGCTGCAGTTGCGGCGAGGGGCTGCGGCGCCGCTATTGGAGTCGACTTTCAGGCCCGTTGCTGGATCGCATCGATCTGCAGGTGGCGATGCGCCGGCTGTCGGGAGCGGAGTTGAGTGCCCCCTTTCAGCGCTGCAGCACCCTGGCCCGCAGCCAGCCAGGGCTAGGGGAGGGCGGTGCTGCAATGGAGGGCACGGCGGCGGTGGCGGCCCGGGTAAAAGCGGCTCGCCGCACCATGGCGGCTCGCAATCCCGGTGGCCTGGCCAATGCCGAACTTGCCGCCAAGGAGCTGAAGCGCTTGCTGAATATCGAGGCCAAGGCCCTGCAGCTTTGGGAGGCGGCCATCGGCCAGCGGCAGCTGACGGCCCGGTCTGCAGAGCGGCTGTTGCGGGTGGCCCAAACGATCACCGATCTCGACGGCGGCCGCGAGATCGGCATGGGCGCTATTGGAGAAGCGCTTAGTTATCGCTCCTTTGACCAGGTGGCTGATCGGTGACCAGCTGGGTTAAACAGTGACCAGCTGGTTGAACAGCTTTATCTGGTGGAGCGGTTTGGACAGCCAGAGCTCAGGCTCAGCGGCGGCGGCGGCGCTGCTGGGCTTTGCGCTTGTACTTCTCGGTGGGGGTTTCGTGGTGCCGCAGCCGCTTCAGGTCGGCGAAGATGCCCGCCTTGGACACCTGACGCTTGAAGCGGCGCAGCGCCGATTCAATGCCTTCGTTTTCGCCGACTGTGACCTGGGTCATGAAAAGAGCGCGGAACAGCTCATCGAGCCATCGAGTGTAGCAATAGCTGCCCCCTTCCCCCTTCCCCGCCTTAAGCGCCCTCAGCGCCCAGCGCCGGGCGGGAGATCGCGGTAGATGTACACGTGGCCTAGGGCGCGGCCGCCAAAGCCGCGGCGCATCAGCCGCCAGCCGGGTTCAAACACCAGCTGCAGGAAGCCGTTGCCAGCGCCTTGGGTGCGGGCCACCAACATCTCCGGCCCGGCGCCCGCCCTGGTGGGCAGGGCAATCAGCAGGTTGTCGCCGGTCTCCCGCAGCACCGATAGCCGGTAGCTGGTGGCTAGATCCGTTTCTCCCAGCCGCAGCGAATAGCCGTTGGCGTCGATGAAGCGCCCGCAGATGCCGGTGAAGTCAAAGCTGCCCAACAAAGGGTTCACCACGGCTGGCTTGGTACCACTGGTGGAGAAGCAGGGGCGGCGGTTGGTGACCTGTTCGTAGATGTTCAGCTGGGCCTTGCTGCCGTTACCGATCGGGGCTGCCACCAGCACAAAGCGGCTCTGATCTAGATCCAGGGCCTGGAACAGGGCTGGGCTGGCAGCAAAGCTGGCCAGCGGCGCTACGGCGAGGCTGGCCACCGCGGCCAGGGCAAGGTGCCGGAGTTGGCGCCGACCAATCAGTGGCGACAGTGGCGACACGGGGCTGGAGACAAGGGTTGCGCAATCGTATGCACCGTCCCCGGCCGCGCCAGCAGGCGATTAGGCCGGTTTGTTGATCCGGATCGCGATCACCAGAGCCAGCAGGGTGCCGGGCAGGCTGCCAGCCAGGATCCAACCGGTGGCCGTCGAGCCCAGGTCTGGTTCGCCATAGGCCAGTTCAAACACGGAGCCGGTGGCGGCGATCCCGAGTACGCAGGCCAGGGCGAGGAACAGCCCCGCCAGGGGTTTCATCGGCATCGCAACAGGGCACCAGAGCAAGCTGAAAACTAAGAGTTCACCAGCCGGGCTAGGCAGCCGGCAGTCTCGGCAAGCGCTCGCTGCCGGGCAGATCAGCGAATCGAGTTAGCGAATCGAGTTAACGAATCGAGTTAACGTCGGCGCGATTGAAACCCTTTTGTTCCAGGCCTTCATTGAGGCTCAGCTCGTCGGTGACCCGGTCCACGAACAGCACCCCATTGAGGTGGTCCAGTTCGTGTTGGATGCAGCGGGCTAACAGGTTGTCGGCGCGCAGCTTCTGGGGCCGACCCATCTCATCGCGATAGCTCACCTCCACCACGGAAGGACGCACCACATCGAGATACACCCCTGGGATGCTGAGGCAGCCTTCCTCGTAGGTGTCAAGGCCCGCCCCGAAGCTGGTGATCTCTGGATTGATCAGCACCATCGGCGGCGCGGCGGCGTTCTCCGGATCCAGATCGATCACCAGTAATTGCTTGTGCACGCCCACCTGGGGTGCGGCAAGGCCGATGCCGCTGGCGGCATACATGCTGCGCAACATGTCGCGGGCCAGGTCCCGCACCGCTTCATCCACCTTGCTGATGCGCCGAGCTGGCTGGCGCAGCATCTGGCTGCCCAGGGTGGCGATGGTGAGAGGAGGGTTATCGATTACCTGTTTGGGCACCTGCACGCCGCGGCTCATCTGCTCGGCGCTGCGGGCCATCTGAGCGAAGCTGCGCGTCAAGGTCTCACCTAGAAATGTTGTTAAAAGTGTAGGGCTGGAGCCTGGGAGAGCTGGGGTGGAGGATCGGCAGCCCTGCGGGCTTACTAACCAGCAGCCCGATGGGCTTAATCAGCAGGAGCTCTCAGGCTCTAGTGCCCAGGTGCCAGGGGGCTCTAGTGCCCAGCAGCCCGTGATGCTCACGGCCCAGCAGGTGGTGGGTCGCAGCGCCAGCGTCAAAGAGCCGAAGCTGGATGGCGGCAGGCTGTTCTGGCTGGAGCAGCGGCCCCAGGAGCGGGGCCGCACCACCCTGCTGATGGCCCCCGCGGGACCGCCAGAGACGGGACCGCCAGAGACGGGACCGCCCGACGCGGAACCGCCCCAGGCGGGGGCGCCCCAGACGGTGATCGAACTCAGCCCCGGCGCCTGGAACCTGCGCGCTCGCGTGCACGAATACGGCGGCGGCAGCTATGCGGTGGCCGGCCCCGACCTGGTGTGGGTGCACGACGGCGATCGCTGCCTTTGGCATCTGGCCCTCGATCCCACCGGTGGCAAGCCCACCGGTGAGCCCCGCCGGCTGACGCCCCTGCCCGCCCAGGAGGGCGCCTGGGCCTTTGCCGATGGCCTTATCGATCGGGCGCGCCAGCGCTGGATCGGCGTGCTGGAGAGCGAGGGCCGCGACCAACTGGTCGCCGTGCCCCTGGCGGGTGGCCCGCCAGAACCGCTGCATCGGCCCGCCGATTTCTGTGGTTATGCCGTGCTCAGCCCCGACGCCGCCCAGCTGGCCTGGATTGAGTGGCAGCAGCCCCATATGCCCTGGCAGCGCAGCAGCCTCTGGTTGGCCGACCTCGGCCCGGCGGGGGAGCTGCTGCGGCCCCGGCTGGTGGCTGGCTCCCTGCCGGGGGAGGGGACCGCCTGCTCGGTATTCCAGCCCCTCTGGATCGGTCCCCAATCCCTGGTGGTGGCCAGCGACGCCTCGGGCTGGTGGAACCTGCAACAGCTCGACACCGCCACCGGCGCCTGGAGCCCCCTGCTGCCGATGGCGGCTGAATTCGCCATGCCCCAGTGGGTGTACGGCATGCGCACCACCGCCTGGGACGGGGAGCATCTGATTGCCGCGGCCTGCCGCGATGGGGCCTGGGAGCTGGGGCGAATCGAGGCGGGTGAGTGGCGGCCATTGGGGATTCACTACGACGATCTGGCCGAACTGAGCGCGGCCGATGGCCGCCTGGTGGCGGTGGCCAGCAATCCCACCAGCCCCCCGGGTTTGCTGGAACTAAACCTTCGTAATGGCCAGTGGCGCCATACCCCCGTGGCCCCCTGCCCGCTGCCGCCCGAGGCGATCGCGGTGGGCGAACCGCTCTGGTTTGCCGGCCATGGCGGCCAGCGCACCCACGCCTGGTTCTATCCGCCCCTGGGCGGCGCCCATCCCCAGGCGCCCCTGTTGGTGAAGGGCCACAGCGGACCCACCGGCATGGCGCGGCGCGGTTTAAACCTGGCCATCCAGTACTGGACCTGCAGGGGCTGGGGCGTGGTGGATGTGAACTACGGCGGTTCCACCGGTTTTGGCCGGGCCTATCGCGAGCGGCTCGATGGCCAATGGGGCGTTGGCGATGTGGCCGACTGCGCCGCCGCCGCCGAGGCCCTGGTGCGGGCCGGCTGCGCCTCGCCGGAGCGCATTGCCATCGAGGGCGGCAGCGCCGGGGGCTACACCGCCCTGGCTGCCCTCTGTTTCACCGATCGCTTCCGGGCTGGAGCCAGTCGCTATGGCGTGGCCGACCTCAGCGCCCTGGCCCGCGATACCCACCGCTTTGAGGCCCACTATCTCGATACTTTGGTGGGGCCCTGGCCGGCAGCTAGCGACAGCTACGCCGCCCGCTCACCGCTGCTGCATGCCCAGCGCATCCGCTGTCCTGTGATCTTCTTTCAGGGACTGGAGGATCGGGTGGTGCCGCCCGCCCAAACCGATCAGATGGCGGCGGCGCTAGAGGCCAACGGCATTGAGGTGCAGGTGCACCGCTTTGCCGGCGAGGGCCACGGCTTCCGCAGCGGTGAGGTGCAGAGTTTGGTGTTGGAGGCAACGGAGGCATTTTTCTCCCGCCACTTCGGGCTGTGATTATTTCTTGGTTAGAGCAACTAGCGGCTTTGCTGCAGCAACTGGGGGCCGATTGGCAGCCATGGCCCCTGGCCCTCGGGCTGCTGGCGGTTTTGCTGCTGATTGGCACCGCCATCGGCGCCGCCATCGGCTTGAAGCGCTGGGGGGTGCCAGAGGCTCTGCTGGCCGGCGGCCTCGGCCTGCTGTTGGCGCCGAGCGGCCCCTTGCCGCTGCTGCCGCCGGCGGTGATCGAGCGGTGGAGCAACCTGCCGCTGGCGCTGCTCACCCTGGTGTTCGCCACCTTGATGTTGAGCAAACCCCTGCCCCGGATTGGCAGCATCTGGCGGCCGGTTACCGCCCAGCTGCTGCTGGCCCTCACCCTGGCCTTTGGCCAGTTCATGGTGGGAGGGTTGGCGGTGTTGCTGGTGCTGCAACCGCTGATCGGCGCCCCACCGGTGATGGCTGCACTGATTGAAGTGGCCTACGAGGGCGGCCATGGGTCGGCCGCGGCCATGGGCCCCAGCTACGCCCGGCTGGGCTTGGCCAGTGGAGAGGCGCTGGGGCTGGCGATGGCCACCGTGGGTCTGCTCAGCGCCACCTTGGTGGGGGCCCTGGTGGTGCTGTTGGGGCGCAGTCGCCGCTGGCTGCTGGCCAGTTCGCTGCCGATCGCCCAGCTGGCGCCAGCCGCTGCGCCAGCTGCAGCGCCCAGCATTTCCCCAAATCCAGTCTCAAATTCATCCAGGGGTGCATCTGGAAATGCATCCCCAGATGCATTATCAAATTCTGCCAAAAGTGCATCACCGGGTACATCCCCAACGGCCTCCCAGGGTGGCGCCACAAGTTCCTCTCCTGGCCAGGGCGATTACGGCCCGGCGGTGTGGCTGATCAACCTGGCCCTCGCCGGGGCCGCGGTGTTGCTGGGCACTTTGATGCTGCGGGGCCTGCAGGAGTTGGCGGCTCGCTGGGGTGGTGGTTTCGCGCTGGTGATCGACGGCCTGCCGGTGTTTCCCCTGGCACTGCTGGGTTCGCTGCTGGTGCGGTTGCTGCTGGAGCGCGGCGGCAAGGGCCACTGGGCTGCGGCGAGGGTGCAGGGCCGGCTCGGCACCCTGGCGGCAGACCTCTTAATCACCGCCGCCACCGCCTGCCTGGATCTGTCGCTGCTGGCTGAACAGTGGCTGGCGCTCACGGTGCTGGCGGTGGCGGGCCTGGTTTGGAATGTGGCGGTGGTGCTGCTGTTGGGGCCGCGCATCCTGCCGCCAAATTGGTTTGAGCGGGGCCTGGTGGAGTTCGGCCAGGCCACCGGCGTGGCGGCCAGTGGCCTACTGCTGCTGAACATGGTGGATCCCCAGGACCAGGGCGATGCCCTCACCCCCTTCTCGATCAAACAATTGCTGCTGCAGCCCTTCATCGCCGGCGGCATCGTTACCGTGGCCGCACCGCTGGCGATCGATGGCTGGGGTTTGCCGGCCTGGACGCTGTTTTGCCTGGCTTTGGTGGTTCTCTGGGTCAGCCTGGGGCTGTGGCTGGGCCGCAGCCATACAGCAGCTTGCCCATCTGCTGCTGCACCCGCTGCATCTCCTCCTGGCTGAGCAGCGGCGGCTCCCCCAGCCGACTGGCTTCTAGATACATGGCCGCCAGGGTTTCCACCTCGATGGCCAGCCGCAGCGCCTGCTCCGGACTGGTGCCCAGGGCCACCTGGCCGTGGTGGCCGAGCAGGCAGGCCAGGCGGCCGTCCAGGGCCTGTACCGCCAACTGGGAAAGCTCACCAGTGCCGAAGGTGGCATAGCCGGAGCAGCGAATGTCGGCGCCGCCAGCCACGGCCACCATGTAGTGGAAGCTGGGGATGCCACGGCCATGGCAGGCCAGGGCCGTGGCCCGAATTGAGTGGCAGTGCACCACCGCCTGGATTTCTGGGCGCAGGCGCAGCACATCTGCGTGCAGGCGCCATTCAGAGGAGGGTCGCCGCCCTGGGCCCTCGGCCATGGCGGCGCTGGCCAGGGGTTGACCCTGCCAATCGAGCGCCACCAGATCCTCTGGGCCCATGAGTTCGTAGGGCAGTGAGGTGGGCGTAATCAGCAGGCCGCCTTCGATGCGGGCCGAGAGATTGCCCGAGGTGCCCTGGTTGATGCCCGAGGCATTCATCTGCCGGGCCACCGCCATCAGGCGCTGGCGTAGGTCCAGCTCCAGATCTCGCCCAGCTTGCGGCGGCTGCCCAGGCGCCATGGTTGCCCTTCTAGAGGCTTTGAGGCTAGGCGGCTTGGGGCTGCCCATTCAGCTGGGTCAGCCAAGTCAGTTTGGCCAGCCAATTCAGGATCTGCCAGCCAAGGCAACTTTGCGCATCCGCCAAATTGCCCAGCCTCAGCCCCCGGAGTTATTTGAGGTTTGCTAAGTAATCCAGATCGCCTGCGCCGTAGCACCCGGAGTCATCTATCCACCCTTCAGGTTGATTGATATAAACTCAAAAGCCCTTGTTCGCTGGCCGCGGCTACCCCTCGCTCGGTGATCAGGGCCGTCACCAGCCGAGCCGGCGTTACGTCGAAGGCGGGATTGAAGCCATCGCTGCCATCGGGCGTCAGCTGAACGCTGTCGATATTTGCGGTGCTGCCGATGGCTCCGGTTGCGGTGGAGCTGGCCAGGCGGCCCTGGATGTGGGTCACCTCGCGGGCGGAGCGGGCCTCGATCGGGATCTCGGCCAGGCCATCGCTGATCGTCCAGTCGATGGTGGAGGCCGGCAGGGCCACATAGAAGGGCACGCCGTTGTCGTGGGCGGCCAGGGCCTTGAGATAGGTGCCGATCTTGTTGCAAACATCGCCGTTGCGGCTGGTGCGATCGGTGCCCACGATCACCGCATCCACCTGGCCGCGCTGCATCAAATGACCGCCGGCGTTGTCCACTATCACTGTGTGGGGCACCCCCTCGCGGGCCAGCTCAAAGGCGGTGAGGCTGGCGCCCTGGTTGCGGGGGCGGGTTTCATCCACCCACACATGAATGGCCATGCCGGCGCGATGGGCCTTGTAGATCGGCGCTAATGCCGTACCCCAATCCACCGTGGCCAACCAGCCGGCGTTGCAATGGGTGAGCACCTGGAAGGGCTGCTCACGGCGTTCGCTGGGGCGGGCTGCCTCCAGCTGCTGAAACAGCCGCAGCCCGTGATCGCCGATCGCCTCACACATGGCCACGTCTTGATCGGCAATGGCATCGGCCTCCTGGCGGGCGGCGGCAGCCCGTTGGGCCTCGGGCAGGGCCAACACCAGATCCCGCACTCTTTCCAGGGCCCAGCGCAGGTTTACGGCGGTGGGCCGGGTGGCCAACAAAGTGTCAAAGGCCTGGGCCAGGGCTGCATCGCTGGGGTCTTGTTGCAGGGCCAGCATCAAGCCATAGGCACCGCTTACGCCGATCAGGGGGGCGCCGCGCACCACCATCGTGCGGATGGCCTCAGCCACCTGGGCCAGATCGCTGAGTAGCCGCAGCTGGAACTGATGGGGCAGCAGGGTTTGGTCGATCACCCAGATCGCCTCACCATGGGGTTCCACGCCAATCGTGCGCCAGGCCTTGCCGTCGATGTTCATCCGATTGCCACTGCTGTAGCCAATCCTGCCGGACCGACGCAGCGGAGATTCAAGCCGCCGATTCAAGCCAGCGATTCAAGCCGCAAGCGAGATCAAAAATTGCTGACGCGATATCCCGTTGGCTACAAGTGATCCAATACTCGTGGCTAATCAAATGCAGCTCCCTTTCGAAAAGCCTAGGGAAGCTCTGAAATCCGAACGCCAGTGGAAGTCGCCCCCTGCAACTACTGGGATCTCAACGCTCCCACGGGTGCCGCTGAGCTGTTTCCCAGAGCCTCCCTAGGAGCCCATCGAAAAATCCATAAGCGCACCGATCTGATTAAGCGATATTTCTCCAGCGTGCAATGCTGGGTTGCCTAATTACCTAATCTCTAAGGTTTTAGCAAAATTAGCTCCGTCTACAGATCGAGCAGTTTCGGCGCGATGCGCAGGTGACCGTGTTCATGGTGTTCGCTATCAATCAAGCCAGCCTGGCGCCAGCGAGACATGTGGCGAGACACGGTTACACGGGTGTGGTTAACCATTTCCGCCAGTCTTTCGTGTTTAAGCCGCATGGGCAGTTCATACCAGCTACCGCAACGCTGGCCCAGGCGATCCACGAGCAGCTGCAGCAGGGCCCGCAGCCGTTGTTGGGAGTCGCTGAGGTGCTGGATCATCAGCAGAGAAGCGGTCCAATCGTTAAGACTGATCGCCTCTACTCCATGACTTAATTCACTGGTGTCGGTAAGGCTTGTTTTCTTAATTGCCTCGAGGTGCAACCATGAGTGTCTTAGCAGTTCCAGGGGTAGTTGATCGCCAGATTGCAGGAAGCCGAGGGTGATGGGCTCCGCTTCCATCGGTTCGATATGAACAGATGAGAATGCCACCCTGATCAAGCCTTCAGATACCCTTAGCCGCGTGCTGCGGCTAAAATTAGACGCATCAAGAAGCAGGGTGTGGCCCACGGGAATCGAGAGGCAAGCGGCCTGTATTGTGCCATCTAATCTGTCGTCTAATATGCCGTCTCTGACGGGTTTATTCCTCGTCATGGGCGTGACGGCGGAATAGGAAGTCGAGCGCGTGGTTGCGTAGCTTGCCGTAGCGTGGATCGGCTTGAATCCGTTCGTAACTGCGGGGGCGTTCAAACGGCACATCCATGATTTCGCCGATGGTGGCAGATGGCCCGTTGGTCATCATTACTATCCTGTCTGCCAGGAACAGGGCCTCATCAATATCGTGAGTGATCATCAATACCGTGGGCTTCTGTTCCCGCCAGATTGCCAGCAATTCCTCCTGCAGCTCTTCCTTGGTGATCGCATCTAGGGCGCCGAATGGTTCATCCAGCACCAGCACTGCCGGTTTAACGGCCAGGGCCCTGGCGATCGCCACCCGCTGACGCATACCACCGGATATCTGGGCGGGTCGCTTGTGGTGGGCATCGCCAAGGCCCACCATCTCCAGATGGTGTTCCACCGTTTCTCGGCAGTCAGTTGCTGAGAGTTGGGGTCGAGCAGCCTGGACGGCCATCTCCACATTCCGCCATACTGTTTGCCAGGGCAGTAGCGAGTAGTTCTGGAACACCACCATGCGGTCGGGGCCAGGTCGCTCTATCGGTACCCCTTGGAGCGTCACCTTACCGGAAGTGGGTTGCAAAAATCCCGACACCATATTTAGCAGCGTGCTCTTGCCGCAGCCGGAATGGCCGATCACGCATACAAACTCCCCTTGGGCTACGCTTAAATTAATGTCGCGTATCGCCTCGAATGGACCTCGGCGCGTCTCGAAAACCTGGCCTACCGCCTCAAATTTAAGGAACTGCTCTAGGCCTGAATTAACAGGACCAGAGCGAAATGGAGAATCGATCATTGCTTCCATGGCAGTCGCTCTGGGATCAGGGTGCTGGGGTGGAGATGTAGTCGGTTACGGCGGGCAGTCGCACGCTGGCCAGGGCTGGTACCACCTGGTCTGGCAGGGCTTTCAGATAGGCCAAGGGGTTGTCCTGGTGGAAGGGAATGCCATCGGCCAGGGTGAAGGCTTGCCGGCTGGGCCGCAGGTTGGCGTAGCCGGCCAGTTCCATAGCCTGGGCGTAGAGATCAGCGCGATATACCTGAGTTAGCAGTTCCACTCGATTGCTCGGGAAAGGACTCCAGCCCCAGCGACTGAATTGGCTCAAAATCCAGGCCCCCTCCGCTGGATTGGGCAGATGGCAGCGGTCGGCGTGGAACTGGTTAAAGCGCAGCAATTGGGTGGGGGTGGCCCCAGTACCTAAATCAAATTGGCGTTGCAGGGCGATGGCGGCCCGGGTACCTAGCCATTGGGGCTGGCTGAGCACCTTGGTGAGCATCCCCCGCTGGTCGCTGTCGTCGCAGCGGGCACCGGCGCGAATCAGGGCGGCGCCCAGGGCGGCAAGGGTGTCTGGGTGGCCGGCGGCCCAGCTCTCCGCACAGGTGAGCACCTTTTCGGGATGGCCGCTCCAAATTTCCAAATCGGTGGCCATAACCCAGCCCAACCGATCTTCCACCGCCTCGGCCACCCGATAGCGGCCGGCGCAGAAGCCATCTATCGCTTCAGTGCGCAATGCCCCCACCATTAGCGTTGGCGAAAGGGCGACAAAATTCAGCTGCCGTTCCAGGTCGATGCCGCCCTGGCAGAACCAGTGCCGCAGCAGCAATTCAGCGATGCCGCGCCGCTGGGGCACCGCCAGGGTCAGGGGCCGGTCGCGGCTATCTAGCCAGCTGCGCAGGCTGGCGGGATCTTTCAGGCCCAGATCCAGCAGCCGCCGCGACAGGCAGAGGGCATTGCCGTTGCGGCTCACCGTGAGCGGCGTGATCGCCGCCCAGGGGCTGGGGTGGTGAGACAAGCCCATGGTTAGGGCCAGGGGGGTGGTGGCGGCGGTGATCGCCGCTTCCAGCTTGCCGTCGATTAAATTCTGCTCCAGCACCTCCCAGTTGCGGAAGGGTACCGGCTGAATTTTTAACTGCGACTGGTCGTAAAGACCCTGCTCAATGGCTAGGGCCAGGGGGGCGATGTCGATGCCCGGCATGAAGCCCAGCCTCACCAGGGCAGAGCTAGGGGCGCCGGTGGCTTTTGCCGTTCCTGTTGCCTTGGCTGAGCCTGTCGCCTTGGCTGCGCCACTGGCATTCGCTGCGCCACTGGCATTGGCTGCGCCATTTGCTTGGGCAGCGCCGCTGGCTGGGGCCTGAGTGCGGGCAAGTTCGGCTGTGCGTTGCTTGAGGCGCCGCTGCTGTTGCAAAAAGCCGATCAGTTCGCTGCGCAATTGGTAGTAGTCGGGGTGCTCCATCACCGCCAACCTTTCCCGCGGCCTGGCCAGGGGCACCGGCAAAATCTGACCAATGCCAGCTTCTGGGCCGTTGGTGAGCATCACCACCCGGTCTGAGAGCAGCAGGGCCTCATCAACATCGTGGGTCACCATTACGGTGGTTACACCGGCCTGCTGGCAAATCTGCATCAGCTGCTGCTGCAGATTGCCACGGGTGAGGGCATCGAGAGCGCCGAAGGGTTCATCAAGCAGCAACAACCTCGGCTGGATTGCCAGGGCGCGGGCTATGGCCACGCGCTGCTTCATGCCCCCAGATAGCTCTTTAGGATATTTATCGGCCGCTGCGCTAAGGCCAACCATCTTTAGCTTTTCATCCACCAGCTTGGTGCGTTCAGGCTCCGGCAGAGATCTCAGTACGTTGGCTACGGCAAGGTTTACGTTTTCACGAACCGTTTGCCAGGGCAGTAGGGAATAGTTTTGAAATACCACCATCCTGTCTGGGCCTGGCTCAGTGATTTGGCGGCCGTCCATCAATATGCCGCCACTGCTGGCCTCATTAAGGCCGGCCAGCAGGTTGAGCAGCGTGCTCTTGCCACAGCCAGAGTGGCCGATGAGCGAGATAAATTCCCCCTCATTAATTTCAAGATCGATATCCTTGAGTGCCACATAGCTGCCGCCATCTTCCAGGGGGAAAACCTTGGAAACATCATCAACGGTTACCAGGGCTGGCATCTCAACGACCTCCACCGGCGACGCGATTGCCCAGCATCCCCACCAGGCGGTCAAGGATCAGGCCCACGATGCCCACATATAGGATGGCAAGGATGATTTGACTGGTGCTTGAATCGCCACCAGCATTGTAAGCATCCCAGATAAAGAAGCCGATGCCGCCATCTGCCTTGAGCATTTCAGCCGCCACAATCGCTAGCCAGGCCAGGCCAACGGAAATCCGCAAGCCAGTAAATACATAGGGGGCCGTGGCTGGCATCAGTATGTCAGTCAGATAGCTGCGTTTTCTGAGCCGTAGTACCCGGGCTACGTTTGTGTAATCTTGAGGTATTTCCTGGATGCCGACTGCAGTGTTAATCACAATCGGCCAGACGGCCGTGATGAAGATAACGAAAATAGCCGCCGAATCTGCCTGTTGCAGTAACAGCAGTGAAATTGGCAGCCAGGCCAGGGGCGGAACGGTGCGCAGCACCTGGATGAGAGGATCAAAGCCCCGGCGCAGGAAATCGTTCAAGCCAATCGCCATACCAGCGGCAATGCCGATAACCGCAGCTAAAAAGTAGCCCACTGCCACTCTTTTCAGAGAAATAAAAATTTGTATTCCCAGGCCCTTGGCCGTGCCTCCATCGTCATAAAAAGGCTTGCTGATGTAGGGATCCCAGGTTTGGGTAATCACCTGGATCGGGCCGGGGAAGCCATCGGGTTTCGCCAGGCAGAGCAGCTGCCACACCACCAGGGTTAGGCCGATGCAGACCAGGGGTGCTTTGATCTGCCGGGCCAGGGGCGATCGAAGCCAGGAATTACGTAAGGGCTGACGTTTACGGCCATTGGCCAGGGCGGTGCTCATGAATCTGGACGAAACAATGAAGGTAAAAAAGCAGGGGAGGCCCAAAGGGGTCTCCCCATGGTTAAAGTATTAGTCTAGAAAAAACGACCCAGAAATCACTTTAGTGCCTTGATTTTGAGGCCATCGAGATAAGCTTTCGGATTGCTGGGGTCAAACTTGACGCCATCGAAAAACACCTCTACGCCACGGGAATCACTGGCCGGGCCACTGCCGAAGCCATTGGCCTTGGCGGCGGCGCGCCACAAATCGGAACGGTTCACCTTGTTTACCAGGCCCTTGATATCTGTGCCCTTGGGCAAGTAGCCCCAGCGAATATCTTCGGTTACGAACCAGGTGTCATGGCTCTTATAGGGGAAGGAGGCATTATTGCTCCAGAACTTCATCGTATAGGGGGATTTTGTTACCTTGCGGCCATCGCCATAGTCCACTGTGCCCTGTAGGCGGGGCAGGATGTCATCAACGCTGGCTTTTACGTATTTGTCTTCAGCGAGGATTTTCGCCAGTTCAGGGGTGTTGGCTGGGTTCTCAGCCCATTTTTGGGCCTGTTGCACGGCCATCAGCAGCCTTAGAGCAGCGTTGGGGTTCTTCTTTACCCAGTCGGCCCGCATGGCGAAGGCCTTCTCGGGGTGCTGCTTCCAGATTTCGCCTGTCTGGGCGGCCGTGTAGCCGATTTTTTTGTTTACCAGGCGCTCGTTCCAGGGTTCGCCAACGCAGAAGGCGTCCATGGTTCCAGACTGCATGTTCGCCACCATCTGTGGCGGTGGGATCACCACCAGATCAGCTTGTTTATTGGGGTCAACGCCATTGGCCGCCAGCCAGTAGCGCGTCCACAGGTCGTGGTTGCCGCCGGGGAAGGTGACGGCAACTTTGAACTTGTCACCGGTGGCATTTTTCTTGGCTACCGCCGCCACCAAACCTGGAGACTTGGCTTTGAACTTGGCGGGCAGGAATTCCTTGGATACCGAAATTGCCTGCCCCTGGGTATTTAGCCGCGCCAGAATATTCATCGGCACCGGTTTCTTGCTCTTGCTGATCGCCCCGGTGGTCAGCAGGTAGGGCATCGGGCTGAGGATGTGGGCCCCATCAATGCCACCGCCAGCGCTGCCCAGCTCCAGGTTGTCGCGGGTGACGGCCCAGGAGGTTTGCTTTTTGAGCTCCACGCCGGTCATGCCCGCCTTGGCGAAGAAGCCCTTCTCCTTGGCGATGATCAGCGGGGCGGCGTCCGTGAGGGCGATGAAGCCCAGCTCCACCGAGGTGGTTTCCGGCTTGCCCGGGGCGGCCTGGGCCGGCAGGGGGGCCAGCAGGCCGGCGAGGGTACCCAGTTGCAGGGCGGCACCGGTGGTGGCGGCAAGCCCGGAGAGCACGAATTGTCGACGCGTGAGACTGAACATCAACGGTAAAAGCGGTGGAGGCGAAAGAATCCGATCCAGCCGATGCCTGCCGCATCAGCTGAACCAGAAAAGGGTATTGGTGCCTGACTGTCTATCAAGACAGAGGGTCTCCGCAGCGGATAACACTGCAACTGCGGGGACTGACGCTGGCGCACAGGCTGACCAACGCAATCAAGAAGACCACGCCAGGGCACATGCCGGTCGTAACCGTTGTTACGGACAGCCACTTTTTGGGCTTTCCGATGCGAAAGCCGCTGGGCCGATCCCCCTGCCAGCTTCCCTGGCCAGGCATGGAGGCGGCGGTTCAGGGCGCCTCAGGGCGCTTCAGGGGGCCACCGGCGCCGCTCCCGCCAGGGCCAGGCGCCGCTGTTCGCCGCTGCGGGCCGCCAGCAGCGCCCTGGCCTGATCAAGGGCTGTCTCCAGGGATTGAAAGCCGCCGGCAAACCAGAGGTAGGCCCCCAGGTTCCACACCAGCGCCTCGGCCAGGGGTCCACTACCCCGCAGGGCGGCCAGGGCCTGTTCCCGCCAGCTATCGAGCCCAGTCCAGGGCTGATCGGGGCCGCTGATGCCATGCTCCCGGGGGTGCAGCAGCACCCTTTCCTGCCGCTCGCCCCACACCCTTGCCGTGATCCCGGCCCTGCTGGTGGGCAGATCGGTGGAGCCCTCCAATCCCTTAACGGTAAGCAGATCGTTTTCGCCGGATTGGCGCAGGGCTTGCCAGGCGCGGATTTCGGTGGGTGGATGCACGAAGCCACTCACCAGCAGGTGCTCGCCCCGGTGCGGTGTCCAGAGCAGTTCCAGGCTGGCCACGGGGGGCCGTTTGCCGATGGCGTCTCGCACCGCCACCATTTTTTCGGCGGCCTGGAAGTGATCCGGTTGATGGGTTACGGCCAGCCCCCAGCCATCCAGTCTTCTCTGCACCTCGGCCAGGGGTAGGCCCCGCCAGTGGATGCCCAGCGCCTCGAACAGCTCCGCCAGGGTGACGCCGTATTTCACCGGCATCGAATCGCCGCCGTGCAGGATCACCGGCAGGCCCGTGGCGGCGAGGTTGAGGGCCACCAGGGGAAGCAGGGGCGCCGTGCGGGCGCGGCCGTCGTAGGGCACCCCAAAGCAGATCGCCCTGGTGGCGGTGGTGAGGGTGGGCCCATGCTGGCGGTAGCTCTGGAGCATGCCGCAGAGTTCCTCGGGGGAGGGACGGCGGATGCGGTGGGCGATCAAAAATGCCCCCAACTGGGCTTCTGCCACCTCGCCGGCCAGGATCAGGTCCATGGCCTCCTTCGCCTCCTCAATGCTGAGGCCGGTGCTGGTGTGTTCGCCGCTGCCCACCTTGCCGATGAACTCCCGGAACCGCAGCCTGGCTGGGGAGAGGGGGGCCCTATTGCTCCCGGAACCGGGCTGCGGGAGCGATTGCGACACGCCACAGGAACATCACTGCAGCCATTGTGGGCCTGATCTGAACCAGCTTGATCTCAACCAGATGTGACTGCGAACGGCCGCTGAAGCGGCCAGGGGACTTGGCCTGACCTTGGTGGCTCCCTAATCAGCCCAATATTGGCGACTTGTAAATAAAAATAAAAACGGGTAAAGAGTATTATTATCTGCTCATACTTTGAATGTTTTTGGGTTATTTGCTTTGCATTGGCTGTGAGGCTTTTCCTGGGCTTGTTCGCCCGGCCTGATTTCAGACTGGGCGGGTCACTTTGGTTTCAGTTTTTTAGGCGCCGGCTGCCGCTGCGCCTAATCGGCTGGGCGCTGGGGCTATGGCTGGGGTTATGACTGGAGCTATGGCTGGGGCTATTGGTGGTGGGGGCTTCGCGGTGGAAGAGGCCGTTGAGGTAGTGCTGGGCTACGGCGCGGTTATTACAACCCTGTTGAAAAAGAAAGCCGGCCAGAGCTGCTTGCATCAGCCGGTATTGATCCCATTGGGGATGGCTGGAAATGAAATCGCCCATGGCTAGATATAAATCTTCTGGAAACTCATTTACTACACTCACGTAGGCGGGGGCGATGTCTGGGATCTGGCTCATGCGGCACTCGGCTGCTGGACTGATCCCATAAGGCCATGGCAGCGGCTCCGGCGTCAAAGGGCGGCCACCAGGGAGAGATCGGCGAGACACTGGCTGGGATTTATGGACCTGACAGGCGGAACCGGCCGTGGGGCAAAGCGGTCGCCCAGATGGAAGTAAGTAGCTGCGCAGCGTCAAGTGGAGAGAGCACTCTCCGCAGGATCAGCTCCGTTTTGGCACTCTGGCAGCCCTGTCAAGGGCGGCATCTGTGGAAAAAGAGCCGTTTTTCTGTGGAAAACAGGGTTGGGCTCGGGAAAAAGTCACTGCTCAGCGTTGCTGATCAATCGCTGCCGCAACAGCAGCAGTGCCAATAGCCCTTGCTCACGGCTGACGCCGGCGGTAACTGCGGAGCCAAGGGCGGCATCTGCAGATCAGGGCAGCTGCTGGAGGGCAACCAGCAGGGCCACCACTGCCAACCCAGCCGTTGCCAATAAATAAGCAGCTGACCCACCCATAACCAATCCCACGATTAGGGCTCCAAATTATCTTTTCGCTTCTAAATTGTGTGAATTACCACAGGTGGGGCCTGGGTTGATAGGTCTTTGTTTTTGACTTGGACGGTTCAGGTGGTTGAGTGATGGTAGTTTGACGGCTGGATATGCATAGTAGTTGCAACTCGTTAGCTGGGTGTCCGCTAACTAAATAACTGGTGATTATTGGTGGTTTGGAGGCGGCAACTTATCCACTGGTTGACTTTTGGCCAGGCAAACAGCTTTTGTTAGTCAATGGGGGTGATTTTTTGGTGATTTCTCCTGGTCTCGCTGGGTTGGGATCGCTGGTAGTGGTCATACTTGGCTGCTGTTGCGGCGTCAACTGGCAGCTGGCTAGTTGCCATCTGCTGACAAGCGATCCCTAAATCGTTGGTTAGCCCTCACCATGGGGTGAAGGTGACAAGAGGATCAGCTGCGCCATGGCATCAATCCCCCAGCAACTAGCCAAGCTGATGCGGCTGATCCCCGAGCAACTGCGCAATTTGGTCAATGGTGCTGATTCCAGTACATCTGCCGACGACGCCCCAGCGGCCGATGCAGCTGCCCCTGCATCGGCCGCTGCTCAGCCCGCACCTGAAGCTGGATTTGCCGGCCTGGCTGTGGAGCAGCAGGCTGACGCCATTACCCAGTTGGTGTTCCTGCCCCGGGATCACCAGTGGGCCTATTGCTTCTGGACCATCAGCGCCGGCGATAAAGCCCGGGCCCAGGCCGCCGCTGCCGGCAGCCTCTGCCTGCGGCTGGCCGATGTGACGGGCCTGGCCAACCCAGAGGCCAAACCCCATGCCCTGCGCGAGGTGATCGTGGCGGCCGATGCCCACGAGTGGTTCATGCCTGTGCCTCTCGCCGATCGCGATTACCGGGTGGAACTGGGATATCGGCTCAATGGCGGCGGTTGGCTGCCGCTGGCCTTCTCCGCCGTGGCCCGTATGCCGGCGGACGTGGTGGCTAAAGGAATTGCTCAACAATTTGAACCATTTTCTTTGGATCTGGGAGTTGTTAGCATCCCTACCAATCCTGCCGAGCCGCCCAGCTCCAGCGGCGGCGTGTTGCACGAGCAGCTATATCAGCAAGCCACTGGTGGCATGCGGCTTAAATCGCGGGGTTCAGAAGCTTTTCATGAGTTTGATTTAGGGCTAAGCGAGGGTGATACTGCCGCCTCAGGCAACCTAAACGCCTCCGGCGCAGGGGTTTGGGCCAGCGGCCGCAATGAATCAGGAGCAGGCGATGTAGCTAGACCACGCTCTTTCTGGCTGGTGGCTGATGCTGAGCTGATCGTCTACGGCGCCACCGACCCCTCCGCCACGCTCACCATTGGCGATCAGGTGGTGCCGCTCAAATCCGATGGCACTTTCCGCATGCATGTGCCATTCAAAGACGGCCAGCAGCTATATCCCATTTTTGCGGTGGCAGCCGATGGCGATCAAAAGCGTTCAATCTCCCTTGAATTCACTAGAGCTACACCCCACGCCAATGTGAACAGCAAATCTGACGCTGTCATCCAGTGGCTTTAGCTTAGGTGTGATTCAATGGATCGAGCTTTGCGAGATACATCTGAGGAGTGAAAGTGATTAGTTGAAGACCAGTTTTTTGCCTACCTGGGCTGCCGCTACCTACTCAAAATTCAAGAGGAGCATAAGTTACGGATGTGCTTCTTGGGGGGATGCTTTTATGCCACCATCCGCCCCAGTGAGCAGGGTGAACAACGGCAAGCAAGGATCCAGCAATACCTGCATAGTTGGTATCGCTCCCGCGCCCTGGAGCGCCTGCAGCAGAAGGCGCACCGTTATGCCCAGCAGATCGGCGTGTCACCAGCAGGGGTGAGCGTGCGCAACTTCAAGTCTCGTTGGGGATCCTGCGATAAACAGGGGAAGCTGGTGTTTAATTGGAACATAATCAAGGCACCCCATGCCATCGCCGATTATGTGGTGGTCCATGAGTTGTGCCATCTGATCCACCCAAACCACTCCAGGCAGTTCTGGCAGCTGGTAAGCAGACACGACCCCGCCTTTGCCGATCACAGGCAGTGGCTGAAGGAGCAGGGAGCGGGATTGCTGCTGTGACAATCACTTGTTGTTGCAGTAATTTGCCATGGCAATCAACCGCAATGGCAATCACATGCAATGCCCATGTAGAGCAACCAATAAAAAGCGCCATATAAGGGGCGCTGAAATTAGAAAAATTGGTAATCGCCTGGCTATCTTCCAAACTCAATAGTCGAAGTCGCCATCCATGCCGCCACCGGCGGGAGCAGCTTCTTTCTTCTCGGGCAGGTCGGCCACGAGGCACTCGGTGGTGAGCGCAATGGCTTGCCGCCAGAGCGCAGCTGGGCAGCTGGGCAGCAAATCCACTAAATATTCAACAACTGCATATAAGCTACCTCTCGTTGCGATGATGGGGAGCGCGATATAATGGTTGTTACCCTCCTGGTGACATGTCGGCAGTATCAGATTTGCCGCAGATATGCGATGTATCTGCTCAGTCTAAGAGCAAATATAGACCCGAGATCGACGGACTGAGGGCATTTGCGGTGATTGCCGTGATCATCAACCACTTCAATAAAGATTTATTGCCGAGTGGATACCTTGGCGTTGACATCTTTTTTGTGATTTCAGGATATGTAATCACTTCGTCACTTTCGGGAAGAGAAAGCAAGAGCTTTGGCGATTTTCTGAGCGGTTTCTATGCGCGCCGCGTCAAGCGCTTGGTGCCCGCCCTTGCCACATACGTAATCATAGCAAGTGTATTAATCTGCATGGTTAATCCAAATCCAGGAACATATCTTTTGACGGGAATATTTTCGCTTTTTGG
>DGYA01000096.1:0-1384 GCA_002396505.1 Cyanobacteria bacterium UBA5018 | reverse complement strand
ACTCAACTGACTACTTTGCTCAAGCGGCTGAACTTAATCCATTTACTCATACATGGTCCCTGGGGGTTGAAGAGCAGTTCTATCTGTTGTTTCCCTTTCTGATCTGGTTCTCGGGATTTGGAAGGCAGGCAAAGAAAGGGGCGAGAAATTTATTTGCCCTGATTCTGACGCTAACAGTTACCTCCGTAGTTGGATTTATCTTTTTTTATCAATTCAACCAACCTGCGTCATATTTTTTGATGCCAACTCGGTTTTGGGAGCTGGCAGTGGGGTGCTTAATATTTATAGGTTTTCAACAACAGGTAAAGCTTGCAAAAACACTTGAACAGTTGCCTCCTTTGCTGATTGTGTCGGCAATGCTTGGCGTGATGTTTCTGCCACTTGCTGCGGCAGTGCCAGCAACAATCTTAATAGTGTTACTTTCAGCTGTTTTAATAGTCTGCCTCAAGAGTGGTACTGCTGCCTTTATCGCGTTCACAAATAAAGGTGTTGTTCATATCGGATTAATCTCATATTCACTTTACCTGTGGCACTGGGGGGTGCTGGTTACAAGTCGTTGGTCGATTGGCGTTTATTGGTGGTCAGCACCACTGCAAATAATGCTTATGACTTTAATTGCAAGTATTTCTTATGCTTTCATTGAATCGCCGATGCGGCGCCGTGAAAATCTGAAGAGATTTTCTGCATTGGCATTTGCAATTATCTTACCATTCCTGGGAGTGATTGTGGTTCTGGCGATAAATGGAGCGAGAAGACAACTCTTTCTTAGTGATAGTAGCGTTTATCAAGATAATCAGTTGTACCGTTTCTTGGATTTAAAAGGCAAAACAAGATCACGTTTGATCGTTCTAGGAGATAGTCATGCAGGGGCCATCGGTGCTTTGCTGGAGGATTTAAATACCCAGTATGGATTTGCGATAAAGTTACACGCAAGAGGTGAGGGTATTGCTGGTATTGACAAGAGCAACCCCGATGAGTTTATTGTAAAGGCGCTAGAGAGCTATGCTGGCACCATAGGGGCGAAGGATGTAGTTGTTATAGTTACGAATTACCAGCATGTCACAGGGGGCCTGCAAGTTAATCTGGTGAACGAAGAGAAAGCGGCGGTTATCCTAAGGCATAGAAAAGGAAAGTTGGTACTGTTTCGCCCTATTCCTTATTTTGAAAGACTCCGGCCCTACAGAGAGTGCTACAATGCCTGGTTCAGGCCGTTTGTCAATAGTGAAAAGAATTGTGTGGTCTCGAGGGATAGGACAGGGTTTGCGTCTCAATTTAGAAGCGTGATCTTAGCGCAGAATGAATTAAGAGATAAGTACCGCGGTACAGTATATCTGTTTGATGCTTTTTCGGAATTGTGCCCCTCATCCGCAAGTCGTTGCGTAAG
>DGYA01000039.1 GCA_002396505.1 Cyanobacteria bacterium UBA5018 | reverse complement strand
CCCCGTCGGCACCCCCGTGCCGCCACTGCTGGAGCTACCCCAGGCGACGACGGTGCCATCGCTCTTCAGGGCCGCAAAGGCACCCCCTGTTGAGAAGATCTGGGTGACGCCGCTCAGCCCCGTGGGCGGCGCCGTGCCGCCAAAGCTGGGGTCACCCCAGGCGACGACGGTGCCATCGCTCTTCAGGGCCGCAAAGGCACCGAAATTACGAAGTTCCCCTTTGCTCGATCCAGGCCGGCTTGGTCCATTGACGGCCACCACCATCCCTTCCGCCGTGATCGTGGCGATGGCCGTTTGTTGGCCGGGGGTGATCAAGTAGCTGGGTGTTGCTGCTGAGTCGGGCACGATCTGGGCAATGATCGTTTCACCCGGATCAATCACGCTGTCGGCCAGCACCGCGAGCGATAGCTCGGCGGTGGCACTGCCTGCCGAGAAGTTGATCGTGCCGCTGGTGGCACCGGTGTAGTCGCTGCCGGCCTGGGCAGTGCCCAGCAGCCGATAGCTCACCGAGAGCGCGTCCGTGGTGGAACCGGTGCACGAGAAGCGGAACACCGCCGGATTGCCATTGGCCTCGTTGCCGTTGGCGATGGCGGTGACGGAAATCTGGGGCGCTTGGACAGCCTCGATCGCAACGGGTGTGCCTGCGATGGAGATCAGCCTGTGATCGTCTTCCTTAAAGGCCGTTGGCTTGGGGGTGAGCCCGCGCAGGCGGGCTGAGAAGATCTCGCCCTCATCACCAGGGCTATCGGCGCCGCCATTGAGGCGCCAATCCAAGGCGTGGCCGAATTCCTCCAGCAGCACTGCCTCGATCTCTGCTGCCGTGGCGTTCTGCAGCCAAGCGCCATTGAGATAAATCCGTTCTCCGCCCCCGGGAGCGGCGCTGGTGTAGGCGCCGTTGATGCTGCTGAGAACATCTCCAGCGAGGATCTCAAGGCCAATCCCCAAACCGGTGCCGCTGAGGCCGGCTTGCAGGGCGCCGGTGGCCTCTGAACTCTGAACCCCGAACACCTCCAGCAGCAGGGCGTTGTAGGTGTCTGAATTGCTGGCCCAGGCCGGCAGGCGATTTTCCACCAGCTGCAGCGCCAATTCCAGGTTGGAGCCGGTGGTGAGGGAGGAGCCGGAGAAGAGGAGTTGGGCCATGGATCGGAGCCGTTGGTGGAGGTTTGGGAGGGGGCTAGGCCGGGTGCTGGGGGCTGGCCGGATCGGGAATCAGCGATTCACAGATCAGGGCCACTGCTTGGGGGAGGTGGTGGAGCTGGCGGCGGTGGCGCCTGGGAGAAGCGGGAGCGGCCGATGCCGCTGAGGTGCGCCCCCAGGTGGCGTTTAAGCAGGCGCAGCATCGCGGTGTTACGCCGGTCGATGGCGGCGCGGGCGGTGGGTATGGCGGCGGCGTGCTGACGGCGAAATCCCTCGCTGAGCAGCGCCAGGGCCCTGGCGCGACCGCGGTGGGCCGGGGTTACAAACAGGCTGGAGTAGCGCACGCTGTTGGCGCCGGTGCGATGGGCGATCAGCCAGCCCACCAGCTGTTCGTGGTGGAGCAGTGCGAGGCAGATGCTGGGCTCCAGCCCCTGCGGATCGGCCGGCGGTTGCAGCTCTGGAGGGGCATCCAGGTGGCCCACCTGGGCCCGTTGCGCCTCTGATAGTTCAGGCCAGGGCAGCAGCTGGTAGGGAGCGGCAATTGGATGGCGATCGGCCCAGTCGATAGCGGCGAGTTGCGGGCTTTGGCCCTCCAGCAGCACGAAATCGGTGCGGGGTGAGCTCCAGCCGAGGCGGGCCAGGATCGGTTCAAATGTGGCGCCGATCTCGGGGGAATGCTGGTAGCGCAGCGTCAGGGGCGCGATGCCCTCTTTGGCCATAAACAGCATCAGGCGAGCCAGCAAACCAGTGCCGATGCCGCGCCGTCGCCAGGGGGGCTCCACCAGCAGCGACAGCAGGCTGGCGCCGCCATCGGCCCTGCGCTCCGCCACCGCAAAGGCCACCATCACCCCATTCGCCATGGCGGATAGCCCCAGTAATTCCCCCTGGATGCGGGCGAGGGCGGCGCTGCCGGGGGCGAGGGAGGGAAAGGTGAGCGGTGAATAGGGGGCGAGGTTTTCCGGGGTGAGATGGAAAACCCGCTGGTAGCGAATGGGGGTGTCGGGGGCTGCTGCGAAGCTGGTGGCGTTGGGGCCGGCGGCGTTGGCTTCCAGGGGCGATGGCGCCGGCAGGCCAAAGGGCCGCAACTCCGGGCCCCGGTGGGGCTTGCCGCTGGGGGCCATGGGCCGCACGTGCAGCAGTTCGGGCCGCTGGGGAATTTTTACGAGGCAGTCGATCTCCTCTCCCTGGAGCCCCAGGGCCCGGGGCTGACGCACGCCGGGGAGCAACACCACATCAAACAGCTCATCGACGGGTTCGGGCAGATCGAGGCTGTGGAGGATTTCACCGCTGGCCAGATCGATCACCCGCAAACCGCAGCAACCGCCGGGGTTGGCCCCCTGGGCGAGGCGTTCCTCCAGCGGCAGGCCTGTGAACTGGGGCGAGCGCAGTTTGGAGAGCCCCACCACGGCGCAGCCGCCCACAAAAGCCAGGCCCCGGGCAAAACCGGGCAGGGCGGTGAGGGGCTGGAATTGGCCGTCTTCTATGCAGCCCAGTTCGCCGGTGCCGGAATTGAGCAGCCAGAGCTTGCCGCCGTGCCAGCGGGGCGAATGGGGCATCGACAGACCCGTGGCCGCCAGCTCGCCGGTGGGGATATGAATAAGCACGCCGCCGCCGTTGCGGTTGTTGCGCCAGGCGGAGGGGTCACCGCTGCCGCCGCAGGCCGTAGCCCAGGTGGGGAGGCCGTCTTTGAGGGCGAGGCCGTTGAGGTGGCAGCGGTCGTCGCCGGCCAGCTGGGAGATGAAAGGGGGCTGCCAGGTGGGGGCAAAGCTGCAACCCGGCGCAATGCCCGCCAGGCAGCTGAAGGCGGTATTGACAAAAATCGGCTGGCCGTCTGGGCCGAGCACCAGCTCGTGGGCGTTGACATCGCCAGTGGTGTAGCTGGCAGCGGGCACGTAGAGGCGATCGCCACCCTCATGGAGTTGACCCGGGCCGAGCAGGTTGTCGAGGCGCCAGAGCTGACAGCGGGCGGCCATCCAGATGCTCTCGCCGGCCACAAACAGGCCCATGGGCCGATCAAACAGGCGCTCGTGCAGCTTTAGGGATGGATTTGGTTGTTCGTCTACGCCGAGAAACAGCAGCCTGTTGGCGCGATAGGTGGAAAAAGCGAGCGAAACCGCCTGCTGCCGCAACCAGTTGGCCAGTCCAGCGGAGGCCGGAGCCGATAGGGAGACGGGGCTGGTCAATGAATTGTGTCGATGGATACGGTTTATCGGTGGCAGGCCCTGCAATCAGGAGCTAGGCGGGCAGGGAACGCATGCGAATTGCTGCCCCTGGGTTTAATGACAACAGTCTCACCCCCCTTTTTCACCAAGGAGCTTGTTAACAATATGTAAACATAGAATTATGGTGAATATTGAGAGGTTTAATGCACTGAAGGTGGCTATGCCTTTCCTGTCGTCGAATAGATTTTGTTTATGAAGATTTTTGGCCCGACAATAAAGTAATTGCCTGGCGCAATAATAATTAATCGCCTGGGCCTTGCTCGCTTGGTGTTGCCTATATTTGTTACTCGATTCTGCAACTGGCGCTGTTTTGGCTGGCTGGCACTGTTTGTGGATTGCTGGCGGCTCGCCCCTGATTTGCGGGGCTCTGATTCGCCAGGCCCTGCGGGCGGTTCCACCTGGTTAAGCCGCTTCCCCCCTGGCTGAGCCGCTTGCCTTTACCCATGGGATGCTGCGCTGATCAGGCCAGATACCGCGGAAGTGGTCGCCAGCGACAAGCTCTTTTTCTGGCTGTTCCAGAACCAACCGGATCGGATCCTGCAATTGCAGAGCGATCTGCCACCCGATGCCGGCGGCTACCGGTTTTCGGCGCCGGTGCTCAAGGAGCGGGAGTATCGGCTCGATGGCTTGTTCCTGCCACCGCCAGAGCGGCCCGATCTGCCGGCCCTGATCCTGGAGGCCCAGATGGCAGCCGACGCCGGCTTCCTGCGGCGGCTCTATGCCGAGACCGCCCGGTTGCTGCAACAGCAGCCGGGCATCGGCCCATGGCGGGTGGTGGTGTTCTGCCCCCACAGGGAGCTGGATTTTGGCGCGCAGGAGCCGGTGGCGGAGTTCCTGCGGGAGCGGGTGCAGTGGATCGAACTGCAACCCGCCGCCAAAGATCCCACGGCCCCACCACTGCTGAAAGCCCTGGCCCTGCTGCTGCAGCCGGAGCGGGAATTGCCGGCCACCACGGCCATGATCCGAGCCCAGGTGAAAGGCACGGCCCAGGCCGCCGAAATCGACGATGTGATCGCCGCTATCTTGGTATCACGGTTTAGTGGCCGATCGATTCCGGAGCTCTGCGCCATGGGCGGCATCACCCTCGACGACTTCACCCAGAGCGTGGCCTACCGCGAGATCTATGGGCTTGGCCGCCAAGAGGGGCGCCAGGAAGGGCGCCAAGAAGGGCGCCAGGAAGGCCGCCAGGCAGGGGAGCTGGATCTAGCCCTACGCCTGCTGCAACGACGCTGCGGCGCTCTCTCCGCCCAACAGGAAGCCCGCATCCGAGAGCTGCCATTGCCGCAGCTGGAGGCCCTGGGCGAGGCACTGCTCGATTTCCAAGGACCAGCTGATCTCATCATCTGGCTGGCGGATCACGCCTGATTTGCTGGGCTTTCTTGTTCGCCCCGCCTTTGCAGCTACCCATATCGCGCACAACTCCAGCCCAGCCGAAAGGATACCCCAGAAGCCTTCCAGCGCTTTGATTGGCTAAATCAACCCCCTAGATGTTATCTGGCATTTATCGCAATTCGCCAGTTTTCTTGTGCCGAATTGATCGCACTTACCGGATAGGCTGGCTTGGATTGCGGCAATGTTGATGGCCTCTTCCCTGGAGATCCGAGCCCTCCATGGCGGCGATATTCCCCTGATCGTCGGCTGGGCCCGCGCCGAGGGTTTTTGCCCTGGCCATGGGGACGTGGAGATCTATCGGCAGACCGATAGCCAGGGGTTGTGGGTGGCCTGCCTGCACCAGGAGCTGATCGGCTGCATCGCCGGAGTGCGCTATAGCCAAGCCTATGGTTTTATCGGCCTGTTTATTGTTGCTCCCCAGCACCGCGGCCGCGGTTATGGCCTGCAACTCTGGCGCCATGCCCTGGAGCACCTGGCGGATGTGACCTGCGTTGGCTTGGAGGCGGCGCCCGAGCGCATCGCCGACTACGCCAGTTGGGGCTTCCAGCCCGCCTCGCCCACCAGCCGCTGGCGCCGCCAGGGCTCGATCGCCCCTGGCCCGCCGCCCGAGCTGCCGGGCCTGGCCCTGGTGGAGGCGGCCGCCTTGCCCGATCAGGTGGTGCAGGCCTACGACGCCGTTCGAGAACCCTCGCCCAGACCCCATTTCCTGCGGGATTGGTTACATCATCCCGCCGGCACGGTGCTGGCCCTGATCGATCCGCTCGGCCAGTGCCACGGTTTTGGCCGGATCAGGCCCTGCCTGCTGCCCCAGGGCAGCGGCTGGAGAATCGGCCCCCTGCTGGCCGACAGTCCCGGCCTGGCTGAACTGCTGCTGCTGGGCCTGCTGGACCGCCATCCGGGGGTGGTGTTGCTAGATGCCCCCGGCGCCAACCCGGCCGCAGCTGCCTTGATGGGCAAGCTGGGTTTTACGGCCAGCTCCGCAACCCTGCGGATGTACCGGGGAGAACAGCCCAGCGTGTCGCTGGCGGATGTCTATGGCTTGGCCTGCCTTGAGCTTGGTTGATGCAGAAAAGCTGGCTAGCAGCTGATGCCACAACCGGCCCCAAGCCAGCTGCTCCCATAGAGTTTGCGGCCTGGAAGTTGCTATATATTATTTAGATGATTTGCAGGTTTGCCAGCAGGCCCGTGTAGCCAGTTATCACCACGATTGCATCGGTGCCGGACTCGTAGCCGGCGGTGGCATCGTTGTCCAGCCTCCTTCTAACTAGACCCCCTCAAAAAGATAATTAGGCAACTGCAGCGCTAGCTGTTCCGGGCTGGCCGCCAGGCGGTTTTGCTGCAGCCTCAGCCCGGTGGCGGCATGGGCCAGGGCGGCGGCCGCCAGCAGTTGGGCATCGGCCGGCCAGCCCGCCGCCAGGGCCAGGGCGCCAAGTCCGCC
>DGYA01000057.1 GCA_002396505.1 Cyanobacteria bacterium UBA5018 | reverse complement strand
GAAGTTCCCCGGGGCCACCCGGCGCCGTGGCGACAGCGAGGCCGAGGCCTTCTGGCGTAAGTTTCTGGGCTCGATCTAGCCCGAAGGCCCAGTGGGAGCGTGGCCTTACTGGCACCCGGCTGGTGGGAAGTCAGTTGCTTGAGCACCAGGAAGAATGGCAGCCATCACGGAGCTGAGCATTCAGCTGCCAAGCAGTCATCCCCTGACTGCTCCTGCTTACCCTCCAGAACAGGGTCACAGGACCTCTTGAGTACACCACTAGAAGGAGCACTACGAACAGCACGAAATGCAAAGACATATTAAGGAATCAGCCACCTATCGAATTCTCAGGGAATCTACCCGTGCAAAATACGCCCGTCGGATTCAGGAAAGCCCCTGTTTTCCTGGCCGTCAATTCCCCTCGCACCCAATTTAGTCATGCCAAACCCAATTAACGGAACAAGTCTGAATGATTTCTTGGAGGGCACATTTGATGATGATATATTTTCCGCAGGAAGTGGCAATGATGTTTTGACGGGAAGTTATGGGTTTGATATTCTTGATGGTGGCCTTGGCACTTTAGATACTGCTGACTATTCAAATCTCGGTGCCACGGTCACCCTCGGGGCTTTCGGCGTCGTCACCAAGAGCTCCGCGCTTGGAACAGACACCCTGAAATTTATTGAAGTGGTGGTTGGCAGCACCCTTGCTGGCGACACGATTGACCTCAGCGGTGCGGTATCTGGAAGTGGGGTCACTGTCGCCGGAGCGAGTGTCGACCTGTCGTTGGGTTCTGTCGTAGTTAATGGTTCTGGTGGCGGATTGCCCATCTCCCTGAGGGTGAAAGCCTTTGAAAATGTAGTTGGCACAATCTACAATGACAAGATCATTGGTAATTCGGCTGCCAATCATCTCAATGGCAACGCCGGTGATGACTTCATTGATGGTGGAGATGGAAACGACCTGTTACTTGGCGGCGCGGGGAGTGACGGCCTGGTGGGGGGAAATGGCAATGACACCCTCATCGGTGGGGCCGGTCAAGACAAAATGTCTGGAGGGGCTGGCAATGACCTCTTCCGCTGGAGTTTGACCTCTGAATCACAGGCCGGCACCCCTGATTTCGTCACAGACTTTAACCAGTCTTTTGATAGACTTGATTTCGGCTTGATTGACGCAAATGCCAGCTTAGCCTCCAATCAAGCATTTACTTGGATTGGTTCGGCTGCCTTCACTGTGGGTACGGTTGCGCAACTGCGTTTCCAATACATCGGAGGCAATACCCACATCTTTGGTAATACTTCTGGCAATACCGCGCCTGAACTGGAAGTCGTTTTGATTGGGAGCATCCCCCTTAGTTCAGCCATCCCTGCCTTTATTACCTTGTGAGGCCGTACTACTTCAGGCTGGCTTGGCCATGTTTGGTAAGGCTACGAGCCTTCCATTCATGACCATATGGGAGGCAACAGCAGTGACCACAACACCCATGATTTGGTGAGGTTTGCATCGCTGTTGCCCTCAGCAATCGTTCGCTGCGGGAGGCACCGCGATCGGGCCCCGCAGCTCCTTCTGCCGGGCAGCGCGGCAGAAGTCCACCTCGGCGCCATCCTTGCTGCGGATGTAGTGCAGGCCAGCTTCAAGGCCGCGGGTGTAGCTGAGGAAGTGGGCCTGCTTGGCGAGCATCACCGCAACGCAGCGTTTGCTTCTCTCTGGGGCGTCAGCCCCTTGCCCGCCAGTTCGGGTAAGACCAATCGTCATCGTCTCAATCGCGGAGGCAACCGCCAGGCCAATGCAACGCTCCACCGCATCGTTGTCGTACGCCTGCGTTGTCTCAAACGATTCATTGCACGGGAGGAGTTGCATACACTTCTTGGCCGCCCCCCGGTGAGGACCGCAGCCGCTTGAGCAATTAGGTCAGCCAGGCTCCGTCCAGGGCGATCAGGAGCCGGCAGCTGCACCCTTTCGGCATCGGCAAATCGCTCTGCTACGGGGGGTTACATCTATACGAGCATCAGATGGCGCTCAAACGCTGAGCAGGGCCCGTTTGGGGCCGTGGATCGGGTCTTCCACCACGATCGTTTGATCCCGATCAGCCCCCAGGGAGACGATCGCGATCGGCACCTCCATCAAATCGGCCAGGAAGCGCAGGTAGCTCATCGCCGTGGCGGGTAGATCCTCGAGGGCACGGCAATCGGCCGTGGAGGTCTGCCAGCCGGGCAATGCCTCATAAATTGGCTTGCAGCGGGCAAAGTCGTCGGCGCTGCTGGGGAAGTACTCAATGCGCTGGCCGTCTAGCTCATAGGCCACGCACACCTGAATCTCATCGAGTTCATCGAGCACGTCGAGCTTGGTGATCGCCAGGCAATCCAAACCATTCACCTGCACCGCATAGCGACCGATCACTCCGTCAAACCAACCGCAGCGGCGGCGGCGGCCTGTGGTGGTACCGAACTCGCCGCCCCGGTCACAGAGATGGTCGTTGAGGCTGCCCTGCAACTCGGTGGGGAAGGGCCCTTCACCAACTCTGGTGGTGTAGGCCTTGGCCACGCCGATCACCCGATCGATCAGGGTGGGGCCCACACCGGCGCCGATACAGGCCCCGCCACTCACCGGATTGGAAGATGTGACATAGGGGTAGGTGCCGTGGTCTAGATCGAGCAGGGTGCCCTGGGCCCCCTCAAACAAGATATTTTTGCGGGCCCGGGCGGCCTGATGGATGGCCCTGGTGCAGTCCACCACGTGGGGGGCCAGGCGCTGGCCGTAGCCGATGTATTCGGCCACGACGCTGTCGAAATCCAGCGGTTCGAGGCCGTAGAGCTTTTGCAAAATCTCGTTCTTTTCGGCCAGGGGGCCGGCGAGGCGATCGCGCAGCAGCGCCTCATTGAGGATGTCGAGGATGCGAATGCCGTTGCGTTGCGACTTATCGGCGTAGGTGGGGCCAATGCCCCGGCCGGTGGTGCCGATGCGCCGATCGCCCCGCTGCTGTTCCATCGCCAGGTCGAGCAGCCGGTGGTACGGCATGGTCACGTGGGCCGTGGAAGCAAGCCGCAAACCCTGAATGCCGATGCCATTGGCGGCCAGCATGTCCAGCTCGGTCAGCATCACCTTCGGGTCCACCACCGTGCCAGAACCGATCAGACAGGTGGTGTCTGGATAGAGAATTCCGGAGGGGATCAGGTGCAGCTTGAGCACCTTGTTGTCGACCACGATTGTGTGGCCGGCATTCACACCACCCTGATAGCGCACCACCACATCGGCGGAGCGGCTCAGCAGATCTGTGATCTTGCCCTTCCCCTCGTCGCCCCACTGTGCACCGATGACGACAACATTGGCCAAGAACACCGCGGCCCGCAGCCGCTACTGAGCACAACCTGAGAGCTTCTCAGAGCACCGGCCCGTTCGTCAAAGAAACGGGCTGTCAGGGCCCCAACAGAACCGGCGATCAGGCGCCGCGCACCACGTTGGCCTCAGCCTTTTTCAGCTCCTTGCCAATCCGCTCCTTCAGGGCATCGGGCAGGGGGCGGTTGGGATAGTTGGTGTAGTGGCCGGCCAGGGAGTTGAGCGCCGTCTGCATGGTGGTGAACGAACCCAGACCATTCACCGCCTGGCGCGGGCGATAGCGGGCCATGTAGTCCATGATCAAGGAGCGGGCCTCGGTTTCAGCCTCGGAGCGGCCGGGATCGCTGGCAGCCAGGGAGATCGTGGAGAGCAGCGAATTGGCCACCGCCACCGTGTCCTCCACGTAGTTGCCGGTCATCGCCGTGTTGGCGCCACTGCAGCCGCTGAGCACCAGGCACAGCACCAGGCAGAGGCCAACCACCGCCCGGCCCATGCCCAGGCTGCCCATCCCCAGGCTGCCCATGCCAGCGTTCAACCAGCGAGATACCCACCGCTGAAACGACGAGAACAGGCTGGCCATGGGCGGGGTGCGGATGGCGGGATCCTAGGTGGCGCCTACTGGGCCAGCCCCGAGCGCTGCTGCTGGATGCGGGGCACCAGCGTGGCGCTGATCTCCGCTGCCGGTAGCTGGCTGGTGTGGCCGGTGGCCCGCTCCACCAGCTCGACGATCCCCTCGGCGGCGGCGCGGCCCACCACCAGACGCCAGGGGATGCCCAGCAAATCGGCATCCTTGAACTTCACCCCCGCCCGCTCGCCGCGGTCATCGAGCAGCACCTCGATGCCAGCGGCCTGCAGTTCGGCGTAGAGCCGCTCCGCCAGCTCGGCCTGCACCGCATCGGCGATGTTGGCCGGCACCACGATCAGCTCAAAGGGCGCAATCGACAGGGGCCAGATGATGCCCTGGGCGTCGTGGTGCTGCTCCACCGCCGCCTGGGCCAGGCGGGAGACGCCGATGCCGTAGCAGCCCATCCACAGGGGTTCATCGCTGCCGGCCTCGTTGGTGAAGTTGGCATTGAGGGCCTGGGAATACTTGCGGCCCAATTGGAAGATGTGGCCCACCTCAATTCCCCGGGCCGCCTGCAGTTGCTGGCTGGGATCGTGTACACAGCGATCGCCGGGCTGGGCGGCGCGCAGGTCCAGCACCTGGGGCATCAGGGCCCCTGGGCCGCCCTCTGCTGAAGCGCAGAGCTGCTGCCAGCTGGCCCCCATCAGGTGGGTGTCGGCGCGATTGGCGCCGCAAACAAAGCGCTCCAACTCGGCGGCGGTGGAATCGGCCAGCCGCAAAAAGCTGGGCAACAACTGCAAATCTGGCTGCGGCTTCGCCAGAGCCGGTTGCGGATTGGCCAGAGGGGCACCGGCGCCGCCTGCATCGGCAACTGCACCGGTGGCACCGGCCTGGCCTGCGAAGCCATCCACCACCACCGGCCCCTGGTCAGCCAGCAGCAGGTGATCGGCCAGGTGGGGACCCACGAAGCCGAAGGGGATCGCCCCCAGGCCCTGGGGCAGCCCCCAGGCCTTGAGAGTGGCGGCCGTGAGCGGCTGTATTTCCAGCACCGGGCCGTAGCGGGGGGCGCAGGCGGCACTGACGGCATTGGTGAGCTTCACCTCGTTGAGTTGTTGATCGCCGCGCAGGCAGACCAGCAGCGGCTGCACCTGCCGGCCAAAGCGAGCCGCCATAAGCAGCACCTTGACCAGCTGGCTGGGATCAAAACCATGGGCGGCGCAGAGGTCGTCGATGCTGCTCTGGCCGGGGGTGGCCAGCTCGCTGGGGGGGGAGGCGGCGAGGGGAACGGCTGCTGCGGGCAGGGAGACCGCCCGCTCCTGGTTGGCGGCGTAGCTGCCGTCGCCGCTGGTGAGGATCAGGTCTTCTCCGGCGGCGGCTGTCACCATGAATTCCTGGCTAGCCGAACCGCCGATGGCGCCGCTATCGGCCTCCACAGCTACGGCCCGCAGACCGCAGCGGGCAAATATACGCCGATAAACCTGATCCATCGAGGCATAGGTAGCCCTGAGACACTCTTCATTGGCATGGAAGGAATAGCCATCCTTCATGATGAATTCCCGCCCCCGCATCAAGCCGAAGCGGGGCCTAATTTCATCGCGAAACTTAGTTTGAATTTGATATAGGTTTACCGGCAGCTGACGATAACTGCGCAGCAGGTCGGCGGCCAGGGAGGTGATCACCTCCTCATGGGTGGGGCCCAGGCCAAGTTCGCGCCCCTGGCGATCCACCAGGTGGAACATGATCCCTTCGCCGGCCGTGTAGCCAGCCCAGCGGCCACTGCTCTGCCACAGCTCGGCGGGTTGCAACTGGGGCAACAGGGTTTCCAGGGCACCGCTGGCATTAAGTTCCTGGCGCACAATTGCAGAAATCTTCTGCAAAACCCGCCACAGCAGGGGCAGATAAGCGTAGATACCGGAACTGATGCGACGGATGTAACCAGCGCGCAGCAGCAAGCGATGGGAGACAATCTCGGCTTCCGCCGGGTCGTCCCGCAGCGTCACCAGCATCAGGCGGGAAACGCGCATGGTCAGTAATTCGCCAGGATTGCGGAAGCTATCACCGCAGCAGCTTTGGCCGCGCAGCTCTCAGCGAAGCAGTTCCCAAGGCAGCAGCCTCCACAGCAGTGGCTTGCAGCTAAACGGCCATCACCTCAGCGACTGCCAAAGCTGTAGCTGCCAAAGCTGTAGCTGTCAAAGACGTGGCTGTCAGAGCAGTGGCTGTCAGAACAGAGGATGTCAACGCCTTAAAAGTCAACGCTGGAGCCGTCAAAGCATTCGCTGTCAAAGCTATCGCCGCACAAGCGGTGGCGAGCAGCGGAAACCTCTGCTAACGTCCTGTCCCAGCAGTCCAATTTCTGTCTCATGTTACCCAGCCCAAGCTTCGACGGCCAGATAGGGGCTGGGCCATCGGCAGGAAACGGCGGAATTGGCGCAGATGAGCTTGAGCTGACCAGCAACGATCATGGCGATTATTTGGTCAGCGTTGAGGACGTCCAAAAAGCAATCAACCGCTCCCGGGCAACTGTTTACCGCTATACCAACACCGACCCTCGCGTCCTCAATCCCCCCTTCGATCCCCGTAAGCTGAATCCGGAGTATCGCAGCGATCAGAAAGATCCGCTGCTGTTTCACCCCAACGAAGTGGCCAGGTTTGCCAGGGATGTGTTGAGGATCAAGCAGGTGACGATCGAGGTGCTCAACTCCCCCTCCTCCGCCAACCAGCACCTGCTCAGCTTGATCCTGGAGGAATTGCAAGCGATTCGCCGCCGCCTCGACGCCCTAGACCATGGCCCAACCGACCTGGGCGCTCGCCGCGATCAACTAGACCAATCAAGACCAGCGGCCTGATCGGCAGGCCTTCCACTTCGAGCGCAGCACCACTATGGATCTACGCAACTTGCCGGCATCTCCGGCCCCAGGCCTGGTGAACTTAGTGGTGGAAATACCGGCCGGCTGTCGCAACAAGTATGTATACAACCCTCAAGCGGGCTTGATGGCACTAGATAGGGTGCTGCATTCCTCCGTGCGTTATCCTTTTGATTACGGATTTGTACCTAATACCCTGGCGGAAGATGGCTCGCCATTGGATGCGATGGTGATCATGGATGAGCCCACCTTTGCCGGCTGCCTAATCCGCTCGCGGCCCATTGGCATCCTCGACATGGTTGATGGTGGTGTCCATGACGGCAAATTACTCTGCGTACCGGAGGCAGGATTAAGCCCTGGACGAATAAGATCTATCCGTCAAATTGCCCCCAATCAATTGGAAGAGGTGGCTGAGTTCTTCCGCACTTATCAGAGCATGGAAGGCCGGCCCACCCGCATTATCGGCTGGCTCGACGCCAGCGCCGTGGCCGAACTGCTCGACCACTGCATCCAGGCCCACCTAAGCGCCAGCGACGCCTGAACCAGCAAGCCCTCACTGGACCACCCGTCACTGGAAACAGCCATCACCGGAAACAGCCCGCAGGGCTGGCTGGGCTCAGGCGCGACGCTGCAGCAAAAACCCCTCGTAGTTGAGGGCCTGGAAAATGCGGGCCGGATCACCGAAACCGGCTGCCTCCACCAGGGCCGCCAAGCGGGCCTCGCCGATCGGATACAGCCCCTGGGTAAAGGGGGCCAGTTCGGCTTCCGAGGCCTCCAGGCCACTGGCCCGCTGGAAGCCCAACCAGGCCGCCTCCACCTGGCCCAGCAGCGGGGAGCGCTCCGGGGCCATCAAATCCACCAGCACCAGCTGTCCCCCGGGCCGCAGACTGCGGGCCAGGGCGGTCAAAAAAGCCAGCTTGGTGCCGTCATCCGGCAGGGACTGGAGCACCAACACCGAGAGAGCACCGGCAAACCGGTCGCTAACCCCCATCGCCTCCACTGTGGTCTGCTGCCAGCCAATGCCCTCGCCGCCCAGCCGGGCCTTGGCCACATCGAGCATCTCGGCCGAGGGATCGATGGCACTGAGCTGCCAATCGGGGCGCTGGGAACGGGCCTCCACCAGTTCCGCGCCGGTGCCACAGCCGGCCACCAGCACCGCCGCCCCCGGCAGCGAGGCCAAGGGGGAGGTGGAGAGCAGGGCAACGGCGAGGCGGGCCAAGCTGGCGTAGCCAGGTATCAGCCGCTGCACGATCAGGTCGTAACCCTGGGGAGCTGCCACCGCAAGCTTGCTGCTGTGGCGCCAGCCTAGGCAGAAGCGGCGCCAAGGCTTGCCAGCTGGGCAGCCGGGGCTGAACCGCCTGGGGCGATTGCCAACACTGAGTTGCGGCCCTGGCCAGTTCAGGCCCGCTGGGACCCGTGTGACGTAGGTTGGCACGGCTTGTTCCCCCCCTTAATAGGCCGTGCCCACCATCCGTTTTGAACAGGAAGGACAGCAGGTCGGGTGCATTGAGGGCGCCAATCTCCGCAAGGCTGCTCTCGATGCTGGCATCAACCCCTACAAGGGGCTGAACAACCTCAACAACTGCGGCGGCCTGGGCCAGTGCGGCACCTGTGTCGTGGAAGTGGTGGAGGGTATGAAAAACCTCTCCCCCCGCAGCGATGTCGAAGAGGTGTACCTGGCCGACCGCCCCGCCAACTATCGCCTCAGCTGCCGCACCAGCGTCAATGGCGACGTCACCGTGCGCACTCGCCCAGATAACGCCGTCGGCAAGGGCACCAACAGCCTTGTGGGCGCCATCAAGGCCCTCGTGGGCCTCAAGTGATCTAGGGCCGATCCGGCCCTCATCAAGATCCCAGCAAGATCACCCCATAAACTGCCCGTCCAGGAAATTGGCTTGCAGTTCATGCATCCTGTTTCGGCCAGGTAGCTGGTAGCAAGCCTCGGCTCCACCAGGGCCGCCAGTCCCTGGGGCTTGCGTTTTGCAGCTAGGCCAGCAAAGACCTCAAAAAGGCCCCGTAAGGGGCTTTTTGTTTGGGGGAACCCCGCCACCATGGCCCCCTTCCTCACAGCTCCCCTGCCAAGCCAACAGGACCAGCGTTAACCGCCACAATCCAGCTCTGGAGCCACAATTAAGCCAATCCAGTATCTAATTCAGCAGCCAATTCAGCTAATCCAGCTGCCCCAGCCAGCCTCGCCCTGCTCCTTCCCCCGCTCCCTACCACCGCTCCCCCAGGCCCCAGCCCCGCCATGAAGCTATACAGCTACTCCAAGTGCAGCACCTGCCGCAAAGCCCTTAGCTGGCTGGCCGAGCGGGGCATAAAAATCGATCCGATCGACATCACAATCGAGGCTCCCAGCCTCGATGAACTGCGCGCCGGCATGGAGCAGTTAGGTCGCCAACGCCTGTTCAATAGCAGCGGCCAGAGCTACCGCGCCCTGGGGGCAGCAACCGTCAAGGCCATGAACGACAGCCAAGCCCTGGCTGCCCTGGCCGGCGATGGCAAGCTGGTGAAACGTCCCTATCTAATTAGCGACAATGGGCGAGTGCTCACCGGCTTCAAACTGGAAGAATGGCAGGCAATACTTGGCTGATTCGAGGTGCGAATGCATTAGTGATCGGAAAAGTCATATCTTATCCATTGACAGAAGCAAATCCCCGCCCGCCATGCCCCGGCCCCGTTACCGCCAGGATCCCCTACCTATCGGACCTGATGCGCCCCCGGTGAAGTTGTTTGGCCCCGAGCAGCCCAACCCGCCTGGGTTGGAGTTGATGCAGCAGATGCAATTGCAGGTGGTCCCCCTGGGGCCCCTGTTCGACGGGCAGGGCGAGGCAGTCAACACCAATTACACCAGCACCGACACCAAAGCAGAGGAAGGCTGAGCTATGCCCGGCATCACGATCACCAGCCAAGACGACCTACCCGGTGCTGATGGCGATCAGCCTTACACGCTGTTCGTGAACCAAACCGAGTACGGCAATGCCCGCTTTCTGCGCACCAACGTGCTCTCGGCCCGGCCAGACCTCAAGAAGTACACGGCCCTGCGCTTCCGTCAAGACGTCAAGCGCCACACCGAACTGCCGGATCCTTGTTAGTACAGCCGTACGGATCCAGGGGTTGCCATGGTGCCGTTCCCCCTCTTCCGCCTGGGGCCTTCCCGCGACGAAGTGATCGAGGGCTGGCCCTGGCTTGATCAGGTCGTGCTCGATGGCGCCCTTAAGAGTTTGCAGAAAAACCAGCCC
>DGYA01000027.1:27975-28198 GCA_002396505.1 Cyanobacteria bacterium UBA5018 | reverse complement strand
GGCGCCCCCTCCCTGGCGCTGGCCGACAGCCTCTGCGCCCAGGCCCTGTCGATGGCGGCGATCCTCAGCCTGGCGCCGCTGGTGGTTGATCCCCTGCTGCTCCTGGGGGTGTTGCTGGTGGAGTGCGCTCTCTTCCTCGCCTTCGGGCTGCTGCAGGGTGACCTGATTCCGCACGTTGGCGCTGCTGGCCACCGGGGCCTGCCTGCTGCGGCTGGTGGCGGTG
>DGYA01000027.1:27195-27806 GCA_002396505.1 Cyanobacteria bacterium UBA5018 | reverse complement strand
CTGCCTGCTGCGGCTGGTGGCGGTGGACATGGCCCAGGCCGATCTGACCCTGCGCGGGCTGGTGTTCGTTGGCGTCGGACTGCTGATGCTGGCGATGAATGCCCCATACACCCGCTTCCGGGAGCGTTTCCGGTGAGGCGCCACCGGCGAGAGGCCCGGCTGCGTGCTCTGCTGCTGGGGCTGCTGTTCGCCAAAGCTTCAGCAAGGCGGAGGAGCACGAAGCGGACGTCTACGCCTTCACCCTGCTGGCCAGCAGCCGCTATGACCCTGCCGCGATGGGTTCGGCCTTCGCCTCCCTGCAGCTGTTCCAGGACAGGGCGGGCAGCTTCTCTGGTGATGGTGGCTGCGGCGAGGCGGCCGAACCCCTGCGCGATTACTTCTCCTCCCATCCCCCCCTGCCCCTGCTCCGAGAGGAGTTCCGCCAGGAGGCCGAGGCCTGGTGGCACCGCCTGGGGAGTGGCGTCAGGGCGCGGGGGGCTGATCCGCCTCCAGGGAGGCACTCCCTTCCAGGCTCGCGCCGATCCGCTCCGCCAGGGCCAGGCAGCGATCCATCTCCTGCCAGAGCAGCTCGCGGCGACTGGCGGCCACGGCGAAGGAGCGGTGATGCAGGT
>DGYA01000027.1:0-27029 GCA_002396505.1 Cyanobacteria bacterium UBA5018 | reverse complement strand
CGGCGAAGGAGCGGTGATGCAGGTCGCGGCCTAAATAGAGCAGGGCATCGCGGATGCGCCGCCAGTCATCGGGCTCCAGGGCGGCGACATCTGCAGGGGACGACGGGGGGACAGGCATCGGCGGGCGCCGCCAGGGGGAAGGGCAGACCCAGGAGCCTGCTGCCCAAAGAATGCCCCAGCCGGTAGCAGCCGCTACAAATTGATAACGGTTCTGATAACCACTGTTCGCAATCAACACATATCGCCGAAAGCATCTGCGGTTGCCAGGATTGGCTTGGCTGGATGGAAGTGGGTCACGGAAGGTGGCAAGGGCGATGCGGTGGTTCTTGTAAACCACCTGTGTAGCGTTATGGGGATCGAATTAGTCAGAGTGCGTACCTTAGCCTTTAACTTTATTTGTGGCTGATCTGGTAATCAGATCTGGCTTGTGTATCGTGCTGAACATGTGGTTATCGGACCTGCAAACCACGCGTATGCTCGGATAGTATTCGACAAGGAGCACTGCACCGCTCGGGGCTGTGGATCTGAATCCAGATTAGATGTTTCTCGCTGAAAGCTGGTGCCGCTGCGCAAGAAGGTGCTCTATTAGCTGAGAACCACTTCTGTAACTCCTTTTCTTAGTGCAAAGATTGGGCATAGAGTGCAAGACTGAGTTCAAAATGGCCTGGCTCATCCCCGCTGCAGACTCAATCCGAACCTGGTTGCCTGGCTGATGATGGGCTTGCTAACGTTGCGCTTTACATCGTTCCCCATGAAACTCCTTCTCTCCGCCTATCTGGCTGTCACAGCCATGATAAGTGCTCCTGTTTACGCCCAGGTTTCCGAAGAGACCCATAACCGCTGTCTGAAGGCAGCTGACTATGCAGGCTGCGTCGGCGTCAAGAACAATCAAGCCGAAGAACAGCTCACCACTGGCATCCTTTGGGACACAGCCAAGTGGGCTGGGAACGTCGTCAAGGTTAAGGTTTACCGAATGAGAGGCGGCGGACTTTGGTTCGGAAACTCGATGCGGCTATCACAGATGGAAGTTGATTGCACCACTGCCCGATTTGATGTGCAGAGCGACGGCTATGCAGAACAAGGCTTGGAAGGTGATGCATGGCGTCAAGCTCCTCTAATCTTTAGTCGTCTGTGCACAAAGGCAAGGCCTGCTGTTACTGCCTCTCCTGTTGCGCCATGAAAAACGGCGCCACCACTTTAATGCTGGTGTTGTCATTTTCGGCACCAGTTCACTCCTCAACCTTTGACGCACTATGCGGGAACGTCGATTGCAAGGTTGCCCTATCTCCTGATGGCATTTCAATCGGTGAAGTGGTGATAAAAAATGATCGGGTTATCCTCTGGACTGCAGGCGGTGCCGAAGTCCCATCGCAGGCATTGTCAGCCGCCAACATCTTCAGAGGGGCAGCAGTTGGCTTGCTGCTTGCTCCAACTTTGCTAGCTCCTTTAGGTCTTGTTTGGGGAGGATTGGCGGAATCTAGTGGTGGGGATGTTAGCCCTGATTTGCACTTCAAGATCCTTGGATGCACCGCTACCGGGGCTCCCCAGGGGCTTAGCGTTATGTTTCTTAGCTCGTCTGCGGCTCGAAAGTTTCGAATGGAACTACCAATGTTCACTAACCTTGTGTCTGGCCAGCTAAACCGTTCAAGTCCTTGCGTACCGCCGCTAGAAGAATCGTCCTGACCCGATCAACGATGATTCGGTTTCTGATAAAGCTTGGAGCGAGCTTCGCCTTGTTCTTGCCAACCTGAACAAACAGTCCTAGCTTGCTGTGCCAGACGCCACCCCAGCCCTGTGACTGGGCTATGGATCAGCTCGTGTTTAACTAATTTTCAGTCTAGAAGCGTTGGGCCCAGGAACGATCGGCCTAGGTGTTGCAGTACACCTTAGCCGCCCCGCTGGGGCGTGAGCCAGTTGCCCACCGCCGCTAAGTCCTTGGAGAGGGCATAGGCCAGTTCACCGGAATAGCTGGCGATTGCACAGAGCAGCTCCGGGTGCCGGCTCACCCAATATGCGGGGAGCAGGCGCCACACCAGCTGCGATTTGCCGGATCACGGCGGCAGCTGGGCAATCAGTCGGTGAACTCACCAGCCCGGCGGTCCATGGGCCCGTCACTGAGGCCCAGCCCCAAGCTCTGCAGTGCCCAGGTTTGGGCGAGGGGCATCTGGCCAAGGCAGTAGACCGCCGGCGTGGCGACATCGAGTAGCGGCTCCAGCTCCTGCCACAAGTAGGGGCTGCCGTAGACCACCAGCCCGGCCAAGCGCTTGGCGCGCTGCAGCTGCTCCACCACCGCCGCCCAGGGTTCGCCGCCGCCGGCGCTGCCCCGGAATGGGTTGCCGCGCACAAATAGCTGCAACAGCACAGGTAATGCTTCCCTTTTCGCTAGCTGTGGCTCTGCCAAGTTCAGCCCTGCCAGGTCCAGCCGGGCCAGGTCTAGGGGGGCTTGGGGGTTATCGCTCCAGGGCGATGGACTGCGCCGATCCAACAGCAGGCTGCGATAGCCGGCCCGCTCCGCCAGGGCCAGGGCCGGGGCGTCGCTCGGCAGGAAGGGGGCCGCCAGGCTGTCATCCAGCCGCACCAGGTTCAGCCCAGGGCCATTTCCGAGCCCAGGCCCCACCATCTCACCCCCGAGCACCCCATGGCTGCGGCGAATGCCGCAGGCCTCGATCAACTCCAGGGCCAGGGCGTTGTCGGGTTCAAGCGGCTCAATGGCCTCGATGGGCTGGAGCGGTTCAAGCGGATCGATGGGCAGCCGCTCCAGGGCGGTGCGCCGCCGCTGGGCACTGGCCTCCAGCCGCTCCCGGCTCAGCCGGCCGCCCTGCACCGCCGCCACCAGGGCCGCAATCGCCGCGTCGGCATCGGCGGGCATCAGCACCAGATCGGCTCCCGCCTCCAGGGCCAACACGGCCGCCTCGCCGGGGCCGTAGTTGGCGCTGATCGCCTCCATCATCAGCGCATCGGTTACCACCAAGCCGTTAAAGCCCAGCTCCTGGCGCAGCAGGCCGGTGAGCACCGCCGCCGAAAGGGTGGCGGGTCGCTGGGGATCCAGGGCCGGCAGCAGCAGATGGGCTGTCATCACGGTGGCAACGCCGGCGGCGATGGCGGCGCGGAAGGGGGGCAGCTCGATCGCCTCCAATCTCTGGCGGTCGTGGGGCAGCAGCGGCAGCTCCAGGTGGGAGTCGCTGCTGGTGTCGCCATGGCCGGGGAAGTGTTTGGCGCAGCCCAGCACCCCCTCCGCCTGCAGACCCCGGCAGAAGGCGGCTACTAGCTCGGCGGCGGCGGCGGGCTGTTCCGCCCAGGCCCGCACGTTGATCACCGGATTGGCGGGGTTGTTGTTCACGTCGCACACCGGCGCCAGCACCCAATTGAGCCCCAGGGCTCGCGCCTCCCGGCCGGTGCAGCGGCCATAGCGCTCGGCCAGGTGGAGGGCCCGTTGGCGATCCCGGCTGTGCAGCATCCCCAGGCCCAGGGGCGGCACCAGCCAGCTAGCCCCCGGGAAGCGCTGGCCCACCCCCTCTTCCACATCGGCGCAGAGCAGCAGCGGCTGGCCCCCCCAGCGCCCCAGCTGAGCGCAGCGCAGTCGCAGTTCCGTGGCGCTGCCGCCCAACAGGATCACGCCGCCCACCCCGGCCGCCAGCAGCCGTTGCAGTTCGGCATTGGCCAGTTCCCACTGGGGGTAGCGGCGCTGGGCGTCGCTTAGCTGGCCGCTGGCTCGCACCACCACCAGGGAGGCGGCCAGCCGCTGCAGGGGCTCCACGGCCGCCATCTGGATCAGGGGGTTTTGGTGTCGGCGTTTTCGGCGGCGGCCCCGTCGGCCTGGTCGTCACCGTCCTCGACTTCTTCTTCGTTCTCGAACTCGTCTTCTTCCTCGAACTCCTCGTCCATGTCCTCGTCGTCGCCTTCGTAGTCCTCGTCGTCTTTCTCGTCCTCTTCTTCGTCCTCGCCCTCGTCGTCAGCCTCGTCTTCGGCTTCGTCGTAATCGGCGTTTTCTTCGTCGAGCTCGTCGGCCTTAACAGCCTCATCGGTGCCGGCGGCGGCGGTTGCTAAATCCCCTTTCTCCAGGCGCTTCTGTTCCAGTTGGTGCAGGATTCCGAGCACGTTGGCGCTGCGTTCAAAGCCCCGATCCAGCACGAATGCCAGTTCCGGGGTGCGCCGCATCTTTAGCCGCCGCCCCAGTTCGCCCTTCACAAAGGAGCTGGCGGAAGCGAGGCCCTCCATCGCCTGGTTCTGGTCGTCGGCGGAGCCGAAGACGCTCACGAAAATTTTGCAATGCTGCAGATCACCGGCCACCACCACGCTGGTGACGCTCACCAGGCCGTGGCTGACCCGCTCGTCCTTGATGCCGCCCATCAGCATCTGGCTGACTTCGCGGCGAATCTGCGAGGCCATCCGCTCCACCCTTCGGCCCTGTGCCATAGCTAGGTAAGCGGCGCTGAGGTCACCATCGCACGCAGGATCAACCCCAGGCTCACCAGACCACTGAAGGCGGCTCCGATCAGGGCTACCGCCGTCACCGGATTGCGGCCCCGCTGGGCCAGGGGCTCGAACAGCGAATTGGCCAGGCCCAGCCCAAAGGCGATCAGGTAGCGCGGGTAGCGCGTCACGTTGAGGAAAAACTCCTTCATGTCCTGGTGATTGGCCAACTGCCCTGCTGATGCTGGCTACTCTGCCGCCCAGGGCCCACCTGTGACGATGCTGCAGCTGCACCAGTTTCGCCACTCGGCATTTTGTGAAAAGGTGCGCCTGGTGCTCGCCGCCAAGCGACTCGACTACACCGTGGTGGAGGTTTTGCCGGGCCTCGGCCAGTGGCAGCTGTTCCGCCTCTCCGGCCAGCGCCAGGTGCCGGTGTTGGTGGACGGCGCCGAGGTGATCGCCGATTCCAGCGCCATCGCCCTCCACCTGGAGGCCCGCCATCCCGAGCCAGCCCTGCTGCCGGCCGATCCCCGGGAGCGGGCCCAGGCGTTGCTGCTGGAGGATTGGGCCGACACCACCCTGGCTGCCGGCTGCCGGCTGGCCTTGTTGCAGGCCGCCGCGGCCGATCCCGTGCTGCGTGGTGCCCTGCTGCCCGACACCACCCCCGGCCCCCTGCGCCAGCTGGTGGCCGGGCTGCCCGAGCAGCTGGGGGAGGCGATGGCCGGTGCCATCGCTGTGGCCGGCAGCCAGCAGCTGGAGGTCAGGCTGGAGCAATTGGCGGCCCTGGTGACGGCGACCCCCTACCTGGTGGGCGAGCGGCTGTCCCTGGCGGATCTGGCGGTGGCGGCCCAGCTGTCGCTGCTCAAGTTCCCCGCCTCCGCCGGGGCGCCCCTGGCCGGCCGCGGCGCTCCCGGCATCGCCGACAACCCCCTGCTGGAGCCGCTGTTCAGCTGGCGGGATCGGATTGGCGCCCAGGTGGGTCGAGCCTGATTGGATCGATATTGATTGGATCGAGACTGATGGGATCGAGCCTGAGCAGTTCGTGGTTCGTGCCTGTGGCGCGGGCCGCCAGCCCCAGGCTCGGGGATGGGTAGCTGGCTTGCCACTGCTCCCCCTGGATCGAGCCATCGGCCTGCAGCACGAAATGGCTGAGGGTCTCCACCCGGCTCAGCCGGGGTTCGCCAGGGCCGTGCAGCACCTGCAGGCTCAACTCATCCGCCCAGAATTCCGGCGCAGTTGAGCCATCTGTGGAGCCACCTGCAGCTGTCGAGTTGGCTGTGGAGCTACCTGCAGCTATTGAGTTAGCTGTGATTGCCGGGGTCTCGCTGCGGCGGCCCACCACCTGGGATTCCAGTTCTTGCCGGTCGGCTAGCAGGGCGATTTGACGGTTGGGATTGGCGGGGTCGCTGCGCACCGCCAACAGCTGCTCCCCCAGCACCGCCTTGCCAATATTGAGGGCATTGAAGGCTCGATCGCCCACCACTGCCCGCTCGCCCCGCCCGGGCTTGCCCATTTCTTCTGGCTGCTGGCAGAAGCGGGCCTCGAAGCTGATCGCGCCGCTGCTCACCTGCCAGCGGCCGGCAAACCAGGCCGGATAGATCAGGTCCTGCCGCTCTGGCCGCGGCAGCGGCGCCGGCAGGCTCCACTCGGGCCACTGGGCCGCCCGCGCCGGCAGCAGCAGTACCAGCAGCGTCAGGATGGGAGCCAGCATCGCCGTGGCCATGTCCGATCCTCTGCTGCGGGAACTAGATCATTACGTGGTGCTCGATCCCTGGCGCGGCGAGTCGATCCTCACGGCCGCCGCCACCCTCCAATGGCTGGCCCAGCAGCTGGAGCGGCTGGATCCCCTGCCCAGCGACTTGGCGTCACTGCCCTCCCACGAGGCGCGGGCCGAGCGGCTGCTGGCCACCGCCTGTGAGTTGGAACTGGAGCCCGGCTGCGCCATCCAATGGTTCGCGGTGCGCCTGGAGCCACCGGATCGCTGAGGCCAGAGCTCAGCTGGCGGTCAATTTTGCGCTCGATTTTGCGTTCAACTTCGCGTTCTCAAGTTTGCGTTCAATTCAAGGAAGGGCTGGTATGTCCTTCTGCGTTCTGGAGCATTGCCGGCTGTTGCGGGGGCGCCTGGCGCTGTTTGAGGATCGTCGGCAGTTGGGCCAGCACCGCCGCCGCCACCTGCTCGACGGGCTCGCCGGCCTGGCGGATGTGCAGATCGGCCTGGGCGTAGAGGCGCTGGCGCTGGCTCAGCAGGCTGGTCAGTTGGCTCTCGGGATCGGCTGTCTGCAAAAGCGGCCTGGGGCTGGGGTCGGCGGCCAGGCGGCTCAGCAGTAGCTCGGGGGGTGCATCCAGCCACACCACCACCCCCTGTTGCATGTGGCCCCAGTTCTCCGGCCGGGTCACCACCCCGCCGCCGGTGGCCACCACCAGCGAATGCCAGCTGGCGATTTGTCCCAGCACCGCCGTCTCCAGATCGCGGAAGCCCGGCTCGCCCACCTCTGCAAACAGTTCTGGAATCGAGCGACCCGCCACCCGCTCCACGCTGGTGTCGGCATCGAGAAAGCGATAGCCCAGGGCTGCGGCCAGGGGCCTACCCACGGCGCTCTTGCCCGTGCCCATCATCCCCACCAGGTAGAGATTCAATCCCTCCAGTCGCCGCGCCAGGTCGCCGTGGGTGGGGTTGGTCATCGGCTGCAGAGCTACCGCTGCCGTTTCTAGGATGGGGCACCAGAAGCAGCGGCGGACGATGGCAGCCCCAGCAGCGCACGGCCGGGGGAGGCCCTGTGTGATCACCCGCCGAGCCAGCTTCAGCGCCAGCCATCGCTACTGGCTGCCTGAGCTATCGGCCGATGACAACCGGGCCCGTTTCGGCGCCTGCACCTACGCGCCGGGCCATGGCCACAACTACGAGCTGATCACGGCGATGGCCGGGCCCCTCGACGCCGATGGCATGGTGCTCAACCTCTCCGAGGTGAAGCACGCCATCCGGGCTGAGGTAACCGGGCAGTTGGATTTTCGCTACCTCAATGAGGTGTGGCCGGAGTTCGACCTCGCTCGCCCCGACGGCATGCTGCCCACCACCGAGGCCCTGGTGCTGGCGATTTGGCGTCGCCTGGCGCCCAAGTTGCCGCTGGTGGGCCTGCGCCTCTACGAACAACCCCACCTCTGGGCCGACGTCCTCGACGACTCCATGGAAGCCTTTCTCTCGATTCGCACCCATTTCGCCGCGGCCCACCGGCTGGCCCGGGCGGAGCTCTCCTTTGAAGAGAACACCGCCATCTACGGCAAGTGCGCCCGACCCCACGGCCACGGCCACAATTACCTGGTGGATGTGACCGTGCGCGGTCAGATCGATCCCCGCACCGGCATGGTCTGCGATCTGGCCGCCCTGCAGCAGCTGGTGGACGACCTGGTGGTGGAGCCCTTGGATCACACCTTCCTCAACAAAGACGTGGGGCACTTCGCCACCACGGTGCCCACGGCCGAGAACATCGCGCTTTACATCGCCGATCGGCTGCAGGCCCCGATCGCGGCCACCGGTGCCAGCCTGCACAAGGTGCGCCTGCAGGAGAGTCCGAACAATGCCGCCGAGGTGTTTGCCGAGACCCCGCGGCTGGAGATGCTGCCGCCGGCCCTGGAGGCCCTAGTGGCCGGGTGAACCGCCCCAGCACCCGCCTGGTGCTGGCGTTGAGCCTGGATGGCCGTCTGGCCCCCCCCCAGGGCGGGGCAGCCCAGATTGGCGGTCATGGGGACAGGCTGGTGTTGGAGGAGGCCCTGGCCTGGTCTGATGCCGCCCTGCTGGGGGCCGCCACCCTGCGCTGCCACGGCAGCACCTGTCTGCTGCGCCAGCCCCAGCTGCTGGCGGCCCGCCAGGCCGGCGCTCGCCCCCCTCAGCCGGTGGCGATCGTGGCCAGTCGCAGCGGCTCTTTTGCCGATGGGTTGCCGTTTTTTAATCAGCCCTTGCGGCGCTGGCTGCTGGCCCCCGAGTCGGTGGCCGCCGCCGCCGCCCAGGGGCGCGGCTTTGAGCGGGGTGTGCCGATGGTCGGTTGGTCCGCCTCCCTGGCGGCCCTGGCCGATTTGGGCATCGCCCGCCTGGTGGTGCTCGGTGGGGCTGTGATCGCCGGCGAGCTGCTGGCCGCCGGGCTGCTCGATGAGCTGCAGCTCACCCTCTCCCCCCAGCTGCTCGGCGGACCCCACAGCTGGCTGCCGGCTGGCCTGGCGGTGCCAGAGGGCCGCTGGCGTCTGCTGGAGCAGCGCCTGCTCGACGATGGCGACCTGCTGCTGCGCTACGGCTGCCCCGCCGCTGGGGCGGGCTGACGGGAGCGCTCCGCGAAGCGCTGGGCCAGCTGGCGCAGGGGCACGGCATCGAGCACGCCGCTGGGCAGGCCGAACATGCGGGCCATGCAGCGCTTCACCACCATCTCACTGTCGTCGCCAAAGCGGCCGCCGATCAGGTCGCTGAGCACGCCGAGGCTGCGGCCGGAACGGTCGGTCTCCTCCACCAAGCAGCGGCTGGCGGGGCCGGCGAGCTGGCGGCAGGGATCTTGCAGACTGCGCTCCAGATCCCTGTCGCCGCCGGAGGCCATCGTTACGCAGACCCGTGCCAAGCGCTCTTCCAACTGCGGCCGCATCAGCTGCAGCAGGGGCGTCAACAAACCGGCCCGGGCTGCCAACGGCTGCAGAACAGCGCCACTGGCCAGCACCGCGACGGTCAGAGAGGCGGTGGTCAGCGTGGCGGTGGCCTGCGCCCATGGTTTTGGTGCCATCGATTTTTTGGGTTCCTGCCCTGGCTTTGGCTCTTTCCTTGGCTTGGCTGCTGCACAATGCTTTGGTTCCAGCCCTGGCTTGGCTGCTGCACTTGGCAGGCAGGATTGGCTTCCCAGTGCTGATTCCGTTCCAGGTTTCATCGCTCGCCTTGGCTGGCGCCGCCCGGGCGCGGGATTGTCATGGTTAGTTTTGCCCCCCGTTCATCGCCCTCGCTGCCATGGCTGAGCTCGTAGCCCGCTGGCACCAGTCGATGGGCGAATTCCCAGCTGCGGCATGGGATCAATTGCTGTTGGCGGTGCATCCCGATGGGCTGCCCTTTTATCGCTGGAGTTGGCTGCACCAGCTGGAGGCCAGCGACAGCATCGTGCCAGCGCAGGGCTGGCAGAGCTGTCACCTGGGCCTGTGGCGGGGCGATCAGTTGGTGGCCGCCGCCCCCCTCTACCTCAAGGGCCACAGCTATGGGGAGTTTGTTTTTGATCAGAGTTTTGCCCAATTGGCCCAGCAGCTGGGGCACCGCTACTACCCAAAACTGGTGGGCATGAGTCCGGTGAGTCCAGTGCAAGGCTATCGCTTTTTGATCGCCGCTGGAGAGTCGGAATCCGAGCTCACGGCGGCCATGTTGGGGCTGATCGATGACTTCTGCCTGCGCCACGATATTTTCAGCTGCAATTTCCTCTATGTGGATCCAGCCTGGCAGCCCCTGGCGGAAGCCGCCGGCTGTGCCACCTGGCTGAATCAGCAGAGTGCTTGGACCAACCCGGGCCACGCCAATTTCGGCGATTATTTGGCCAGTTTTAATGCCAATCAGCGTCGCAATATCAAGCGGGAGCGAAACTCTTTGCTGGAGGCGGGGCTGCGGGTTACCCCCCTGGTGGGAGAGGCCATCCCTGAGGCCCTGGTGGACTGCATGCACCACTTCTACGCCCAGCACTGCGCCCGTTGGGGACCCTGGGGAAGCAAGTACTTGAGCGAGGCCTTTTTTGATGCCGCCGCTAAGCAATTGCGCCAGCATCTAGTGCTGTTCAGTGCCCACCGCGGCGATCCGGCTGAACCGGTGGCCATGTCGCTGTGCGTGCGCACCGCCGATCAGCTCTGGGGCCGCTATTGGGGCAGCGATGAGCAGATTGATAATCTCCATTTTGAGGTGTGTTATTACGCGCCGATTGAATGGGCAATCGGCGCTGGCATCCGCAGCTTCGATCCAGGTGCGGGTGGCAGCCACAAGCGGCGTCGCGGCTTTGTCGCCCAGCCCCGGACCAGTCTGCACCGCTGGTATCAGCCCCGCTTTGATGCCATTGTGCGCAACTGGCTGCCCGGTGCCAATGAAGAGCTGCGCCAGCAGATCGCCGCTGATAATGCGGAACTACCGTTCACCGCTGCCTACGATCCTCTATATGCATCCAAGTTTGAGCCCGGAGATCCTGCAGCGGCGGCGCCAGCTTGATGAGGCGCTTTCCAGCCGTGCCATCGCCCTGGATCAGGGGGGCTACGTGCTGATCAAGCTCGACCGGGAGGCCGGTTTGTTGCTGGCCGAGCACTACAGCAATGGCATCGATGCCAGGGGCCTGGCCACCGATCCAGACACCGGCGAGGTACTGGCCTGTCGCGGCGGCGTTCCGCGCCAACCACTGCAAATTTACCGGGGCCGAACCGCAAAAGAACTGGGGATCGCCCTCAGCGAAGCGGAGGACGCCCCCGTCTTAACCAGGCTCGACCATGCCCTGTATCTGGGGCGTGAACTGCAAAAAGCCGAGACCTGCTTATTTGATGGCAGCGAATATATTCAGGATTAGCTAGTGTCTTATCGGTTTGGCTCGATTAGGCCGGCTGCAGCTCGCGGTTGGCCAGTTGCGGGGTTTGGGGGGGCTCGGGGGGCAGGGCAGCCAGTTGGTCCTGAATTTCGCGGGTGACTACACCGCGGTACTCCAGGAAATGTTCGTTGTGGGCCAGGGTGACCAGGAACTGTTCCAGTACGGCAGGATTGCCGAGGGCCACTTTCAGCAGCGATCGCCAGAAACGCCAGCGGGTGTCACGCTTGATCCCCTGCCGCCAGATCACGATTAGCAGGGCGCGCAGGTCTGTCCAGGTGGGCAGGCTCGATTTTTTTAAATTGGCTGGCACAAACTGCTGCCAGCGGGGTTTACCCATCTTGAGGTAATAACTGCAAACCCTATCAATGTAGGCGTGCGGCTCATAAAGCTGGCAAAAGGCATCTACATATTCGTTGGCAATGTCGCGGATTGGCCTGGTTGGTACGAAATTGAGCAGGTTGGTTTGGTTGACGCCCTTGGCTGCTGCTTTGTTCTCGATCAACCGACCCTCCTTTTCCAGTCGGTGCCACAGCCCAGTGTTGGGTAGGGCCTGCAGCATGCCCATCATCGCGGCGGGGATACCCGTGCGGCTCACAAATTCGACAATGCGGCTACCGGCTCCAGACTTCTCACCGTCAAAGCCGATGATGAAGCCAGCCATCACCCGGATGCCATAGGAGGTGATCCGATCTACGGACTCATCGAGGGAACTGCGGGTGTTTTGCAGTTTCTTTGCCGTTTCCAGGCTCGCTTCGTCGGGGGTTTCGATGCCGAGGAACACCGAATCAAAGCGGCATTCCGCCATCATTGCCATCAGCTCTTCATCGGCGGCCAGATCCACGGAGGCCTCGGTGGAGAGGCTGAACGGATAGCCATGCTCAATCTGCCACTGCTTCAGAGCCGGCAGCAGCAATTTGGCGTTGCGCTTGTTACCGATGAAGTTGTCATCCACCAAAAAGATCGAGCGCCGCCAGCCCAGGTCATAGAGCGACTGCAACTCTGCTATCAGTTGCTCTGGGGTTTTGGTGCGGGGTTTGCGCCCGTAGAGCACGATGATGTCGCAGAATTCGCATTGGAACGGGCAGCCACGCGAAAACTGCACGCTCATCGAATCGTAGGCATCGAGCTGCAGTAGATCAAAGCGGGGAATGGGCGTGGAGGTAACGTCCGGTTTTTCGCCATTGGCACTGAAGCGCCCCGCCGGCTCGCCCCGCTCGATCGCCTCGACAAACTGGGGCAGGGTGATTTCGCCCTCGTCGAGCACCTTGTAATCGGCTAGATCGAGTTCGGGCGCCTCTGGCGTGGAACTGGCGAATGGTCCGCCCACGGCCACGGGCAGCCCCCGGGCCTTGGCTTTGGCGATCTGGGCGGCCATGTCGCGCTTCTGCACGATCATCCCGGAGATAACCACCAGCTCAGCCCAGTCCCACTCGGCCTCGCTCACCTCACGCACGTTGCGATCGACCAACTTCATCGGCCAGTGCTGGGGCAGCAGCGCCGCCACGGTCACCATGCCGAGCGGAGGCAGCAAAACCTTGCGGTTCACGAGTTCCAAGATCTTCTCGTAGCTCCAGAAGGTCTTGGGAAATTCGGGATAGACGAAGAGGGTGCGCATGGCTCCCAGCCTAGGCAGGTTTCAGGGCTGGTGAACCAGCCGGGGACTCTGCTGTAATAGGCACAACATCAAAGAGGTGCCCATGGGTCCGGCGATCTATCTGGCTCTGGTGGCTGGCGGACTGGTAACGGCCATTGCCCTTTCCTTTGTGCTGCGCGGCATCAAGTTGATCTGAGCACCAGTCGCAGCTGTCTGCGCTGGAGCAGTTCCCGGAGCCCCAGGGCTAGGGCCGCCACGCCCAGCAGGCCAAAGCTGGCCGCCAGGCCAGCCTGAATGCTGATCAAGGCGGCCACGATGCCGCTGGCGCCGCCGCCGCCGAGAAAGGCAATCTGGCCCAGGCCAGCCATGCGGCCCCTGATCGCCATGGGCGATCCCACTTGGCTGATCAGATTCACTCCCGCCAGCAGGGCGGCGGTGCCGGCACCAATCACAAAGGTGCTGGCCAAGCCAATGCCGATCGATCCCCGCAGGCCCCAGGTAGCCATCGCTAGCTGGGCTGCGCCCGTCACGGCGGTGCAGCTGCCGAGCAGCAGCCCTGGTCGCTGGCTGAGCCAGGTGCTGTTGCGTTGCAGCAGCAGGCCGCCACAGATGCTGCCGGCGGCCAGCACGCTGGTGAACAGGCCAAGGGATTGGGGTGAGGGACCAAGTACCTGCTTGGCCATCATCGGGGCCAGGCCGGGGTGGAAGAAGCACAGCAGGCAGGCCATGGCGGAGTAGCGCAGCACATGGCGTAAAACGCCACCGGCATCCCGCCAGGCAGTGGCCAAGCTGGCTTCGCTGCCTGCTGCGCTGCGGATATCCAGATCAGCCCGGGGCGTTAGCAGCCACAGCACCGTGGCGATCGGCAGCAGGAAGGTGAAGGCATCGATTGTCAGCGCCGCTCCGGCACCGGTCACGGCCACCAGCCAACCCCCCAGGGGCGGTCCCACCAGCTTGCCCAGGTTGAACACCACCGAGAACTTGGTGAGATAGGGCGCCAGTTGCTCTGGCTTATCCACCATCAGGGCGCAGTACTTGTTGCGGGCAGTCAGTTCGTAGGCGCTGGCAATCCCCAGCAACATGGTGCTGGTTAGCAGCAGCGCCAGCTGCAGGGAGCCGCTGGTGAGCGGAATCGACACCGCCCCCAGCAGGGCAGCGATAAACAGCCCCCACTGGGCCAGCACCAGCACCCGGGCCGCCCCATGGCGGTCTGTGGCCACCCCGGCCGGGCCACTCACCAGCAGACTGGGCATCGCCAGCAGGGCGAAGTGCAGGGCCAGCAGCAGTGGATTGCCGCTGCGATCCATCAGGATCCAGCCTTTGGCGGTGATGCTGGCAAAGGAGCCCGCAGTGCTCAAACCAGAAGCGATCAGGAAGCTGGTGCGTTGATGGCGCCTCAGCAGCTCTGGGAGCTTTGATTTGCTGAGCCAGCCCCAGCTACCTAAACCTGCCCCACCCAGTCCCTGGTGCCGCCGTCGTTTCCCAGGGGCTGGTTCGTCTTGGCCGTTCACTGGTGGCGAGCGGCGAGGGCGGCTTCCACCATCGCCTGGGCGCCGACCACTTCGCCGATCAGGTCGTAGGTGTCGGCGGCCGTGATCTGCACCGGCACCATGGTGCCGGGGGCGGCGCAGAGGCCCAGGGCGCCGGGCATCACCCGCACCTCCCCATCAACTTCTGGAGCAAAGCGGCTGCAGCGGCCGATCATTTCGCCGCTGCTGGGGTTTTCCTGTTCGATCAGCACATCCACGATGCGGCCCACCCAGCTGGCATTGCGGGCGGCGGCGATCGGCTGTTGCAGGGCCATCAATTGATCTTTGCGGCGCTGGGCGATGTCCGCCGGTACTTGATTGGGCAGGTCGGCGGCAGCCGTACCCTCCTCGCTGGAGAAGCAGAACACCCCCACGTGGTCGAATTGCTGCTCGGCCACGAAATCGAGCAAGTGCTGGAAATGTTCCTCACTCTCGCCTGGGAAGCCCACGATGAAGGTAGTGCGCAGCACCGCATCCGGCAGTTGTTCGCGGATGCGGTGCAGTAGCTCAGCGGTTACCCCCGCCTGCCAGGGACGGTTCATCGCCCTCAGTACCTCCGGGTGGCTGTGTTGCAGCGGCAGATCCAGATAGGGCAGCACATTGGCCACCTCCCTATAGGCCGTCAGCACCGGGGCCGTCAGGCCCGTGGGATAGGCGTAGTGGACGCGGATCCAGGGAATCTCCACCTCCCCCAGGGCCCGCAGCAGCTCCGCCAGCTGCGGTTTGCCGTAGATGTCGAGGCCGTAATTGGTGGTGATCTGGCTGATTAAAACCAACTCCTGCACCCCCTGGGCTGCCAGCTGACGGGCCTCGGCCACGATCGATTCGATCGTGCGGGAGCGCTGGTCGCCCCGCAGTTTGGGAATAATGCAGAAGGCGCAGCGATAGTCACAGCCCTCGGCCACCTTCAGGTAGGCCACCGCTTCGCTGGTGGTGCGGTAACGCGGTAAATGTTCATCTCCTACATAGGTGGGTACGGCACTCACCTGATTCACCCGCTCGCCGGCCTCCACCCGCTCCAGCACACTGACGATGTGCTGGTAGTCGCCTGTACCCACGATCGCCTTGGCTTCCGGTAGCGACTCCAGCAGATCGGTTTGGAAATGCTGGGCCAGGCAGCCGGCGATGATCAGTTGCTTGCCCTGTTCCGCCAGCTCCACCAGGGTGCGCACCGATTCCTGGCGCGCGTCTTGGATGAAGCTGCAGGTGTTGACCACCACCACGCTGGCGTCGCTTTCATCGGCCGTTACGCCATAGCCAGCCTGGGCCAGCAGGCCGAGCATGTGTTCGGTGTCTACTCGATTCTTTTCACAACCGAGATGGGTGAAGGCAATGGTGGGCTTGGCTACTCCAGGCTGCTGCAGGCAGGTTTGGTTCACGGCTGGTTCAGCTCGAATTGACCGATTCACTTCCATTTGACTAGGGCTTGTCTCAGTCAAGGTTGCCTCAGTCAAGGCTGTCGGGTACATCCAGCCACCCTATGGGCCCAGGGGTGAAGCCGGGTGCGGCTGTCAGAATCCTGCCAGTGCTGCAGCCTGCCTTGACCTCCAGCCGCTTGAGTGAGCGTCTTAGCGCCAGCCGTCGTCGCGGTGACCCCGGTCGTCGTTGGCTGAGGGTGGCGATCGCCGTGTTGGCCACGGTGGGGGCGATCGATACCGGCGCGATCACCTTGAAGCGCTGGGGGCTGCTCGGGGCCCTGAATTGTCCTGGCGGGGCTGAGGGTTGCGACAAGGTGCTGAACAGCGCCTGGGGCTCTCTTTTCGGACAGCCGCTTTCGCTGTTTGGCTTTTTGGCCTATGGGGCGGTGCTGCTGATGGCGGTGCTGCCGTTGGTGCTGCGCGGTGAGATCCGCACACGCCTGGCCTCCTGGAGCTGGTGGGGCCTGTTGCTAACCAGCACCGGCATGGCCCTGTTCAGCCTGATTTTGATCGGGCTGTTGATCACCAAGATTCACGCCTTCTGTTTCTTCTGCGCACTCTCGGCCAGCCTCAGCCTGGCCCTGTTCGTGCTCTCTCTACTCGGCGGTGACTGGCAGGACCAGGGCCAGATGCTGTTTCGGGTCGTGCTGGTGGGGCTGTTGGTGGGCCTGGTCGGCTTGAGCTGGGCCGCCACCGTCGATCGCCCCGCCCCGGAAACGGTCCGCGGGGTGCCCCCGGCGGTGATTGCTTCCAGCACGCCCGAGGCCATCGCCTTGGCCGACCATCTCAGCGGCAGCGGTGCGGCGATGTATTCCGCCTACTGGTGTCCCCATTGCCATGAGCAGAAGGAGTTGTTCGGCAAGCAGGCCACCGCCAAGCTCAAGGTGATCGAGTGCGCCCCGGATGGTCGTAACAGCCAGAAGGCGCTCTGCGACAGCAAGAAGATTGAGGGCTTCCCCACCTGGGAAATCGATGGCAAGCTCGAAGTAGGCGTTAAGCCCCTGGCCAAGCTCGCCCAGCTCAGTGGCTTCCGCGGCTGATGGCCCCTTGGCCAGGCTTAGCCCTGGCCAGACCTAGTCCACCGGCTGGCTAGGCGCCCATGCCCACCGGTGCCGTGCTGATCTCACGGCCTAAGCGCTGAATGCTGTGGCATTGCCAGAAGGGTTGTTTGGCTGGGCAGTCGATGCGGAAATGACCGCCGCGGCTCTCCTGACGGAACAGAGAAGCTTCGATCAGCAGTTCGGCCAGCAGCAGTCGCTGGTGCAGCTCCTGCAGCAGCGATAAGCCGTCATGCAGCTCGGCGGCCAGCAGCAGTTGCCGGCCCGGCAGCAGCGACTGGGTTTCTCTCCAGCAGGGATCGGCTTCCACTGCGCTGCGCTGCCTCCGCAGCTGCTCCAGGCTGCCCCGCAGGGTGTGGCCCCGCCGCTCCAGGCCCGCCACCGCCCAGCAGAGAGAGCGCAGCTCGGCGATTTGGCCGCTCAAGGCCTTGGCCGAGGGCGGCTTGGAGTTGATTTTGGTGCTGCTGCCCAGGGGCGGCTGGGGCAGGTTGCGGCAGTCGGGGCGCAGATTTCTTAACTGCCGGGCGAATACCAGGCATTCCATCAGGGAGTTGCTGGCCAGTCGGTTGGCCCCATGCACGCCGGTGCAGGCCACCTCCCCTACGGCGTAAAGGCCGGGCAGGCTGGTGGCGGCATCTAGGCCGGTGCTCACTCCGCCCATCCAGTAGTGGGCCGCTGGGGCCACCGGGATAGGTGCCTCCAGGGGTTCGAGCCCCAGCTGGCGGCAGCGCCCCAAGATGGTGGGGAACTGGCTCTCCAGGCGCCGCCGCCCCACCGGTCGCAGGTCTAGCCAGAGGTTTTCCACCCCCTGTTCCCGCATGCGCCTCGCCAGGGCGCGGCTGACGCGATCGCGGGGGGCCAGGTCTTGGCCTGGCAGCTTGGCCACTGGACTCTGGCCCTGGGCATCCAGCAGGCGCGCCCCCTCCCCGCGCACCGCCTCGGAAATCAAGAAGTGGGGCGCCCCAGGCAGCATCAGGGCGGTGGGATGGAATTGCACGAACTCCAGATCGCGCACCGCGGCCCCTGCGCACCAGGCAATCGCCACCCCATCGCCACTGGATTGGGTTGGATTGGTGGAGTGGGAGAACAGGTGTCCGCCACCGCCCGTGGCCAGCACCACGGCCCCGGCCGCCAGCCAGTGGATGCGGTCGCCGTCCAGCACCTGCAGACCGCAGCAACGTCCAGACTCCACCCAGAGCTGGAGGGCGATCACGCCCTGCCGCTGGCTCAATCCCGGCCGTCTCTGCACCTCCCGTTCCAGGGCGTCCACCAGGGCGCCGCCGGTGCGGTCCTGGGCGTGCAGCACGCGGCGGTGACTGTGGGCCGCCTCCAGGGTGGTGCTGAGCCGGTCGCTGCCCAGCTCCCGGTCAAAGGCCATGCCCAGCTCCAGAAGGCGCTGGACGCAGCCGGGGGCTTCATGCACCAGCAGGGACACCGCCTGGGGGTCGCAGAGTCCCGCGCCGGCAGCGATCGTGTCTTGATGGTGGCTGGCGAAGCTGTCTTCTGTTGTGGTCACGGCGGCGATGCCGCCCTGGGCCCAGCGGCTGGCTGAGGGGGGGCCGCTGACCTTGCTGAGTAGCAGTACCCGCAGGTGAGCGGGCAGTTCCAGGCAGGCCATCAGTCCTGCAGCCCCACCACCCACCACGATTACGTCCCAAGCTCGCCGCTCCAGCTCCTGCTGGTCTGTGGCTTGCCCCTGGTCCTGCTGGCTGCCAATCACCATCGCTTGCCAATCGTCATTGCTTGTCAATCACCATTGCTTGTCAATCACCAGTGCTTCCGGTTGCCAGTGCTTGTAGGCCACGATCCCTGGTGGGGCGGGTCTGGCCGGCAACAAAAAAGCCGCCGGTGCCTCCGACGGCTTTTGGGTGATGGGGAGCGTAGGCCCATGGCTATAGCTGTCAGGCCAGGCAAGGCCAGTTGCCCGTGGCTCCAGATAAATGTAAGTAAACAAGGAACTGGAACAGGAGCTGCAAGGCCCATGTTCCAGCCAAGGAAGTTCTGGAAAACCCAACTAACGGCCAACGAAGCCCCGATGGCTCAGATGATCTGCCTAGGACCAGGGTCGCCGAAACCGCGGTTTTCGAGAGTCTGCCTAAGCGGCAGTGGGCTTAGCGATACTGGCCGTCATTGATGCGATCAAAGCCTTCGTTGAGGGCGATTTCCGCAGGGGTCACGGTGAAGTTGTCCTTGTACTTGTTGAACAGCTCCGCTTGGCGTTCGCTGAGGTCCAGCTTCAGCACGTCATCCACTTCGCTGTAGGGACCGCCCAGGACGATCTTGCCGGCCAGGGTGGGGTACATGCCAGGGAACTGCTGGAAGCGTCGCACCGAGCAGTTGTTCAGGTCGATCTTGCCGGCGCGCTCGCTGATCTTGTCATCGGCGACATTGCGCCGCTCGGCGGCAAAGGCCGGGGCGGGCAGCAGCAGGGTCACCAGGAGGCCGGCGAGAACCACGCCACTCATCAGCCAGGCAGCCAGCCGTTTCATCACGACACTCCAGGGGTTACGGGACGGGAAAGGAAAGCGGCCCGGACCCTTGAAGGTACGGCGCGCCATAGAACAACGTTACAGATGCCACCAACCCCGAATCGCCTTGTAGCCAGAGGCTTTTGCAGATCTTCAGATCAGGAGCCAGATCAGGAGCCAGATCAGCGGCCTGATCAGGGCTCAGATCAGGCCGCTGAGCCGAGGAGCCAGCAGGGCCGCCGCCAAAAACAGGCCATCGATGGCCAGGGTGGTGGCCAGGGCTGTACTGGCCACTCGAGCGCTCTGGCCTCGCCACCAGAGCCAGCGGCAGGCCTGAACCAGCAGGATCGCGGCAGTGGTTACCAGGGCGAGGCAGGCGGGTTCGAGCACCCGTTGGCCGGCCTGCTGCAGCAACAGCGCGGCATCGGCTGGCGCGGCAGCCAGCACCTGGGGCCACAGCGGCATCAGGCCGGTGGCGGCGATGGCGGCATCGGTGGCGGCGGTGCCCAGCAGGGAGCCCAGGTAGAGGGCACAGCCGAGCCGCCAGCGGCTGCGCAGACCGGCCAAGGCCAAGGGCAGGGCGAAGGCTTCGATCGGCAGGTGCCAGATCGGATGCAGGCGGCACCAGCCCCAGAACAGGCAGCCTGCCAACCAACTGCCAGAGAAGCCCACCAGCAGGGAGCCTGCCTCGCCGTACCAGCTGCGGGATTGTCTTTCCAGCAAGATGCCAGCCGTCAGCAGGGCTGCCGTGAACAGGGTGGCCGTGACCGGCGCCAACCGCACCCAGGGGGCTTGCAGGAACACCGGCAGGGCCACCAGCAAGGCGCCGGCCAGCAGCTCAGCGTTGCGGCTAAGGGTTGCCCAAAGACCCAGCTCTGGAGCCTGTAGCCGAGCGGCCAGTGGGCTGGGTGGTACCCCGATCACCAAGGATGTGAAGAAAGTTGAGCAACCTTAAGGGGCGGGCTCGGCCAGCGGCGCAGCGGCCTCTCCCCAGGCGGCAGCGGCCCCTTGGCGTCGAAGGGCGCCACCCAGGCGGCAGCGGCCGCTCCCCAGGGTCAAGGGACATAGGGTTTGCAACAGATTTGTTCCATCACAGATGTTGCCGCCGCTGAACTGCCTTGCTATCAGCGGCAGTGCCCCGGGGGCTGGGGCCTCTTTGACGCTGGTGGAGGCCTGCTGGCATGCCCTGGTGCTCGGCATTGTTCAGGGCATAACTGAATTTTTGCCGATCAGCAGCACGGCCCATCTAAAGGTGGTGCCCATGGTGCTCGGCTGGGGCGATCCGGGGGTGGCGGTAACCGCCGTGATTCAGCTGGGCAGCATCGTGGCGGTGTTGGCCTACTTCCGGCGCGATCTCCAGGAGGTGATCGGGGCTGTGGGCAGCGCGGTTCGCGATGGTCGCTGGAGTGACCCGGGGGCAAGGCTTGGGGTGGCGATCGCCCTGGGCACCGTGCCGATCCTGCTGGCCGGTGTGGCGATCAAGCTCTGGTTCCCAGACTTTGAAAACTCGCCGTTGCGCAGCGTCACCTCCATCGCCATCGTCTCGATCGCCATGGCCTTGCTGCTGGCCCTGGCCGAGCTGGTCGGCCGCCGCCGCCGCCAACTGGAGGAGGTGATGCCCCGCGATGGGCTGCTGGTGGGGGTGGCTCAGATGCTGGCGATAGTGCCTGGGGTGTCCCGCTCTGGCAGCACCTTGACGGCCTCCCTGTTCGATGGCTGGAAGCGCCCGGCAGCCGCCCGCTTTTCTTTCCTGCTGGGGATCCCGGCGATCGTCCTGGCGGGGTTGGTCGAGCTCAAGGATGCGCTGCACAGCGATGCCGTTGGTGGGCCGATCCCGATGCTGGTGGGCGTTATCTCCGCAGCCCTGGTCTCCTGGTGGGCGATCGGCTGGTTGCTGCGTTTCCTGCAGCGCAACAGCACCTGGCTGTTCGTGGGCTATCGCCTCGTTTTCGGCCTGTCGATCCTGTTGTGGTTCCGCGGCCTGGATGCTGCCCCCCGCTGAGGGCTGGCTGGGGAGGTTTGCCAGCAGACTGGCTGTCAATCCCCCGCCTGAGCGCAAGCCTTGTGGAAAGAACCCTCCGCCGGCCTGGCCGCTACGGCTTTGCCCCAGGCAGACTCGGCTTGGCCCCAGGAAGCCTCGGATTGGCCGGCTGATTCCGCCTGGCCAGCTGAATCAGCCAGGCCGGCTGAAGCGGCCGCCAGCCCTTCGCGGCCGATTCAGCCGGCGGTGGTGGTCTCCGTGGAGGCCGGTTCGCTGGGGGAAGACCTGGGCTTTGAGCCAGGGGATCGGCTGCTGAGCATCAATGGTCAACGCCCCCGCGATCTGATCGATCTGCAGGTTTTGGTCGCCGAGGAGTTTTTGCTGTTGGAGGTGGAGTCCGCCGATGGCAGCCTGCACAGCCTGGAGGTGGAGAAGGATTTCGATGACGGGCTGGGGCTGGGTTTCAGTGAGGCCCTCTTCGATGGGCTCAAGCAGTGCAATAACCACTGCCCGTTTTGCTTTATCGATCAGCAGCCCCCCGGTCGCCGCCGCAGCCTCTATCTCAAAGACGACGACTACAGGCTCAGCTTTCTCTACGGCTCCTACCTAACCCTTACCAACCTCAGCGCCGCCGATTGGCAGCGCATTGAGCAGCAGCGCCTGTCACCTCTATACGTGTCGGTGCATGCCACCGATCCCGAGTTGCGCAGTCGCCTGCTGGTCAATCCCCGGGCGGGGTTGATCCTGGAGCAGCTGCGCTGGTTTGCCGAGCGCCAGCTGCAGATTCATGGCCAGGTGGTGGTCTGTCCGGGTATCAACGATGGCGACGCCCTGGAGCAGAGCCTCAGGCAGCTCGCAGATTTTGGCTTGGGTGATTGGCCGGCGGTGCTGTCGGCGGCGGTGGTACCGGTGGGACTTACCCGTTTCCGCCCTGCTGGTGATGGCCTGCGGCCCCTGGATCGCGCCTCTGCCCAGGCTGTGATCGAGCGGGTGGAGCCGCTGCAGTTGGAATTCCAGCGGCGGCTGGGCAGTCGCTTTGCCTGGCTGTCCGATGAGTGGTATCTCCTGGCCGGCCTGCCCCTGCCGGATCGCGGCGTTTATGAAGACTTCCCACAGCAGGAGAACGGCGTTGGCAGCATTCGCGCCTTTCTCGAAGCCCTAGATGGGGTAACCCGCCACTTGCCGGCAGCCCTGCCCCAGCCCAGGCGGTTGAGTTGGGTGGTGGGCAAGCTGGTGGCGGAGGCCCTGGAGCCGGTGGTGGCGCGGTTGAACGCGGTGGCGGGATTGGAGTTGATCCTGCATGGCTTGCCCAGTCCCTACTGGGGGCAGCAGCAGGTGGTGACTGGATTGCTCACCGGTTCCGACCTGTTGGCGGGCCTTGCTGACCAGGATCTGGGGGAGCAGGTGTTGCTCCCCAGCGTGATGTTGCGCCAGGGGGAGCCGGTGTTTCTCGACGACCTCAGCCTGGCGGAGCTGGAGCGGCAGTTGCCTGTGCCGGTTCGCCTATTGGCTGATGCGGAGGACTTGGTGTTGGCCTGTTTCGGCGAGTTGGGCAAACCTGCTTAAGCTCTGCCCAACTCTTGAGATCTTGTGTGAAGCGCTCCCTGCTCGGTGCGGCCCTATTCAGCGTGCTGGGACTGCCTGCGCTGGCTGATTTCGCCCGTGCCCAGTCGGCGATGCCCGCAGCGCCCAGCTCCGGCGCTACCCCGGCTGTTAAGGGCGCATCCAGCAATCAGAAATCCCAGCCTGCGCTGGTGCCCGCGGCAGCGGCAATGCCCTTGGCCCCCCAGGTGAAAGGCGCCAGGCCCCGGGTGAATACCAAGGTGTTGGCACCGGCGGCCACCAGCCTGGCGCCGGGCCTGGAGGATCTGGCAGCTCCGCCGAGTCTCGGCCTGCCCGTCAAGCCCAGCCAGGTGCGCATTCAAGAGCTGCGGCCGATCAGCATGCGCCAAGCCGAAAACCTGGCCGAGGTAAACAATCCCAATCTCAAGGCCGTTGCCAGCCAGGTGGAGCAGGCCCAGAGCAACCTGAGGGCCCGGATCGCCCTCTGGTACCCCAGCTTGTCCTTGGGCTCCAACGCCTTGCCCAGCTACCTGGGCGGCGAGAGCTCCACGGCGAACCGCAATAACGTCCGTAATCCTAACCCTAATTTCAATCGCACCACCGCCAGCATCTGGCAAATGGATGCCACTCTGAGGGCCAGCTGGCAGCTGATCGATCCCAGCCGCACTCCCACCATTGCCGCCGCGCGCGACGAGTTTGAGAAGGCAAAGAATCAGTATTTGATCGCCCTGCGCGAGTTGCGCCTGCAGGTGGCTCAAACCTATCTGGATCTGCAGCAGGCCGACGATGGGGTGCGCATTGGCCAGGAGTCGGTGCGGGCTTCCCTGGTGAGCTTGCGCGATGCCAAAGCCCGTTTTCAGGCGGGCGTGGCTACCAAGTTGGAGGTGTTGCAGGCCGAAACCCAGCTGGCCCGCGATCAGCAGGTGCTCACCGGTTTTCTGTCTTCTCAGTCGATTACCCGCCGCGTTCTGGCTGCCCAGCTGGATCTGCCCCAAACGATCACGCCCACGGCCAGCGATCCCTCGCTGGTGCTTGGGGTTTGGAGCCCCTCCCTGCAGGAGAGCATTGTTGCGGCCTATGCTTTCCGCGAAGAACTAGATCAGGCATTGCTGGATATTTCGATCGCCAATAGCAATGCCAACGCTCAGCTGGCCCAGTCTCAGCCCTTTTTGAGTATCGTCAATAGCCTGAGCGCGGGCAGGTCTAATGGTTATACTAGTCAGAGCCAGAGCCTGAATCAGGATTTGTCTGGCCAATATAGTTGGAGTGTAAACAATTCTATTGGCCTAACTTTTGATTGGAGATTGTTTGATGGTGGCGCCGCCAGGGCGCGCTATCGCCAGGAGAAGCAGCGGGCCCAAGAGAATGTCTTCCGCTTCGCCGACCGCCGCGATTCGATTCGCAGGGATGTGGAAGAAAGTTTCTACGAGCTAGAAAAGAACAACCGCAATATCACCACCACCGCCCAGGAGGTGCTCTCGGCTCGGGAGTCGCTGCGCTTGGCCCGCCTGCGTTTCCAGGCTGGCGTCACCACCCAGCGTGAAGTTGTCGACACCCAGCGGGACCTCACCCAGGCCGAGGTGCGCTATTCCAGCGCCATCTCCGATTACAACAAGCGGCTGGTGGAACTGCAGCGCCGAACTGGCCTAGATCAGATTGCCAGCTGTTCGCTGCCCACCCTGCCAGCGAACAAGCCCGTGGGCTCCTCCGCCATTCCGGTGGAACCATCGCCTTTGATCCCCGGTTGCCAAGCGGGGCGCTGAGCTGGTGAGCCAGCAAAGCGGCGCAGGCCTCGGTTTGTTGAACACCTTGAGGCTCGGGCTGTTTCAAGCCTGCCTGGGCTGTCTGGCGGTGATTTTCGCCGGCATGCTCAACCGGGTGATGATCAGTGAGTTGGCCTTCCCCGGACTGCTGGTGGGGGGCGCCCTGGCCTGTGAGCAATTTGTCGCCCCCGCTCGGGTTTGGTTTGGCCAGATCTCCGACTCCCAGCCCCTGGCCGGTCGCCGGCGACTCCCTTACATCTGGATCGGTACGGCCGCTTTTTGCAGCCTGGCCGTGTTGTCGATTCCGGTGATCTTCCGGGTGGCGGCTCTGCTGGCCGCTGGCTCCAAGCTGGAGCTGTTGGCCGGAGTGCTGGCCCTTTGTGGTCTGTTCGCCCTTTACGGCCTAGCAGTGTCCTTGGCCACCACTCCCTATCTCGCCCTGGTGATCGATCGCACCAACGAACAGGAGCGACCCAGGGCCGTTGGTTTGATCTGGTGTCTGCTCACGGTGGGGATTGTGGTTGGCGCCATTGCTATTGCCATCAGCCTGCGCAGCCTCGATGGAGTCACCGATCCCGCTCTTTTGCAGCCCGTGCTGTTCACCTTCATGCTGCGGGTTGCCCTGGTGGTGGGGCTGCTCACTTTCGTAGCCACCTTTGGCATGGAGCCAGATGTACTGAAGCCAGATTGCATCCAGCCAGACTGCATTCAGCAAGATTGCATCCAGCCAGACTGCATTCAGCCAGATGGCATTCAGCAAGATGGCATTCAGCTAGCTGGCCTGGAGCCACAAGCGGCTGCTGCCGCTATTGCCAGTCGTAAGCCCCATACAGGGCCTGGGGCTTCCAGCCGCGAAGATGCCATCACCCTGGCCCAGTCCTGGGCATTGATCACCTCTAGTCGCCAGGTGCTGGTGTTCTTCTCTTTCCTGGTGATGTTCACCTTGGGGCTATTCCTGCAGGATCCGATCCTGGAGAGCTACGGAGCCGAAGTGTTTGGCATGCCGATTGCCGCCACGGCTTCTCTCAACGCTGTCTGGGGGATGGGCACCCTGGCGGGTTTGCTGCTGGCAGGATTTTGGTTGGGGCCCAAGCTGGGCAAATTGCCCAGTGCTCGACTCGGCTGTCAGCTGATGGTGGTCACGCTGCTGCTACTGCTGCTAGCCGGCCTCACCGGCCGAGTGCCGGTGCTGCAGGCAGTGATGCTGTTGTTCGGCCTGGCGGCCGGGATTGCCACCAACAGTGCGTTGGTGCTGATGCTGGATCTCACTCTGCCCCAAGCGGCCGGCACATTTGTGGGGGTTTGGGGCCTTGCCCAGGCCCTCTCCCGCGCCCTGGGTAAGGTTTTAGGGGGAGGGCTGCTCGACCTGGGGCGTTGGCTGCAGGCGGTTTTGCACCTGGGTAGTTCCGCTTATCCCGCCTATGCCCTGGTACTCACGGTTGAGATCCTGGTGGCGATCGGCGCCTTGGTTTTGCTGGCACGCCTGAATCTGCGCCAGTTCAGAGAGGATACGGGGCGCAGCCTCGTCAGGGTTTTGTCCCTTGAGCTCGGATGACCATCGAACCCCCGTTAGCAGTTCTGGATTCGGGTCTCAGCGATCTGCTCGATCAAGTGGCCGAGCGGCAGCGCCTGGATTTTGGCCACATGGTCTCCGATGTCAAAGCCGATGGCAGCCTGATTACCGCCTGCGACCGCTGGAGTGATGCCACCCTGGTGGCCGGTTTAAACGCGCTCTATCCAGCTCAGGGTGTGCTCAGTGAGGAAGGGCGGCAGTTGGTGCCCAGCACGGAGGCCTTTTGGGTGGTGGACCCCCTCGATGGCACCACAAACTTTGCCGCCGGCATTCCCTACTGGGCCATATCCCTAGCCCGCTTTGAGGCGGGGGTGCCCGTTTTTGCCGTACTCGACGTGCCCCCCCTGCGCCAGAGGATCTGGGCCATCAGAGGTGAGGGAGCCTGGCGCAATGGCAGGCGCCTACATCCGCCAGCACTGCAGGCGCACCCTGCAGGCTGTGCCTCCCTTTGCAGCCGCTCCATCGGCGTCTTGCAGAAGCTGCCCAACCAGCGCTTCCCCGGCAAGATTCGCTTGCTGGGTGTGGCCAGTCTGAATTTGGTTAGCGTCGCCATGGGCCAGACCGTGGCGGCATTGGAAGCGACGCCAAAGATCTGGGACCTGGCGGCAGCCTGGCTGATACTCACCGAATTGGGCTGTCCGGTGACTTGGCTACAGCGGCATCCCGGCGGTATTCCGGTCGGAACCGACCTAGGAGCTGCTGACTTTCCTGTGCTGGCGGCGGATCGCGAGGAGACGCTGGCTCGATTTATGCCATGGGGAGAGGCGCTGGTGTGTTGATGTTCGGCTGGTGTGTAGAGGTAAGCGTTGCCCCCCACTACCAGCAAAGTTGTCTGCCCCGTTTGGAACTAAAAGCGGTACGAATTAGCATGTCAAAGCGGCAAAGAAGGCTTAGATAGCTGCGGCATTGCGACGTATTTAGCCTTTTGCCGCTGCGCGCCGTTTGGAGGGAAGGCATGTCTGCGAGTGCGCCTGGTCTGCCTGCCTGCCTGCCTGCCTGGCTGCCTGCCTGCCTGGCTGCCTGCCTACCTACCTGCTTGCTTGCTGCCTGCTGCCTGCTGCCATCTGGTTTCTGGTTTTGCCCCCAGCATCCGTTCC
>DGYA01000074.1 GCA_002396505.1 Cyanobacteria bacterium UBA5018 | reverse complement strand
CAGCGGGCCGAACTGCGGGAGCAGCAGGCCGAGGGCGGCCTGTGGCCGGTGGTGATTGCCCTGCTGCTCTCCGCCGTGGTCGGCACGGCCCTCGGCTGGTGGTGGTTGAGCCGCGGCAAGCAGGCCGAGCCGCGCCCCGATGCGGCCCTGCAACTGCCCAGCAGCCTGCCGGCCGCGGAGGTGGACCAGCGGCAGCAACTGCTCAACCGGCTGCGGGCGATGCAGGTGGATCGGGCCTGGTTCCTGCGGCTGGTGGATGCCAGCCTGCTGGCCCAGTTCCCGGAACGGGGCGGTCGCCTGCCCAACGATGCTGCCAGCGACGCCCCCCTGCGCAAGGTGTGGAATGAATTGGCTGAGGAGTGGCTGGCGCGGGTGGAGCAGTTGCCTCTGGAGCTGCGCCGCCGCCTGGGCAGCTTCAGTGAGGCCGATTGGCAGAGGCGCCAGCAGGCCCTGGTGAACCAGGGTCTCAGTGCCCCCGCGATTCGGCAGCTGGTGTCGGGCAGCGCCCAAAATCTGCTGCCCGGTCGGGTGGGGGCCGACATTCCCGGCGAGCCGTTCCGGCAGCTCTGGTTTGCCGCCGCCGAGCTGGGCCTGGCCAACGTGCAGATCGAGGCGATCGAGGCCCAGCCTCTGCAGACCAGGGTGATTTCAGCCCAGGTGGAGGCCGGTGGAGCGCGCCTGTTCCCGATCCGTCTGCCGGCTGGATTCCGGCTGGTACTAGGTGTGAACGGCTCGCCGCTGATGCAGATGAGCGTGTTTGCCGCCAATGGCGAACTGCTGGAGGCCAGGGGCCCGCTGCGGGTGGTCAGCCTGCCCGCCCAGGCCAAATCCCCCCTGCAACTGCTGGTCACCAACGATGGTGTGGCCGCTGGGCTGATCACCCTGTCGCTGCGGGCCGATCCGCCTGTGGCGCCCCTGACCCCCGCGCCAGAGATGCCCGCCAGCCCAGACACCCCTCCGGTGCCTACCAGCCCAGTAACCAGCCCAGCCAACCCCGTGACCCCAAGTCCGGTGTCGCCCAGCCCACCGGTGGTGGCGCCGCTGGCACCGCCGCCACCGCAGGAGAGCAGCCCCCGCTGAGGGGCGGCAATGCCCAGCGGCAGCCCAGGCCCTAAAAGCGAGCCATGGCGGCGCGGGTGTCCTTGACGTCTTGTTTGCGGCGCTCTTCCTGGCGTTTGTCGTGCAGTTTGCGGCCCTTGCCCAGGCCGATCGTTACCTTGAGCCAGGAACCCTTGAGGTGGATGTTCAGCGGCACCAGGGCCAGGCCCTTCTGTTGGATACCGCCTCGCAATTTATCGATCTCGCGGCGGTGGGCCAGCAGCCGCCGCACCCTGAGGGGATCGTGATTGAAGAAACGGCCGGCATGGCTGTGGGGCGAAATGTGCACGTTGTGCAATTGCAATTCGCCGTTGCGCACCAGGCAGAAGCCATCGCGCAGGTTCACCTGGCCGGCCCGGATCGATTTCACCTCGGTGCCGAGCAATTCGATGCCGCATTCCACCGTTTCGAGGATTTCGTATTGATGGCGGGCAAAGCGGTTGTCAGCTAGCAACCGGTTGGCGGCATCCCTTTGCGCCTTGGCGGCGAGCTTCTTGGTGCCCCCTTTGGCCATCGCCTCTACCCGCTCCCCTGGCTGATCTGCTGCTCCGACCCTAGGCAGGGGCCGGTACCCTCCATCCATGGCCATCGTTTCCTCGGACATGGGGGCGCCACGGCGCGGCAGCGCCCCGGCGGGTAAGCGCGGCAGCGCCCAGGCGGATGAGCGCGGTAGCGCCCAGGCGGGTGAGCTGCCCGTCACGCCCGCTCGCTCGCCGGTCAACCGCCGGCTGCTGGATCCCAGTGCCCTGGCTGCCGATAGCGATCCGCTGGCGCCGGCCAAAGCGGATGAAACTGGAGAAGCGAGTGGCACCGGCTGGGGCGAGCCGCCAGCCAGGGAAGACGGCCTTAGACCAAAACGGCTGGCCGATTACATCGGTCAGAGCGAACTGAAGCAGGTGCTGGCCATCGCCGTGGAGGCCACCCGCAGCCGGGGGGAGGCCCTCGATCACGTGTTGCTCTATGGCCCGCCCGGCCTGGGTAAGACCACCATGGCCCTGGTGTTGGCGGAGGAGTTGGGGGTGCGCTGCCGCATCACCAGCGCGCCGGCCCTGGAGCGCCCGCGGGACATAGTTGGCCTGCTGGTGAATCTGCAGCCGGGTGAACTGCTGTTCATCGATGAAATCCACCGGCTCAACCGGGTGGCCGAGGAGATTCTCTACCCGGCGATGGAGGATTTTCGCCTCGATCTCACCGTGGGCAAGGGCAGCAGCGCCCGCACCCGCAGCCTGCAAATTGCACCCTTCACGCTGGTGGGCGCCACCACCCGCGCCGGTTCGCTCAGTTCGCCGCTGCGGGATCGCTTTGGCCTGATCCAGCGGCTGGAATTTTACAACCTCGACGACCTGCAGGCGATCGTGCAGCGCGCCGCCGGCCTGCTGCAACTAGACCTGGAACAGCAGGCGGCATTGGAGGTGGCCCGCCGTTGCCGCGGCACACCCCGCATCGCCAATCGATTGCTGCGGCGGGTGCGCGATGTGGCGGCGGTGAATGGCCAGCTGCGCATCGGCCCCGAGCTGGTGCATGAGGCCCTCAGCCTGCATAGCGTCGATAGCCGCGGCCTCGATGCCAGCGATCGGCGACTGATGACGCTGCTGCTGGAAAGCTACGGCGGTGGTCCAGCTGGCCTCGATGCCCTGGCGGCGGCATTGGGGGAGGATTCCACAACTCTGGAAACCGTGGTGGAGCCCTATCTGCTGCAGCTCGGTTTCCTGCAGCGCACCCCCCGCGGCCGGCAGGTGACCCCCGCCGGTCGCAGCCACCTGGGCTGGCCGGCCCAACTGGATCTCTCCGGAGCCCAGCCATGAGCGGATTTTTGTTGTTGCTGGTGTTGATGGCGCAGTTGGCCCTGGCGCCGATGGCCTTGGCGGCGCCGCGGCCCCCGAGCCTGGCCCAACTGTTTGACCAGGCCCTGGCCGCCAGCCGGGAGGGAAGCTTTGACCAGGCCCTGCCGCTCTGGAACCAGGTGCTGGAGATGGCACCGGAAGATGCCGCCGCCTGGAGCAACCGCGGCAACGTGCAGCTGGTGCTGGGGGATCCCATGGCGGCGATCGCCGACCAGGAGCGGGCGATGGCCCTGGAGCCCAGCAACCCGGAACCCCACCTAAACCGGGGCATCGCCGAGGAGGCGCTGCAGCGCTGGGGGGCGGCCGAAACCGACTACCGCTGGATCCTGGAGACGCCCGCCAGCCCAGTCAGTCCAGCTAGCCCAGCCTCTTCAGACAAGCCAGCCTCTTCAGACAAGCCAGCCAGCCAACTCGATCCAGAGGTGCGGGCCGCGGCCCTCTATAACCTCGGCAATGTGCAGGGCAGCCAGGGGGATTGGCTGGCGGCCCGCAACAGCTTCCGGACGGCGGCCGACAGCCGCCCCGGTTTTGCCATGGCCAGATCCAGTGCGGCCCTGGCGGCCTTCCAATTGGGGGAGTTGGAGCAGGCGGAACGGGAACTGCGCGCCTTGATTCGCCGCTATCCGCTGTTCGCCGATGCCAGAGCTGGCCTCACGGCCCTGCTCTGGCGGCTGGGGGCCAGCGGTGAGGCCGAGAGCAACTGGGCTTCCGCGTCGGGCCTGGATCCCCGCTATAGGCAGCCAGAATGGCTGCAATCCACGCGCCGCTGGCCGCCCGCACCGGTGTCGGCCCTGGAGCATTTCTTGGCTCTGGCCTCCGCCTGAGTGATTCCGGCATGCCCGCTTCGATCAGCAATTCCCCGCCGCCGCTGTCCTGGCAGACCCTGGATCTGGACAGCCAACTGCAGGCCTTGCTGCCGGAGTTGATCCAACTGCGCCGCCACATCCATCGCCATCCGGAACTGAGCGGCCACGAACAGCAGACGGCCGCCCTGGTGTCCGGGGAGTTGCGGCGCTGGGGCTGGCGGGTGCGCGAGGGGGTGGGACGTACGGGGGTGGTGGCCGAACTGGGGCCCAGCCGCCTGGCCAGCGGTGCGGCAGCCCCGCTGGTGGCCCTGCGGGTGGATATGGATGCCCTGCCCGTGGAGGAGCGCACCGGCCTTGATTACAGCTCCTGCATCCAGGGGTTGATGCACGCCTGCGGTCACGATTTGCACACGGCGGTGGGGCTGGGGGTGGCGCGGCTGCTGGCCCAAGTGGCGCCGCAGCTGCCGGCGCGGGTGCGGCTGTTGTTTCAGCCGGCGGAGGAGACGGCCCAGGGGGCGGCCTGGATGCGGGCCGATGGGGCGATGGAGGGGGTGGAGGCGATCTTTGGCCTGCATGTTTTCCCCAGCCTGGCGGCCGGCAGCATTGGCGTGCGCTGCGGCAGCCTCACGGCCGCGGCGGGTGAACTGGAGGTGGAGGTGCTGGGGGAGGGGGGCCATGGCGCCAGACCCCACCAGAGCACCGATGCGATTTGGATTGCGGCGCGGGTGGTGAGCGGGCTGCAGGAGGCGATCAGCCGCCGGCTCGATGCCCTGCATCCGGTGGTGGTCAGTTTCGGGCGGATTGAGGGGGGCAAGGCGTTCAATGTGATCGCCGACCATGTGCGCTTGCTGGGCACCGTGCGCTGTCTGGATACGGAGGTGCACGCCCAGCTGCCGGGCTGGATTGAGGAGACGGTGCTGGCCCTTTGCCGCGGCCATGGCGGCGAGGCGCGGGTGCATTACCGCGTTATCTCGCCACCGGTGCACAACGACCCGGAGCTGACAAAAATGGTGGCCGAGGTGGGCGTTGAACTGCTGGGGCCAGGGCAGGTGCTGTGGCTGGAGCAGCCCTCCCTGGGGGCGGAAGACTTCGCCCAGTTGCTCGATGGCACCCGAGGCACGATGTTTCGCCTCGGCGTGGCCGGCCCCGGGGGTTGCACGCCCCTGCATAGCAATAGCTTTGCGCCCGATGAGGCCTGCCTGCCGGTGGGGGTGAAGGTGTTGACGGGCAGCCTGCTGCGCTGGATGGCCAAGGCCAGCGGGGTTGAGGAGGCGGCAGCTTGAGTGGCTCAAAGGCCCCCCGCAGCCAGTTGTTTGGTTGGCTAACCCTGGCGGCGCCGTTGCTAATTCTGCTCTGCTTAATCGCGCTCACAGAGCGCCGCGGCGTCGATCGCCTGGCGGCGCTGCCGCCGCTACTTATCGGTATCGGCCTGCTGGTGACCAATCGGTGGGGACAGCTACGGCGCCGCCGCCGCTTGCTGCACTCCCTGCGCCAGGAGAGATTGCCTATTTCTAATCACAGCAGGAGCTGATCACAGCCCTATCTCGGCGAAGCTCTATCTCCGCAAGCCAGATCCACCCTCGCCAATCGCCAAGCTGCCGCACAAGCTTTCCCCAGTAAATCCCCCAACAATTGCCGAATAAGCCCCCAGCAAATCTCCCGACCATTCCATCGGCGACTCCCCTCACCCGTAACTCCCCTCCTCAATAACAACATTCCCCCAGCAATTCCCGCGTAAAATTTCACCCAAGCACACTGTCTCCAATTCTTCTAATGCCTGACAATTCCGATCTCCAGCAACTGCAAGCCGCCATCGCCTCCGGGGATCCGGCCCGGGCGATGCCGGCCCTGGCCAATCTGCGCCAAGTGCCGGCGGAGCAGGCGATCCCGCTGCTGCTGCTCGGATTGGAGCAGGAGACCTTCATGGTGCGCTCCTTGAGTTGCGCCGGTCTGGGGGTGAAGCGCAACGAAGCGGGCTGGCAGGCCCTCGAGGAGGCGCTGCAGCACGACCAGGATCCAAATGTGCGAGCAGAAGCCGCCAATGCCCTGGCCAGCTACGGCCTGGAGCGGGCCTGGCCCCTGCTCAAGGCGGCCTTTAACCGCGACCACCACTGGTTGCTGCGCTGCAGCGTGCTGGCAGCCCTGGCCGAACAGCCCAGCATCCCGGCCGCCTGGCTACTCGAATTAGCCACCCTGGCAATCGAGGACACCGACGGCACGGTGCGGGTGGGCGGCACCGAAATCCTGGGCCGCCTGGTGCGCGACTGGCCCGGCGAGGCCGAGGCCCACCAGGCGCGCCTACTGCTGCAACAGCTCCAACAGGACCCGGACCATCGGGTGGTGGCCACGGCGCTGGATGGGCTCCAGGCCTGAATTGGGGCGGCCTTCTACAAAAAAGAGGTGAACGTGTTCCTCACCCACCTAGCGGTGGAGGGGCAAGTGAGTGCCTCCAGCCAGAACCAGGCGCTGGCAGCGCTGCTTTTTCTCTACCGAGAACTGCTGGAGGGAGCTCACGGTGCGCGACGGCAAGGGCGGCAGGGACCGGATGACGCTGCTGCCGCAAAGCCTGGTGGCTGGGTTGCAAGACCATCTTCTGCAGGTGCGAATTGTTCATCAGACCGATATGGCGGCTGGCTCGCAAGTATCCGAGTCAGCTGCCATACCTTTCGTCATTCCTAGTGGCTCCGCCACGCTGGCCTTCGGCCAGGTAAGGCAACACACCTGCTGGAACGGGGACAGAACATCCGGACTATCCAGGAGCTGCTGGGCCATCGGGACGTGAGCAAAAAAACTATATGTACCCATGTCCTCAACCGAGGCCCCCTCTCGGAGTACGCAGCCCAGCGGACATTGTGTAGCGTACTGAACATGTGGTTATCGGACCCGTGAACCACGGTTATCTTGAGCAGGCCTGTCGCGAGATCGTATGCGGGATCAGGGATATCAAAGACCTGCCGAGACCAATTCGCCGTGGTTCACGGAAAGGAGAGGCTCACATGCCCTGGTTCACGGAACCACCTAAGAAAGCGTTGGGAAGACCGGGCAATAACTTTATAAGAGTCAGGAAATTGGAACATTAGGTTGCAAAGTTTAGCACAGGTAGTATATTTCACCAAAGATTCACAAACTCAATGCTTATTCTCGATACTTTAACTAAAGTCGAAAATGGAAAGTTACGAGTAGAAGACTTTCACAGAGGGCACCTTGCGCTGAAGACAGGAACCTTGTTGACGATTGTGGCATTGCCAGGCCATAGCAGGACACCTGTACCAACGCTAACTGAGATGACCATATCTCCGATTTTATTTGAATCCTGGGAACATCTCACAAGGGTCAATGCGAGAGTAATAAACCGCCCTGGAGTCCTAAGAAAGCTGATGTGTGCATTAGATCATGCAAATATTCATATTTTATATCATGCAAGTGGCCCGCTAGAGAATGGTCGATTACAACGCATAGAGTTTCTAGTTGACGCAAGGCAATATTATAACCGCTTTAGAGAACTAAGTTGTGATCGAAAAGTGAAAGACCACTACGTGCTGTCACAACTAGAAATATGGCTCAAGAGTCTAATGGTCGAAGACCTAGATTTTGATGACAGCAGAATGAGGCTTAAAGTCCGCCCAATGGAGACATTTCAGAGAACATGGCGAGCATACAATTTATTTGCCCGTGACGCATTATATCCAGAACCAATTTTAGACTATGTCGAAATCAATAATGGTTGGATTGAAATTCCACGCAAAATACTATCTGAGCATGGTGAAAACTCGTGCAATATCATGTTAAATTCTGACACAAAGGACAGGCTGCTGAAAGGCCTATTATTTAAAAACTCTGACTCAGTTACCTATCTACGGGTAACATTTACTCATCTCCCTGGTGCATCGGCAAAAATATGTTCGACATTGGCTGAGTACTTTCATTTTGTAACTTCTCTTACCCGGATTCTCCAGCACGGAAGTACTTGCGTAGTTGAACTAATGCTATATAGCCCTATCATGAGAGATCCGTCGCAAGATACCAGGCGAAGACAGGTTATTGAGTCTCTCTTATCAGTGCATTCATTTGGCAGGTTTAAAATACGTGTCTCATATCCTTGTAGTCTTCGTGGCATAGATACAAAGTCCCATAGGCCCCAAAAATATCCGGACAGTTTAGTTGATCTCGCGAAAACCCAAAATCTTTGTGCTGACGAAAGTCACCTGTTTACAAGAAAAGCAGTAAATATACTCAAAGAAAGAATTAGTCATTTTCAGGAGTT
>DGYA01000126.1 GCA_002396505.1 Cyanobacteria bacterium UBA5018 | reverse complement strand
GGCGTACGCCCCTGGAGGCACTCCAGCAATGGAGAGCGGCATGACCTACCCACCAGCTCTCATAGCAACTGGACCTCTAAAGGGGGTCACGTCAGAGGCGCCGGATGAGGGTTTGCGGCGGCAGGTGCTGGAGGCTCTCGACCGGGTGCTTCAGCGCGCGGGATTGCGGAGCGATCGGCTGCCGCTGAGCGACAAGATTCTCGATGTGCCGATGCTGGAAGCCCGGCTGGTGAACAACGCGCGCCAGGCGCCTGTGGTGCATGTGATCGGCCGCCCAGGCTGGTTTGACGCCGCCCGCTGGGAAGCCTTCAACACCCGCCGGGAGCGCCTGGCCGCCAAGGCCCGGGCCAAGTTGGTGTTTTGGCTGGATGGAGAGGCGATCGCCCTGGCCTCCCGCAGCGCGCCCGACCTGTGGGCCTGGCGGAGCGGCGTGTATGCCTTTCTGCCCGCCGCCGCACCTGGAGACCAGCCCGCCCCCGGTGGGGAAAGACCCTTGCCAACGCCCTCCCCCAGTGCCGATGGGGGCGTGGACACCCGCTCGATGGCCGAGCGCAGCCGGCGGGTGGCGGAGATCAGGGCCTGGCTAGAGGGCAACCCGCAAGCACCCGATGAGCTGCGTATCACCCTGGTCGACGAGCTGGGCCGGCTGCTGTTCAGTCTGGGGGATCTGGATGAAGCCCTAGCCCATTGGCGCGAGGTGCAGCTGCCCCTCCATCGGCGGCTGGGGAATGCCAGGAGCCAGGCCATCACGATGGGGCAGATTGCGGACATCCTGCAAGCGCGAGGGCAGCTGGATGAGGCGCTGCGCATCTATCAAGAAGAGCAACTACCGGTGTATGAACGCCTGGGAGACTTGTGCTCGAAGGCCATCACGATGGGGCGGATCGCGGACATCCTGCAATCGCGAGGGCAGCGGGATGAGGCGCTGCGCATCTATCAAGAAGAGGAACTACCGGTGTATGAACGCCTGGGAGACGTGCACGCGAAGGCAGTCACGATGGGGCGGATTGCGGACATCCTCCAAGCGCGAGGGCTGGAAGACCAAGGGCCACCGCCCGCATGAGGAAAGCTTCAGCCCGCCACTAGCTCCCTCAGCCTCCCAGCACGCCGCGCAGCCCTTCGCTGTAGAGGATGGCGGTGCAGAGGATGGCGCCGGCCCAGCAGAGGCTGCGCAGGGGTGGCAGGTTGGCCACATAGGCGCCGATGTAGCCGAGCCGCAGTGCTGGGTGCAGCCAGGCGGCCAGCAGCGCCAGGCCCGCCGGGGCCGCCCCATTGTGGACAGCCTGCAGGGCCAGCAGGCAGGCCGGGGCGTGCAGGGTGAAGGCCTCAAAACTGTTTTGATGGGCCCAGTTGGCCCGCTTGCCCCAGGCCGGCAAGCGCTCGAACATCGCCCGCGGCGCCGCCAGGTCGGCCGGGGTGAAATCCGCCTGGGAGCGGGCCGCCCCCAGGGGCACCAGGCTGGCGATCACCACCGCGCCGGCCAGCACCAACGACCAGGCGTAGGCGCCGCCGCCATGCAGGGCCAGCGTTGCGGCGCTGCTGGATCCAGCCCCTGCGGCCTCCACCGCCAAGGGGAGCAAGGCCAGCAGGGCGGTGAACGGCAGCGGTAAAGGCATGGAAGCTTCTGGGGGCGGGCCCTCTACTTCTAGGGTTTTCTAGGGTGGGGGTGCGCAGCCCCTTTGTTCCACTCCATGGCCGACACCTTCTCCTTCGACGTGGTGAGCGATTTCGATCGCCAGGAGCTGGTGAACACCCTGGATCAGGTGCGCCGCGATGTGGGCCAGCGCTACGACCTCAAGGATTCCAAGACCGAGATCGAACTGGAGGAGCTCAGCCTCACAATCACCACAGCCAGCGACATGACCCTCGATGCGGTGGTGGACGTGCTGCGCCAGAAGGCCACCAAACGCAACCTCTCCCTGAAGATCTTCGATTTTCAGAGCCCTGAGCCGGTGGGTGGCAACCGGGTGCAGCAGCTGGTGAAGCTGCGCAAGGGCCTCAGCCAGGAGCTGGCCAAGCAGCTCTCCAAAACCCTGCGCGACCAGCTCAAAAAGATCACCGTGTCGATCCAGGGAGACAGCCTGCGCATCACCGGCAAAAGCAAAGACGATCTGCAGCAGGCGATCCAGCTGCTCAAGGGCCAAGACCTGGAGGTGCCGCTGCAGTTCGAGAACTACCGCTGAGGTTGGCCTTGCTGCCCGGCTAGCTGGAGCCGGCGGCCAAGGCCAACCCACCGCATCGGCGATCCGGCTGTTTTCCTCGGCGTCTATGACGCCGCTGTAGAAGAGGCGGAGATCAGCAAGGCGTTCGAGAGCGGCACGGTGGATACCCTGGCGCGGCGCATGGAGGACCAATGCCGAGCCCTACCTGAAGCTGGTGGCCGTGCTGCACCGGGACAGCAGTTGATCAAGCCTTTCGCCACGCGGTGCACAGCGTTAGGACAAATCGCCCTCACCCCCAATCCGAACCCATGACATCCCTCCCCCATCTGATCACCTGCACACCCGGTGTTCGCAGCGGTAAGGCCTGCCTGGCCGGTACCCGCATCACTGTGTCGGATGTGCTCGAATATCTCGCCAGCGGCATGAGCCAGGAGGAGATTATGGCTGATTTCCCTGACCTCAGAAAAGAACATATTCAGGCGGTATTGCGTTATGCCGCTGAACGCGAGAAGCGGCTCAGTGAGCTCACGGTGGCCTGAGCCGCATCATGGCAGGCCGTTTGCTTCTGGATGAGAACCTGAGCCCACGACTTGCTGCGGCACTCTCGGAATTGTTTCCGGGCAGCGTCCACGTGCGTGATGTTGCGTTGAAGGGCGAGAGCGATCATCAGATCTGGGCCTTTGCCGCTGAGAATGGTTATACCATCACCACTAAAGATGACGACTTTCGTGGTCTGAGCTTGCTGCGCGGCGCGCCTCCGAAGGTGATCTGGCTGGTGGTGGGGAATACCAGTACCGCTGAGATCCTGCAGATTCTGCTGAATCACACCACCGCCATCGAGGGCTTCATCACCGAACCCACCACCTCCCTGCTCACGCTGCGTAAGCCTTGAGTCATGGCCCTCCCCGGCATCACCAGCGCCAACGAGTTCTATGCCGCTGCCATTACATCAGCGATTCGCTGGATCGGCTGTTCCAGATGATCTGGGAGGGCCACCCCAAACGCGACGACGCCACAGCCCAGCTGCCCTTGGCTGACCCTGGGGGTGAATACCACGACAGCTTTCGGCTGACTCCTTTGATGGCGCATCTAATTGACTGAGACCCATGCTTTGGCAAGGTTTCTCAGAGATGCGTCGGACAGTCAGGGGCCAAGCAGGATCCCCGCCTCGCCAATGAGTTCTTTACCAGTCTCACCCCAACCTGGCCGCGCGATTACGCATTGCGCAGGGATTATGCTTGCCGCCAAGCCTTGGTAGAGATTGATGTGCTGCTAGCCTAGGCCCTAGGCCTCAGCCTGGAAGAATTGATCACCATCTACCGCGTGTAGTTCCCGATGATGCAGCAATACGAACGTGACACCTGATATGACACGGGCGGCCGCATCTGGGAGTCCAGCGCGACCCAAGCCAACACAGAATATGCCAAGCCTCTCGTTATGTCGCATTCCGTGAGACCAGCATTGCGCTTGGACGCATTAGGTGTGCGGAAGTGGATTAATCAATACACTACTTGTGTGCAAGCCGCCCTGATGCTCACGAAGAGAAAGGCTAACTTTGCGGTTTGGTTGAAAAGCTCTCGCCAAGGATGCCTTCCTGCCAGGGCATCTTATGCTCCTTTTGCTAGGGACTCCTGGAGATGATTAATCATTTTGATATTACGAAAACTCAGCGCAATGACGCCTGGTGGTTTCTTGTATCTCCGATGATTGGGCATGAAGATAGCATTGCTGTGCTAACAGCTGAAAGCATTGTGCATAAGCTTCTTCACCATATGCCTGTCGACCTCGGAGCCTGGTTTGCTCGACGAAACGGAGGGCCACCGCATTCTTTGATCCGCAAAGCAAGCTTAGAGGCTTTCTTGATGGTGGACTTTAAAGATGAACACAATGAAACCCAGCTTCAAGGGGCCATAGCGGTGACTTTCAGGAAAGGTG
>DGYA01000068.1:6481-7319 GCA_002396505.1 Cyanobacteria bacterium UBA5018 | reverse complement strand
TCCTCCTCCTCCTCCGCCTCCGCCGCCGCCGCCACCGCCGCTGGAGCTGGCCCAGCGGGAGCGGCGGCGCCCGGATGGCTGGCGGCGCCCGCAGCAGATCTTCAGCGCCAGCGTCGAGCCAGCCCCCGGCCAGGTGATCAGCCTGCCCGTACTGCCCTTCCAGGAGACGGCAGTTCTCCCCGCCACCAGCCCATGAGCCCCAGGGGGTGCCAGTTGCGATTCCGCACCAGGCGCCCCCTGGCTGGCCAGCCTTGGGATTAATTTCTACAGGTGTGAGGAGTGGGAACGCTCTTCCGGGGTCGAAACAAGGACAGACTCCCAGAATCGTTCCAACCTAAAGCCCTGCCTTTGGCGGGGCTTTTTTATTGCTTACCAGTTTTATTGCTCACCAGTTTTATTGCTTTCCTGTTTTAGGGCTTACCTGTTTTAGGGCTTACCTATCGGCTTGCTGGTGGATTAGCAATCCCGCTGGGCTGCCTAGCGCCTCTCTGCCACCTGGCTGCACGGCCCAGAGCGGAGTTTGCTCTGCTCTGGGCTGAGTTTGCACGCCTGAGGGCTGGGCTTGCTTGGCTGAGGGATGGGCTTGATTGGCTGAGGGATGGGTTTGCTCGGCTGAGGGCTGGGCCATGCGGCAGCCAGCAAAAAGCCGGCCCCTAGATGGGAGCCGGCTAGCAGGGAAGCAAAGCTGATGTCGAGCCAGGGCCCGGCAACAGATCAAGCCAAGGGATTCACTAATTAAGCGATCACTTGATGCTGACTTTGCCGCCGACATCTTCGAGGGCTTTTTTGAGCGCCTCGGCATCGGCCTTGGAAATGCCTTCCTTGACGGGCTTGGGAG
>DGYA01000068.1:305-6299 GCA_002396505.1 Cyanobacteria bacterium UBA5018 | reverse complement strand
TGCCTTCCTTGACGGGCTTGGGAGCCGCTTCCACCAGGGCTTTGGCTTCGCCGAGGCCCAGACCGGTGGCTTCGCGCACCGCCTTCAGCACCTTGATCTTGGCCGAATCTTCGAATCCATCAAGGATCACGTCGAATTCGGTCTGAACTTCTTCGGGTTCGGCAGCGGCCGGAGCTGCTGCCATCACCACGCCAGCGGAGGCGGCGGCAGACACACCGAAAGCCTCTTCAATCTGCTTGACAAGCTCGGAAGCTTCCAGCAGGGAAAGGGTTTTCAGCTGTTCGAGAATTTGGTCGGTTGTAGCAGACATGGTTGGGAATCAGCAACAGATCTGTTTGTGGACAGTCGATCGGTTGAGCTCGGCAGCGCAGAGCAAGGGATGGGCCTCAGCTGGCCGAACCCTCGCCATCGGCGTGCTGCTTGAGCGCCCGAGCAAGACCGGACGGAACCTCGTTGATACCCACGGCCAATTTGGTGGCTACAGCATTGATCGCACCGGCGATCTGAGCTAGGAGCACCTCCTTGGAGGGCAGATCCCCGATCGCCTTGATATCGGCTTCCGAGAGCAGCTTGCCTTCAAACAGGCCGCCTTTGGTTTCCGATTTCTTGGTGTCTTTTTGGAAGGCTTGAACGGCCTTCACCGCACCACCGACATCGCCCTTTACCAGGATGAAGGCGTTGGTGCCCTTGAGTAGGGGATCGAGTTCAGTCCAGGCGCTGTTGCCGTCAATGGCACGGCGCATCAAGGTGTTTTTGGTCACCTTGCATACGCCGTTGCTGCCCTGCAGACGGGTCCGCAGATCAAACAATTCCTTGACAGACAGGCCCTTGAAATCAAGGACTAGCGCCATTTCGGCCTCGCCTAGGAGCGACTTGAGCTCTTCGACGATCTGTTGCTTGTTCTCCAGCGTGCGGCCCATGGGAATTTGGAACGGATCGGGGGAACAAGCCGGGTACGCAGCCCTGGACGCCTGGTGAATCCACAAGGGAACCAAGCTCGAGGCCGCTGCACGTTCCGCATCCGATCGGCAATCCCTAGGGCACCGACTGGAACTAAACCTGTCGCGTTCACCTCGGCAGGATTTATGGCTGACGCCACCTGCTGTCTGGGGTAGGGCGCGTGCCCTTCTGGCTTTCGCCAGTTTTTTATTTTAAACCACGAGCTGCCGGGCCTTGGTGGTGTCAAGCCTGGCCGGTTTCTGGCACCACCAAGGCCCGGCTGATCGAGCTCAGGCGTCTTGCTTGAGGTCTTGCAGGGCGGTGAAGTCGACCGGCACCGAGGGGCCCATGGTGGAGGTCACGTAGAGGGTGCGCCAATAACGACCCTTGGCACCACTGGGCTTGTTGCGGTCGATGGTCTCCTGCAGCGCCTTGAGGTTTTCGAGCAGCTTGGCCACATCGAAGCTGGCCTTGCCAAAGCGCACGTGCACGATGCCGGTTCTGTCGGCGCGGAATTCCAGCTTGCCGGCCTTGAACTCAGCGATGGCGGAGCTGAGGTCATTGGTGACCGTGCCTGCCTTGGGGTTGGGCATCAGACCCCGGGGACCGAGCACCCGACCCAGCTTTGCCACCTTGGGCATCATGTCTGGGGTGGCGATCAGCAGGTCGAAATTCATCTGACCCGCAGCGATTTCATCCACGAGATCGTCATCGCCGGCTTGATCGGCACCGGCGGCCTTAGCCGCGGCTACTTTTTCGCCGCTGGTGATCACGGCGATGCGAATCGTCTGGCCGGTGCCGTTGGGCAGGGCCACCGTGGTGCGCAGTTGTTGATCGGTGTACTTGGGATCGATGCCTAGCCGCACGTGGGCCTCGATCGTCTCGTCGAACTTGGCGGTGGCGTTGGCCTTCACCAACTCCAGGGCTTCAAGGGGTGCGTAGGTGCGCTCTTCCACCGCGGCGGCGACAGAGGCGTAGCGCTTGGAAACTTTTGGCATGGCTGGATGGGGTGCTGGCGACCGATGAAGGTCTCCCCCGATTTGTTGAATAAAGGACGGGAGGTGAATCAGTCGGTGAATCAGTCGTTGATGGCTACGCCCATATTGCGGGCGGTGCCAGCAATGATGCGCATGGCCGATTCAACGCTGGTGCAGTTGAGGTCGGGGAGCTTGGTCTTGGCGATCTCCTCCAGCTGGGCGGTGGAGATGGCTCCGACACTGCCCTTGGCTGAGGTGGCGGCGCCCCGCTCGATGCCGGCTGCCTTGGAGATCAGCACGGAAGCGGGAGGGGTCTTGGTGATAAAGGTGAAACTGCGGTCTTCAAAGACCGAAATCTCCACAGGAATCACATAGCCAGCCTTGTCCTGCGTGCGAGCGTTGTACTCCTTGCAGAACGCCATGATATTGACGCCGTGCTGACCGAGGGCAGGGCCCACCGGTGGCGCCGGGTTGGCTTTGCCGGCATTTAGCGCCAGCTTGATTACGGCAACGACTTTCTTGGCCATTGTCTATGCGTCGGGAACGCTGCGGATCGCCGCTGGTGACAGCGGCGGTGAATGCACGGCCGCCCTCCACAGGGAGACGGCCGCTGGGCTGGGGCCGGGGCCTCAGCTCTGCTTGCTGATTTGAGAGAACTCCAATTCCACCGGGGTTTCCCGGCCGAAGATCGAGAGTAGGGCCTTGAGCTTGTTGCGGTCGCCGGACACCTCGATCACCTCGCCCTGGAAGTCCTTGAACGGACCCGCCGTGACCAGGATTTGGTCGCCCTCGCTGAGATCCACCTTGACCACTGGCTTTTTCTCGGCGGCTCGCTTGAAGATGCGATCCACCTCCTGGCGGCTCAGGGGGCGGGGCTTGATGTGGCCCCGGGCTTTGGCGGTGGCGCGGCGATCCTCCTGACCCACGAAATTGATCACGTTCGGGGTGCTGCGCACGGCCATCATCGTGTCCTCATCAAGGACCATGCGCACCAGCACGTAGCCAGGAAAAACCTTCTCCTCGATCGACTGGCGACTGCCGTCTTTCTTCAGCTTGACCCCGGGGGTCTGGGGGATTTCGATCTCGAAGATGCGGTTATGCACCCCCAGGGTGACGGCTCGCTGCTCAAGGGTGGCCTTCACCTTCTTTTCGCAGCTGGAGGCCACCTGCACCGCGTACCAGCGGGGCACCTGGGCCCGGGCCTGCTCGGCCACAGGGGCCTCAAGCACAGCCTGGGCTGGATCTAAAGCGAGGGCTTCGTCGGTGTCGAGAGGGCTAGCGGCAAGGGACTCAGACACAGATGGCTCGGACACTGGGGGCGCGGGCAAGGAAAAACTCAGCGGAACACCTGGGTGGAAGCCCAGCCGTAGAAGCGATCGACAGCCGCGATCGCCGCTGCCGACAACCCCACCATCAAAATCACCGCCACCGACTCGCTGAACAGTTGCTGGCGACTGGGCCAGACCACCTTGCGCAACTCGGCCAGGGAGGCGGCGGCAAACCCCTGGGGCTCGGTCTCGATCCTGGAGCCAGGAGCGGCGAGCTGGAGATCGCTGGCCTCGTCGATCGGCTGGGTGCCGACCGCTGACCTTGACGAGTTTGGATCAGGGGCTAGCTGATCTGTGGCGGGGGGATCCGTAATCGGCAGATCTGTGGCAGGCAGATCTATGGCGGGCAGATCCTTGGTCTGACGTGGGGGGAGTGGGGAGGAAGAATCCACGAGCGCTGGCGCACGGGGCGTCCGCGCGACTCGGCAAACGAACAACCTACCCCGCCGCCTCACTGCCCTAGCAGAGCCGATTGAGTTGCCAGGCCCGACTGGGTTGCCAGGCCCGACTGAGTTGCCAGGCCCTACGGAATGGCCAGGAAGCGCAGTTGGGGATCTTGGTTGTTGCCCAGCTCCACGCGCACCGCCGAGGCCCCGCTGAAGCTCTCGGCCAGCAGTGCGGTGGCCAGGGGGTTTTCGATGCGGCGACGCAGCACCCGCCGCAGCGGCCTGGCGCCGTATTCCGGTTCATAGCCCTGGCTCACCAGCATCTGCACCACCGGCTCGCTCACCTCCAGGCGCAGCTGTTGCTCGGCCAGCAGGCCCGCCAGTTCGGCCAGCTGCAGGCGAACGATTCGCTGCAGATCGCCACGATCCAGGGGCCGAAAGCGGATCACCTCATCGATGCGGTTGAGGAATTCGGGGCGGAAGTGGCTGGCCAGGGCCTGCTCCACCGCCTGTTCCAAACGCCGCTGCAGCTCTGGGGGCTGTTCGCCTTGGGCATTGGCGGGCTGTTCGCCTTGGGCACTATTGGGCTGTTCGCCCCGGGGATGAGTGGGCTGTTCTCCTTGGGCATTAGTTGCAGGCGCGGCCTGGGGCTCGTTTGCCGCCGCGTTTTGGCGGGCGTTCTCGAGGATGGCCCGGCTGGCCAGGTTGCTGGTCATGATCACCACGGTGTGGCAGAAGTCCACCGTGCGGCCCTGGGAATCGGTGAGCCGGCCGTCGTCGAGCACCTGCAGCAGCAGGTTGAACACCTCCGGATGGGCCTTCTCCACCTCATCGAGCAACAGCACCGCATAGGGCCGGCGCCGCACCGCTTCGGTGAGCTGGCCCCCCTCCTCGTAGCCCACGTAGCCGGGCGGTGCCCCCACCAGCCGGGCCACCGCATTGCGCTCCATGAATTCGCTCATGTCGAAGCGCACCAGGGCCTCTTCCTCATCGAACAGGGCGGCGGCCAGGGCCTTGGCCAGTTCGGTCTTGCCTACGCCGGTAGGACCCAGAAACAAAAACGAGCCCACCGGGCGGCGCGCCGACTGCATGCCCGCCCGGGCCCTGCGGATCGCCGCGGCCACCGCCGCCACCGCCTCGGGTTGGCCGATCACCCGCTCCGCCAGCCGCGCCTCCAGTTCCAGCAGCTTCTGGCGTTCGCCGGCCAACAGCTGCTGCACGGGGATGCCGGTGGAGCGGGCCACCACATCGGCGATATCGCCGGGTTCCACCTGTTCGCGCAGCAGCGGCTGATCGCTGAGTTCGGCCTCCAGGGCCTCGCGACGCCTTTGCAGGCCGGGCCACTGGTCGTACTGCAGCCGGGCCAACTGCTCCAGCTGGCCATCCCGTTCGGCCAGGGCCATCGCCTGGCGCAGGTCTTCGTCTTGCTGCAGCACCTGGTGCAATTCGGCCAGCAGCTCCCGCTCATGGGCCCAGCGCCGCTGCAGCTGGGCCAGCTGCTCGCTGGCCTGGCGCTGCTGTTGCAGCAGGGCAGGGGGCGCTTCCAGCGGGGAGGCCTCAGCCGCCAGCAGGGCCAGATCGAGGCGGCGCAGCTCCGCTTCGGCCTGCTCCACCAGCTGGGGTTTGGAGGTGACCTCCATGCGCAATTGGGCCGCCGCCTCATCGATCAGGTCGATGGCGGCATCGGGCAGGCAGCGATCGGCGATGTAGCGATCCGCCAGCCGCGCCGCCGCCACCAGAGCCGCATCGGTGATCGTGACGCCGTGGTGCAGTTCGTAGCGCTCCTTGAGGCCGCGCAGGATTTCCACGCTGGTTTCCAGGTTGGGCTCGCGAATCGGCACCTGCTGGAAGCGGCGTTCCAGGGCCGGATCCTTTTCGATGCTGCGGCGGTAATGCTCGGGGGTGGTGGCGCCGATGCAGCGCAGCTCGCCGCGGGCCAGGGCCGGCTTAAGGATGCTGCCGGCATCGGCGTTGGAGCGCTCCTGGCTCACCACCGTATGCAGCTCGTCGATGAACAGGATCACGCCGCCCGCCCCAGAATTGGCTTCGGCGTCGCGCACCTCTTCGAGCACCTGCCTCAGCCTTTCTTCGAACTGGCCGCGAAACTTGGCGCCGGCGATCAGAGCCCCCAGGTCGAGGGCCACCAGCTGCTGACCCCGCAGGGCGTCGGGCACATCGCCGGCCACGATGCGCTGGGCCAGCAGCTCGGCCACGGCGGTCTTACCCACGCCCGGTTCGCCAATCAGCACCGGATTGTTTTTGCTGCGCCGCGACAACACCTGCATCAGCCGCCGGATTTCGGCGTCGCGACCGATCACCGGATCGAGTTCGCCAGCCCGGGCGGCGGCGGTGAGGTTGCGGCCG
>DGYA01000068.1:0-143 GCA_002396505.1 Cyanobacteria bacterium UBA5018 | reverse complement strand
GGCGGCGGCGGTGAGGTTGCGGCCGTAGCGCTCCAGGGCCGAGGTTTCGGCGGCCACCGCCTCCAGGCGCAGGGGTTCCTCCTCGCCAGCGGAGCCCTGGGGGGCATTGCTGGCGGCGGCTGGCCTGGCGCGGGAGGCCGACT
>DGYA01000015.1:20937-21353 GCA_002396505.1 Cyanobacteria bacterium UBA5018 | reverse complement strand
CGCCGCGGTGGTCGCGGTGGTCGCGGCACGGCGCCGGCGGCGACGGCCTACAGCCCTGGCCTGGGCGGGTCCGTGGAGATCGGCGAACACACCGTGGTGCCGCTGCTGCTGGATGAACCGATCGCAGCCGCTCCCGCCTTGGCCCAGGAGGCCCCTGCCCCCAGGCGCCCCGATCCAGCCTTGGTGGCGGTGTCCATGGATGCCGATCAGGAGTTGGTCTATGGCTGGATGGGGCTGAACCCCACCCTGTTGCTGGAGCCAAAGCCCACGGCCGACAACCTGATGGTGCTGGTGGTGCGCCCCGGTGCCGATGAAGAGGCGGTGCTGGAGGAAGCCAGGCAGCAGTTCCAGGCCGCTGGTCCGCGCCGCCGTCGAGGTCGCGGTGGTGGCGGTGGCAGCGCTGGCAGTGGCAGCGG
>DGYA01000015.1:11770-20777 GCA_002396505.1 Cyanobacteria bacterium UBA5018 | reverse complement strand
GCAGCGGCAGTAGCAGTGGCAGTGGCAGCGGTGGCAGTGGCAGTGGCGGTAGCGGTGGTGGCCGCTCCGCCAATGGCTATGGCGCCGACGAGGCCCCCGCCAGCGGCTCCCCGCCAGCGCCGGAGCTGCCCAGGGAGATGACGGTTGAGATCACGCCTCTGCCGGAGTTCAGTGAGCCCGAAACCGTGCTCACGGTGACCGTGCCCACCCACGACCACCCGCCGGAGCCGAGCCAGCCGGCGCCCCCCCCTGAAGTGGCCCCCGAACCGGCCCCGGAAGCGGAATTGGACGAGAGCGGCGAACCCCGCCGCCGCCGCCGCCGCTCCTCTGCCGCCTCCTAGGTGCCAGCGGCTCTGGGCCCGGGGTCTATCCCCCAGCCTTTCGCTGGCCAAGATCCCGCCAAGCTGGCCGGCATCGATGAAGTGGGAAGGGGTTGCCTGTTTGGGCCCGTGTTTGCCGCCGCCGTGGTGCTGCCGGCGGCGGCGGCGGAGCCTTTGCAACAGGCTGGACTCACCGACAGCAAGCAGCTCACCGCCCGGCGTCGGGCCGCCCTGGTGCCCTTGATCCACCGCTGGGCCCTGGGCTGGGGGCTCGGCCAGGCCTCGGCGGCGGAGATCGATCGCTTTGGCATCCGCAGCGCCACCGAGCGGGCGATGCTGCGGGCTCTGCATAAGTTGGCGGAGGTGCCCCAGCTGGTGCTGGTGGATGGGGTGCTGCCCCTGCGCCCCTGGTATGGGGCGCAGCAGACCCTGGTGCGGGGGGACAGCCGCTGTTTGGCGATCGCCGCCGCCAGCGTGCTGGCCAAGGAATGCCGCGATGCTCTGATCCGACGGCTGGCCCTCTCCCTGCCTGGCTACGGCCTGGAGCGCCATGCCGGCTACGGCACCGCCCAACATCGCCAGACCCTGCTGGCGCTGGGGCCCACGCCCCTGCATCGCCGCTCCTTCCTGCGCAAGCTGCTGGCGGGCCCTACTGCTGGCTGAGTAGTCAGGCTTGTGGTTCTGAGCCTTTTCGCTGGGAGCTTCTGCCGCTTTTCGCTGAGCGGCTTCTGGGCCTGGGGTCGCTTCAGCTCTCGTGGCACCAGCGCTGAAAATCTTCCAGCAGTTGGCTGCCCACCCGCGATCTGATGCTCAGCAGGATTCCCGCCAGCAGGGAGCGGCCGGTGGCCTCCAGCACCCTGGCTGGCACCAGCTTGAGCAGTGGAGGCTGACTCACCTGCACCCCGAGGGTGGCATCCCCCTGCAGGCCGGCGGGACCAGCGGCGAGTTTTGAGCAGAGGCTGAGCTGGAAATCGTCCACAATTCCTAGCCCCTCCAGTTGGCAGTCGAGGGCCTGCAACTGGATGCTGCCCGGTTCGAGCTGGCAGGACAGCTCCACAATCGGGTGAATTTGCAGTTGAAACAGCTGCAGGTGGGTGACGCTATAGCGCCAGCGACCGGGCCCCAGCGGCTCCAGCTGCTTGGCATCCAGCAGGGCCTTGACCACCCGCTCTTCATTGTTCAGGTAGGCGGGCAGGCGATCGACCTGCTCGGCAACGCTCAGTTGCAGTTCCTGGCTGGCGCTGAAGGCCAGAGGCATGGCCCGTTGGCCGGCGCGGCATGATCTTATCGGCCAACCCTCTTGCCTCCATGCGTCTTGCCTTCCTCGGCCCCAGCGGCACCTATGGCGAGCAGGCGGCACGGCTGCTGGCCCAGTTGGAGGGGCTTGCGGAGGTGGAACTGGTGCCCCAGTCGGGCATCCGCGCCGTGGTTCAGTCCCTGGCCAAAGGCGATTGCGACGCGGCCGTGGTGCCGGTGGAAAACTCGGTGGAAGGGGGCGTGACCGCCTGCCTCGATGCCCTCTGGGAACACCCCGACCTGGCCATGGTGCGGGCCCTGGTGTTGCCGATTCGCCATGCCCTGCTGGGCAGTGGCAGCCAGGAGGGCGCCAGCGAGGTGCTCTCCCACCCCCAGGCGCTGGCCCAGTGCAGCCAGTGGTTGGCCGATCAGCTGCCGCGGGCGCTGCAGCTGCCCACCAGTTCCACCGCCGAAGCCGCTCGCATGGTGGCCGGCAGCCGTTTTCGCACGGCGATCGCCTCCTTGGAGGCCGCTCAGGAGCATGGCCTGCAGGTGCTGGCCTATCCGATCAATGATGTGCCTGGCAACTGCACGCGCTTTCTGTTGCTGCGGCGCGGCGATCGTGGCTCACAAGGACCGCTGGCCAGCCTGGCCTTCTCCCTGCATGCCAACCAGCCGGGGGCCCTGTTGGAGGCCCTGAGTTGTTTTGCCCGGCGACGGCTGAACATGACCCGGATCGAATCGCGCCCCTCCAAGCGGGAGTTGGGCGAATACATCTTCTTTGTAGATCTGGAGCTGGGCGATGCTCTGGCCGATCTTGAACCCGCCCTGGAGGAATTGCGCCCCTTATGTGAACATTTGGCCCTGTTTGGCGCCTACCCGTTAACCAACCTGGCCACGGAAGAGGCTGATTGATTTAATTACTCTTATTAATCGGCTTGATCGCCGGCTTGTTCGCCGGCTGTATCGCTGACTTCACTGGCTTCACTGGCTTTTTGCAGGGCCGGTGGGCTTGCGGCCGCGGAACACCCCGAACTGCATCAGGCCGCTGGCAAATGCCCAATGCATCAACAAAATCGTGGGGGTTTCCCGCAGCCCCTGCAGCACCGCCTTGGGGCCAAGGCCCAGTAGCGCCCAGGGCCGGCGCAGCCCCTCCTGGATCGAATCGATCCAGGAGGGCAGGGTGGCGACACTCCAGTCATCGGTAAAGATCTCCATGCCGCCAGCCCAGGCGCTGCGCTGCAGATGGGCCCGCAGGGAGCGGATGCTGGCAAATTCCGGGTGGGCCCACTGCTCCAGCAGTTGGCGCATCACCCAGCGCTCAAGGCGCCCCATGGCGCCATCGCTGGGATCGCGGCGATTCCAGTCGGCCACGGCCAGCAAGCCGCCGGGCCTCAACACCCGCAGCAATTCATCGCAATAGCGCTGCTTGTCGGGCATGTGGGGGCAGGCCTCCACACTCCATACCGCATCCACACTGGCCTCTGGCAGATCCAGGTCCAGGGCGTCCATCACCGCAAAGCGGCAATTCAGCCCTGGCGGCGTGAGTGCCTGGGCCCTTTGGATCTGGGCCGGACTGATGCTGATGCCCAACACCTCGAAGCCGTAGTCGCGGGCGAGGATGCGGGCGCTGCCACCGATGCCGCAGCCCACATCCAGCACCCGACTGCCGGCCGGCAGCCGATCTAGGCCGCTCCAGCGCACCAGTTCATGCACGAAGTCGTGCTTGGCGGCGCGGAAATCGCTCCTGGCCGGGGGGCTGCCGTAGTGGCCCAGATGGATGTGATCCCCCCAGAGCCGCTCCAGCAATTGATCTTGGGTCCAGCGGTCATAGGCATCGGCAACGCTGGCCGGCCCCTGGTAGCGGCGGTGCTGGCGCTGCCAGAGCACTAGGGAGGCAACACCACTGGCCACCAGCAGGGCAGCGGTCCAGGGCCAGCTGAAGACAAGCATCGGCGGATGGGGGAAGGGCTGAAACTGGCGGGATTGAATTGGCCAGCACCGCAGCTATGGAAATTGCTGCAAAAGCTGTCGCCAAATAAGCTATTACCGGGAGGGGGAAGGGGAGCCTAAAAAGTTCGGGCCGCGAAAAAGTATTTTAATTACGCTTTCCCCCTAATCAAGCTCTGGACAAGCCTAGCCCCAGCCAAGGGAGCCCTGATGGGGCAAAGGCTATTAGCTAACTTGCCCGCCGAAATAGCGGCTGCTCAAGGTCTACCTAAGAGGTGCTCCTGTGGCATGCATTTACGCATTAAATATCCCAGAACAAAGCGTTCCAACGAAGGGGAAGGCGGGCTGTGTTGCAGAAGGCAATACTTTCGCCAAGGCTGATCCCGCCGGCGGCACTGCTGATGGCAGACCTTTCGTAGTCATCGTTGGAGCGGCTAAAGCTCCTGGAGGAGGTAATAGTGGACTGAATAGTTGTCTTGATACTCGACTGGAAGCCTTACTAGGTATCAAAGCTGTCCTTGATGGCGGTGCGGGCGGCCAGTTGGCGGCGGGTGTGATCCAGCAACTCGTATTCCTGCTGTAATCGCTCGGCGGTGTCGGTCATCTCCAGCAGGGCCTGCTGGTGGTCGGCCACCGGCCCCCCCAGGTGGGCGCCGATCCAGAAGGAAAGTTCCCGCGGCAGATCGGGCAGATCCGAGGGCAGGGGAGTGGGCTTGCCCACCAGTTTGCCGGTGAGTTCCACCACGTCCCGGAGGGCCTGGCCCACGTCGGCGGCCAGCTGGTCCAGGTCGTCTCGGCTCTGATCCACCTCGTCTTGAATCCAGCTCACCAAACCCACCCGGAAGGGGGCTTCCCGCACGATGTCCAGCACGCGAAAGCGCTGCTGTCCCATGGTGACGATGTTGCTGCGATCGTCGTCCTGAGTTTGGCAATGGAGGATTTCGGCGCAGCAGCCCACATCGGCCATGCGCTGGTTCTGGGGATCCCAGCGGATGATGCCAAAGCGGCGGTCCTCCTGCATCACCGTGCGCAGCAGCATGCGGTAACGCGGCTCGAAAATATGCAGCGGTAGCACCTCCTGGGGGAAGAGCACCACGTCGGGCAGGGGAAACAGTGGCAGCTCCCTTACGGCCAGCTCACCCATGGCTTGTTCCGGAGGGGCAGATCAGATACTAGATAAAAAGCCCCCGGTTCGCTTGGCTCCGGGGGCGGGCAGCTCAGAGCTTCACTTCGATGTCGACGCCGCTGGGCAGATCCAGCTTCATCAGGGCGTCAATCGTCTTAGCGGAGGGGCTGTAGATGTCGATGATCCGACGGTGGGTGCGGGTCTCGAAGTGCTCGCGGGAGTCCTTGTCCACGTGGGGCGAGCGCAGCACGCAGTAGATCTTGCGCTTGGTGGGCAGGGGGATGGGGCCGATCGCGGTGGCCGCGGTGTGATCGGCGGTTTCGATGATTTTTTCGCAGGAAAGATCCAGCATGCGGCGGTCGAAGGCCTTCAGGCGGATGCGGATCTTTTGCTGGGGAATTGAGGCGGACATGGGGATAGGGAGCGAGAGCGCTGGTACCGGATGGGCCTGAGCCGCAACAGGGAAAAGCCCAGGTGGACAGAAAAAGCCGCTGACAGGTTGTCGAGTTGCGGTGAAAGTGCGGCGAAAGCTTTGCCGCCGCTGCTAAGAGCTAATTACCGAAAGGCATTTGCCGAAAGGCAATTGACGAAAGGCAATTGACGAAAGGCAATTATCAAAAGCCAACCGCCAACAAAAATCTGCCGAGACAATTGGCAACAGACAATTAGCAGGGAACAATTAGCCGCAGGCAGTTGGCAGCAGGCAGTTGGGAGCAAGCAGTCAATGACAGGCAGCTATTCGCAAGCGGCTAATGGCAAGCAGCTAATCGCAAGCAGTCAATAGCAGAAAGTCAACAGCAGACAGTCAACGATAGACAGCCAATGGCAGACAATTGCAGAATTTAGCTGAGCGAACAAGCGGGAATAAACTGGCTGAATGAATTTGGAAAACCCTTGGGCAATTCCAATCAAACTATTGATGGGCCAGTTTATCAATCAGCTTGTTCGAGATGGCCGGATTAATGGCCAGCTTGCTGAACTTATTGGCCAGCAAGCTGGCCGGCAAACCTAGATCACTTGATGATCTTGGATACCACGCCGGCACCGATGGTGCGGCCGCCTTCGCGGATAGCGAAGCGCATGCCCTGCTCGATGGCCACGGGACAGATCAACTCACCGGTCATGGTGATGTTGTCGCCGGGCATCACCATTTCCACATCGCCGCCATCCCTATCGGTAAAGGCGGTGATCTGGCCGGTCACATCCGTGGTGCGGATGTAGAACTGGGGGCGGTAACCAGAGAAGAAAGGAGTGTGGCGGCCACCTTCTTCCTTCTTGAGCACATAAACCTCACCCTCAAACTGGGTGTGGGGCTTGATCGAGCCTGGCTTGACCAGCACCATGCCGCGCTCGATGTCTTCTTTTTGGATGCCGCGCAGCAGCAGACCGACGTTGTCGCCAGCCAGGCCCTCGTCGAGCAGCTTGCGGAACATCTCCACACCGGTGACGGTGGTTTCGCGGGTGTCCTTGATGCCCACGATCTGAACCGTTTCGCCCACCTTCACCTTGCCGCGCTCGATTCGGCCGGTGGCCACGGTGCCGCGACCGGTGATCGAGAACACGTCTTCAATAGCCATCAGGAATGGCTTATCGATCTCGCGCTCGGGTTCGGGGATGTAGTCGTCAACGGCCTGCATCAGCTCGATGATCTTCTCTTCCCACTCGGCATCTCCCTCAAGGGCCTTGAGGCCAGACACCTTGATCACGGGCAGATCATCGCCAGGGAAGCCGTAGCCGCTGATCAGCTCGCGCACTTCCATTTCGACGAGCTCGAGCATCTCCTCGTCGTCCACCATGTCGCTCTTGTTGAGCGCCACCACCAGGGCGGGCACGCCCACCTGCTTGGCCAGCAGGATGTGCTCCCTGGTTTGGGCCATCACGCTATCGGTGGCGGCCACCACCAGGATGGCGCCGTCCATCTGGGCGGCCCCGGTGATCATGTTCTTCACATAGTCCGCGTGACCAGGGCAGTCCACGTGGGCGTAGTGGCGGCTAGGCGTCTCGTATTCAACGTGGGAGGTGTTGATGGTGATGCCCCGCTCCTTCTCTTCGGGAGCGCTGTCGATCTTGTCAAAAGCGATGGCCTTACCGCCGTACTTCGCAGCCAACACTTTGGTGATGGCGGCAGTGAGGGTGGTTTTGCCGTGGTCAACGTGGCCGATGGTGCCAATGTTGACGTGAGGCTTTTTCCTTTCGAACTTCTCGCGAGCCATGATAAAAAAGAACCGGGGTGGGTGAAGTTGGGTATAAAAGGATCAGGAGTTGCCCTGATTCTTGGAGATGATGGCCTCGGCAACGCTGCGAGGAACTTCCTCGTAGTGGCTGAACTCCATCGAGAAGATACCCCGACCCTGGGTCATGGATCGGAGCTGTGTGGCGTAGCCGAACATCTCGGCTAAAGGCACCTTGGACTGGACTTTGGACTGGCCGTCATCGACGGATTGCCCCTCAATCTGGCCGCGGCGGGAGGAGAGGTCACCGATGATTGAACCGAGGAAATCTTCGGGTACCTCCACCTCCACCTTCATCATCGGCTCAAGCAGTACAGGCTTGCACTTCTTAACGCCGTCTTTGAAAGCCAAGGAGCCGGCAATCTTGAACGCCATCTCAGAAGAGTCGACGTCGTGATAGGAGCCATCGACCATGGATACCTTCACGTCGATCATTGGGAAACCAGCAATCACGCCTGATTGACAGGTTTCCTTCATGCCGGCTTCGGCGGGCCCGATATATTCCTTGGGCACGATACCACCAACAATCTTGTTGGCGAAAACGAACCCGGAACCGGGTTCGCCCGGTTCCATTTCGATCACCACGTGACCATACTGGCCTTTACCACCAGTTTGACGGGCAAATCTGCCCTCACCTTTGGCGCTACCGCGAATGGTTTCGCGGTAGGACACCTGGGGCGCACCGATGTTGGCCTCCACCTTGAATTCGCGCAGCATGCGGTCCACCAGGATTTCCAGGTGTAGTTCGCCCATGCCGGCGATCACGGTTTGATTGGTTTCAGGATCGGTGCGCACACGGAAAGTGGGATCTTCCTCCGACAGGGACTGCAGGGCTTTGGAAAGTTTTTCCATGTCGCCCTTGGTCTTGGGCTCCACGGCCACCGAAATCACCGGTTCGGGGATGTACAGCGACTCCAGAATGATCGGTGAGCTATCAACGCAGAGGGTGTCACCGGTGGTGGTGTCCTTGAGGCCGAGCACGGCGCCCAGGTCGCCGGCGCGCAGCTCGTCCACTTCCTCGCGATCATCGGCCTTGAGCAGGATCAGGCGGGAGATGCGCTCCTTCTTGTCCTTGGTGGCATTGAGCACGTAGCTGCCCTTCTGCAGCACACCGGAGTAGATGCGCACAAAGGTGAGCTTGCCGAAGGGATCGGCCATCACCTTGAAGGCCAGGGCGCTGAAGGGGGCGCTGTCGTCGGCGGGCCGCACGGCTTCGCTGCCATCGGGCAGCAGGCCCTGGATCGGCGGCACATCCACCGGAGCGGGCAGATAATCAACCACCGCATCCAGCAGCAGCTGCACGCCCTTGTTCTTGAAGGCAGAACCGCAAAGAATGGGCACTAGACCGTGCTTGAGCACGCCAAGGCGAATACCTTTGCGCAGCTGCTCTTCGTTGAGTTCGCCAGTTTCAAAGAAAATATCAAGCAGTTCTTCGTCGGTTTCCGCTACGGATTCCATTAATTTGGTGCGCCATTTTGCCACCTCATCTGCCATGGCGGCGGGCACTTCGGTCTCTTCGATGTCCTTGCCCAGGTCGTCCTTGTAGACGAAAGCCTTGTTTTTAACCAAGTCGATAATGCCGCTCAGTTCGCCTTCGGCGCCGATAGGCAACTGGATTGGCGCCGCATTGGCCCTCAGTCGATCCTTGATCTGGGCGTATACCTTGAGGAAATCGGCGCCGGTGCGGTCCATCTTATTGACGAACACCATCCGCGGCACCTTATAGCGGTCAGCCTGGCGCCAGACGGTTTCCGACTNNCGCCTTCGCGGATGCCCTTGCGCAGCTGCTCCTCGCTCAGCTCACCCGTTTCGAGGAACACTTCCACCAGTTCCTCGTCGGTCTCGGCGACGCTCTCCATCAGGGCCGCGCGCCACTTCGCCGCCTCTTCCACCATGTCGGCGGGGATGTCGGCAACCTCGATGTCCTTACCGAGTTCATCCTTGTAGATGAAGGCCCGGTTCTTGAGAAGGTCGACGATGCCGCTCAGCTCACCTTCGGCACCGATCGGCAGCTGGATCGGCGCGGCGTTGGCCTTGAGGCGATCCTTGATCTGGCCGTAGACCTTCAGGAAATCAGCGCCCGTCCGGTCCATCTTGTTGACGAAGACCATGCGCGGCACGCTGTAGCGATCCGCCTGGCGCCA
>DGYA01000015.1:1592-11614 GCA_002396505.1 Cyanobacteria bacterium UBA5018 | reverse complement strand
GTGATGCCCCGCTCCCGCTCCTGGGCCATCCAGTCGGTAACGGCGGCGCCATCATGCACCTCTCCCATCTTGTGCACCACACCCGAATAGAAAAGAATCCTTTCGGTGGTGGTTGTCTTGCCCGCGTCGATGTGGGCGGCGATACCGATATTTCTGACGCGTTCCAGAGGAAAGGCGCGAGCCACGGGGGATGTCTCCGAAGGGGTCTATAAAAATTGGGCATTACTCTACAGATCGGCAAGCCAGGTCCCGATCCATAGGCTCGGAGCTGCCCGCAGCTCCGACCGACCTCAGCGCTAGATCAGTAGCGGTAGTGGGCGAAAGCCTTGTTGGCTTCGGCCATCTTGTGGGTCTCTTCGCGCTTGCGCACGGCGCTGCCGGCCTCATTGGCGGCATCCATCAGTTCACCGGCCAATTTCTGGGCCATGCTGCGGCCGTTGCGGGCCCGGGAGAAGTTCACCAGCCAGCGCAGGGCCATGGCGGTGCCGCGCTCCTGGCGCACTTCCATGGGCACCTGGTAGGTGGCGCCGCCCACCCGACGGGCCCGCACCTCCACCAACGGCGTGGCGTTGCGCACGGCCGTCTCAAACAGTTCGAGCGGATCGTTGCCGGTGCGCTCGTTGATCAGGTTGAAGGCGTCGGAGAGGATCCGCTGGGCGGTGGACTTCTTGCCGTGCTTCATCAACCGGGCCACGATCATCGAGGCCAGACGGCTGTTGAACTGGGGGTCGGGAAGAACGGGACGCTTCTCGGCAGCGTTGCGGCGAGACATGGACGGAGGGCAGTGGAGGGGGCTGGGGGATTGGGGAGCCTGGCTGAACAGTGTCACTGAACAGTGTCACTAAACAGGGCCGCTGGGCAGGGCCGCTGCTAAGTGGCGCTGGGCAGAGCTGCTGAGAGTGACGCCGGGGCCGTAGCTGGTATCAGGAACGCTGGCGGCCAGGAAGGCAGGGCGCGTTCCGGCTACGAATCAACTCTTGGGTGTCTTCGCTCCGTACTTGGAGCGAGACTGGCGCCGATCCTTCACGCCGGCTGTGTCGAGGGTTCCGCGGATGATGTGGTAGCGAACGCCAGGCAGGTCTTTGACCCGGCCGCCACGGATGAGCACCACGGAGTGCTCCTGCAGGTTGTGGCCGATGCCGGGGATGTAGGCGGTCACCTCAAAGCCGGAGGTGAGGCGCACGCGGGCCACTTTGCGCAGCGCCGAGTTGGGCTTTTTCGGCGTGGAGGTGTAGACGCGGGTGCAGACGCCACGCCGCTCGGGGCAGGCACGCAGGGCCGGGGACTTGGTCTTGCGGGTGAGGCGCTGCCGTTCGGTTCGGATCAGCTGCTGAATAGTGGGCATCGAGGGCCGGGATCTGGTCGGAGAATATTGGTCGGACGCCCGACCGATTTCCACAATCCGCCACGTTACTGGGTCGCCGCCCCCCCGGCCGCTGGGCCATCTCCCGGCCAGCCTGTCGGCGAGATTCCCGGCCAGCCTGTCGGCCAGCCCTCTGCCTAGGGACTAGTCGTCAGGCCCGCCAGCCCTTTGCCATTTGCCTGACGGCCCCCTACCTAGCGGCCGGCCTGTCTGCCAGCTCATTGCCTAGCGGCCAGTTTCCCGTCCACCTTCCCGTCCAGCTTCCCTTCCAGTGGTGCGGGGGCTGAAGGCGGTGCCACAGGCACAGCAGCGAATAGCTTCGCCCGGCCGCACCACAAAGCCACCACCGTTGAGGTCGCCCCGGTAGTCGAGGGCTACCCCGCCGAGCAGGTGCAGTTGTTCGGCGGGGGCATAGAGGGTGATGCCGTCGGCGCGACCCACCGGCGTACCGGCCAGGTGGCCCGGCCTTAGCCGCAGCGTCCAGGCCTCGCAGCCTCCGGCGACCAAGTCGAGATGCATCATTCCAGGGGTGCCGGCTACGGCCGCCTGACGGCCCAGTTCCGCTGCCGCGGTGACGCTGATTCGCAGGCCTGGAGCCTTAGGCATGGCAGGGCGAGGCAAGGAACTAAGGGCAGCTGGCTGGTGGATCAGGCGGGGCGGATCCGACTGGCCCGATTTATAAATCCCGAACTAGCAGGCCGGAACTAACAGGCCGGAACGAGCAGGCCGGAACTAGCAGACCCGATCAGGCACTTTGGCAGGTATATGGGCGTTTAGGCCTGGGAGCCCGCCAACTGCTTGGGCTTGTCAGTTCCTTGGCGCTGACAAGCCTGTTCAAGGCACCAGGCCCAGGCCGTGATGCACGGCGCCGACCACGCCGCGACCCATCACCGGCATGGTGCCGCCCATCACCAGGCCGGTGGAACTGCCGCCGTCCAGGTTGAGCGCATCGCGCAGTCCCAACTGCTGCAGCAGCTGAGCGGCCTGGGCCAGGGTGGGCCCGGCATCCTCGCTGCCCTCCAGGGTGATCAGCCACAGCAGGGTGCCATCGCTGGCCACCACCGTGCGCGGTGCCCCCTGGCTGAGGAAGGCGCCGCTGAAGCCCTCGGCCGTGCCGTTGAGCACCAGGCGCCCCTGCTCCAGCAGCAGGGGGCCGCCGCCGAGCACCGAAGGAGCGAGGCCCAGCAGCGGCTCGCTGCTGAGGCTGGCAATCGTCACCGCCTCGCCGCCAGTCCAGGGCAGGTTGGCGCCCGCCCGGGCCACCAGCAGGCTGTCGCCCTCGGCCAAGGGCACCCCCAGGGCCATCTGGGGGGCCTCCAGGCGGGCCAGCACCCGGCCCGAGCGCAGCAGCAGGCCCGTCTCGTTGTCGCTCAGGGCTCGATAGCTCGGCCCCCAATCGGCGGTGTAGCGGCTGACGCCCCGCTGCACGTAGCCGCTGTTGAGCACCTGCAGGGGGATGCGCTCGCCGGCGCCCTCGGCCCATTCCTCCAGCCGCAGCCGCCCGAAGCGCGGCAATTCGCCGCTCTGCCAGGCGATCACGCCGCGGTTGAGGATCGGTCCTGACAGCCAGCGGCCATCGCGCTTGATCGCCCCGAGCGGCAGGCGGCGCACCCGGTTGAAGAAGCCCCCGTTGATAGCCACCAGGGCACCCTGGTTTTCGGCCAATTTCTGCAACGAGTTGAGCCCTTCCATGCCGCGATCGCCGGTGAGCAGTTGCAGTTGCAGGGAGCTGTGACGCGGATCGAGCTGCACAGCATTGATCCGCACCCCCGAGCGCACCAGCCGCTGCCAGCGCAGCTCTTGGCCGAGCAGGGTCTGCAGGCGGGGATCCAGGCGCTGGGGTGGCCCGCTGGCGCCAGCGGCGGCACCAGCCGCAGAGGCCAAATCGATCACCACGCGGCTGGGCCCCCCCAGGGTGAACACCCGGGCGGAGGCGATGGAGCCCCTGGCCAGGCGCAGGCCACCGGCTTCCAGGGCCGCCCCGAGTCCGCGGCCCTGGAGATCCGCCAGTTGGTCTGGCCGCAGCTGGATGCCAAGCAACAGGCCGCTCGGGTCGCTGCGCAGGGCCGCCGGCGCGGCCAGATCGAGCACCAGGCGTTGGCCAGCGTTGCCGAGGCGCAGCCCCAGTAGGGGCGGTGGCGGCAGGCTGAGCGACAGGCGCTCGCCGTCGCGCCGTACCGCCACGCCCACGTCGCTGAGCAGGCCGGCCACCTCAACGGCCACCTCGTCGTCGAGGCTGCGCTGCTGTTGGGAAGACAGCGGCAGGCTGCGGCCATACCACTGCAGCTCCAGCTGGCCGCCAGCGCGGCTCACACTGCTTACGCCAAGCTGGTTTTGCAGCACCTCCAGCGGCAGCCACAATTCGGCCGGTTGGCGCCCCTCGCCGAGCCAGAGCCAGCGGGCCCGCTGCTCCTGGGCGTTGATCGCCAGCCGCCCGCCCCGATGGGCGCCGCGAAAATCAACACCTGTTGGCGACTGCTCCTCTGAGCGGGGGGGGGCCAGTGGTGGCGGCGGCAGGGGGTTGGCCTGGGCGAGCAAAACCACTGGAGCCAGCAGCGCTATTAACCAGGGCGCGCCGGGCATCAGCAGGATTCTTGCCAGCAATTCGTGCAAGCAAACCGTAGCGCTAGCCAGCGATCGGCGGCGTCTTTACATAGAATCGGTAGTTCTGCGGATGCAGCCGCCTGAGGGCGTCGGCAACCACGTGTTCGTGTGAATCCACCGGGTATGCCCCATTCGTCCCGTCCTGCGTCGCGCCCGGCCTGGCCCCACTGCGACAGCCCAGCTCCGGCGACGGTGGCCGGCGAAAAAGATGCTTGCGGCGTCGGTTTCCTGGCTTCCCTCAAGGGGGAATCCAGCCACTGGCTGCTGCAACAGGCCCTGCGCGGCCTGGGCTGCATGGAGCACCGCGGCGGTTGTGGGGGAGACGGCGATTCCGGCGATGGCGCCGGCATCCTTACGGCCATCCCCTGGAGCTATTTGGAGGCGGTGTGGCCTGAGGCGGCGGCGGCCGGCGGCGTGCGGGGCTTGGGCATGCTTTTCCTGCCGGCCGACCCGGACCAGCGCCAGCAGTGCCGCTCCATCTGTGAGCAGGAAGCGGAGCGCCTGGGCCTGCGCAGCCTGGGCTGGCGGCAGGTGCCAGTGGATCCAGCGGTGCTCGGTCCCCTGGCCCGCCAGAACGCGCCGGCCATCGAGCAGTGGCTGCTGGAGGCTCCAGAGGCGCGCCTTGAGCTGGCCGCAGACCTCGATGGCCTGGAGGCGCTGCTGTTCCGGCTGCGGCGCCGGGCCGTGGATCGGGCCCGGGAGCTGTGGGGCGAGACCTACTCAGACCTCTATTTCAGCTCGATCAGTGGCCGCACCATCGTCTACAAGGGCATGGTGCGCTCTGAGGTGCTGGCCGCTTTCTATGGCGACCTGCGAGACGAGCGATTTTTAGTGCCCTTCGCGGTTTACCACCGGCGCTTCAGTACCAACACGCTGCCCCGCTGGCCCCTGGCCCAGCCGATGCGGCTGCTGGGTCACAACGGCGAAATCAATACCCTGCTCGGCAATATCAACTGGGCCAAGGCCGCCGAATCCAACCTTGAGGCGGTCTGGGGCGAGGCGGCGGCGGACCTCAGACCGCTGGTGAATCCAGCCTTCAGCGATTCGGCCAACCTCGATGCCACCTTGGAGCTGATGGTGCGCAGCGGTCGGCCGATCACCGACAGCCTGCTCACCCTGGTGCCGGAGGCCTTCCGCGACCAGCCGGAACTCGACGACAAGCCGGAGATCAAGGCCTTCTACGAGTTCAATGCCTGCCTGCAGGAACCCTGGGATGGGCCGGCGCTGCTTGTATTCAGCGATGGCCGCACGGTGGGGGCCACGCTCGACCGCAATGGCCTGCGCCCGGCCCGCTACTGCATCACCAGCGACGGGTATGTGGTGATGGGCTCGGAAACCGGCGTGGTGGAGCTGGACGAAAGCCTGATCCTGGAGAAGGGGCGCCTGGGGCCCGGCCAGATGCTGGCCGTGGATCTGGAGCGGGGCCTGCTGCTGCGCAACTGGGAGGTGAAGCGGGAGACGGCCGAACGGCTGCCCTATGGCAGCTGGTTGGCGGAGCACCGCCGCAGCCTGGCCCCTGGCAGCTGGCAACCCCAGCGCCGCATTGGCGACCTAGAGCTCCTGGCCCTGCAGACGGCCTACGGCTTCAGCGCCGAAGACCTGGAGCTGGTGATCGAGGACATGGCGGGGCAGGCCAAGGAGGCCACTTACTGCATGGGCGATGACATTCCCCTGGCGGTGCTCTCCGACAAGCCCCACCTGCTGTACGACTACTTCAAGCAGCGCTTCGCCCAGGTCACCAATCCGCCGATTGACCCGCTCAGGGAGAAGTTGGTGATGAGCCTGGAGATGCATCTGGGCCGGCGGGGCTCGGCGCTGCGGCCGGATCCCGCCGCCGCCGCGGTGGTGCACCTGAGCACGCCCCTGCTCAACGAAGCCGAGCTGGAGGCCCTGGCCGAGCAGGGGCTGGCCACCGCCAAACTCTCCACCCTGTTGCCGGTGCTCGACGGCCCCGCCGGCCTGGAGCAGGCACTGCAGCGCCTCTGCTACGAAGCCGAGGCGGCCCTGCGCTGCGGCAGCCAGATCCTGGTGCTCTCCGACCGGTTGCTGGTGGATGGCGCCCCTGGCGGCATCGATGCCACCACCACCTACATGCCGCCGCTGTTGGCGGTGGGGGCGGTGCACCAGCACCTGCTGCGGCTGGGGCTGCGGCTGCAGGCCTCGATCGTGGTGGAGACAGCCCAGTGCTGGAGCACCCACCACCTGGCCTGCTTGATTGGCTTTGGCGCCAGTGCCGTCTGCCCCTGGCTCACCTGGGAGACCACCCGCCATTGGCTGGCCCACCCCAAGACCCAATCGCTGATCGAGCGGGGCAAGCTGCCTGCTATCACCCCTGAAAAGGCCCAGGCAAATGTGCGCAAAGCCCTGGAAGATGGCCTGCGCAAGATTCTATCCAAGATCGGCATTTCCCTGCTGGCTAGCTACCACGGCGCCCAGATTTTTGAGGCGATTGGCCTAGGCGCCGATCTGATCGAATTGGCCTTCAAGGGCACCACCAGCCGGGTGGCGGGCCTCAGCATTGGCGATTTAGCCAGTGAAACCCTGGCCTTCCATGCCAAGGCCTTCCCAGAACTGAACCGCACCAAGCTGGAGTTCATGGGCTTTGTGCAGTACCGCACCGGCGGCGAGTTCCACCTCAACAGCCCGGAGATGGCCAAGGCCCTGCATGCCGCCGTCAAGGCGGGGCCTGGCTACGACCACTTCTCCACCTACAAGACACTGCTGGAGCACCGGCCGGTAACGTCCCTGCGGGATCTGCTGCAGCTAAAGCCCGCCGCCAAGCCACTGCCGATCGAGCAGGTGGAGAGCGTCGAGAGCATCTGCGCCCGCTTCTGCACCGGTGGCATGAGCCTGGGGGCCCTGTCGCGGGAGGCCCACGAGGTGCTGGCCGTGGCGATGAATCGCATCGGCGGCAAGAGCAATAGCGGTGAGGGCGGCGAGGATCCTGCCCGCTTCCACCAGCTCAACGATGTGGATGGGGATGGCCACTCCGCAAGCCTGCCCTCAATCAAGGGACTGCGCAATGGCGATAGCGCCTGTTCATCGATCAAGCAGATCGCCTCGGGGCGCTTTGGCGTCACCCCCGAATACCTGCGCAACGCCAAGCAGCTGGAGATCAAGGTGGCCCAGGGGGCTAAGCCAGGCGAGGGGGGTCAATTGCCCGGTCCGAAGGTGGATCCCTACATCGCCTGGCTGCGCAATAGCAAGGCCGGCGTGGCCTTAATTTCGCCACCGCCCCACCACGACATCTATTCGATTGAGGATCTAGCCCAGCTGATCCACGACCTACACCAAATTCATCCCGCCGCCAAGGTGAGCGTGAAGCTGGTGGCCGAAATCGGCATCGGCACGATCGCGGCGGGCGTGGCCAAGGCCAATGCCGACGTGATTCAGATTTCCGGCCACGATGGCGGCACCGGCGCCTCGCCGCTGAGTTCGATCAAACATGCGGGCAGCCCCTGGGAGCTGGGGCTAACCGAGGTACACCGATCTCTTCTGCAGAATGGCCTGCGCGATCGGGTGTTGTTGCGGGCCGATGGCGGTCTCAAAACCGGCTGGGATGTGGTGATCGCGGCGCTGCTGGGGGCCGAGGAATATGGCTTCGGCTCGGTGGCGATGATCGCCGAGGGCTGCATCATGGCCCGGGTTTGCCATACCAATAATTGCCCCGTGGGCGTAGCCACCCAGAAGGAGGCCCTGCGCAAGCGGTTCACCGGCCTGCCGGAGCACGTGGTCAATTTCTTCCTCTATGTGGCGGAGGAGGTGCGCCAGCTGCTCAGCGTGCTGGGGGTTAGCCGCCTGGAGGATTTGATTGGCCGCTCCGAACTGCTGGAGCCCAGATCGGTGGCTTTGGCTAAAACCAAGGCGCTGGATTTGTCCTGTTTGATTGAGCCGATTCCAGCGGCTGCCGATCGTGGCTGGTTGGTCCATGAGGCCGCCGCCCATGGCAATGGCGCCACCTTGGAAGACCAACTATTGGCCGATGCCGCCGTGATGGCGGCGATCGAGGGCCATGGCCAGGTGGAGCGCGACCTGGCAATCGTGAATACAGATCGCAGCGTGGGCGCTCGCCTGGCGGGCGAAATTGCCCAGCGCCATGGCAACAGCGGCTTTAACGGACTGCTCAAGCTCAGCTACCGGGGGGCGGCGGGCCAGAGCTTTGGCGCCTTTGGCATCAAGGGTATGGAGGTGCGTCTGGTGGGCGAAGCCAACGACTACGTGGGCAAGGGCATCAATGGTGGCCGGATCACGGTGGTGCCACCGGCGGCGGTACAAGACCCCGGTGAACAGGTAATTCTCGGCAATACCTGCCTCTATGGCGCCACCGGCGGCGAGCTCTATGCCCTGGGTAGGGCTGGTGAGCGCTTTGCAGTGCGCAACAGCGGTGCCAAAACCGTGGTTGAGGGGGCCGGCGATCACTGCTGTGAATACATGACCGGTGGGGTGGTGGTGGTGCTGGGCTCCACGGGCCGCAATGTGGCCGCCGGCATGACCGGTGGTGTGGCCTTCTTGCTCGATGAAGATGGCGGTTTAGCCGATCGTCTCAACCGGGAAATCGTGGCCCTGTGCGATCTCACCACCACGGCCCAAGAAGACCTGCTCAAGCCATTACTGGAAGCCCACCTGGAGCACACCGCTAGCACCAAGGCGGCGATGATTTTGGCCAACTGGCCTAGCTGGAAAGCCAAGTTCAAACTACTGGTACCCCCCAGCGAGCTGGCCAACTTGGGTCTCGCCCAACAGCAGGCGGTGGCTGCCTAGGTACCCAGGGGCTAGGGCTAGCAGTCTTTGGTTGCGGCCTTAGCCATAGCCCTAACCCATAGCCATGGACTGCTGCTTGAGTTTGGTGGGTTAGATAGCTATAGCTATGAGCTAGTGCTTGAGTTTGGCGGCGGGCCAAGCCAAGGCCAGGCGCTTTGACTGGGATCATCCGGCATGGGGCGCTCCGCCACCTTTCGCTAGTAAAGCCCTGGCAATCCTAGCCATGATTAATGTAATTCCGCTGCCGCAATCTCCCCCGACTAGCCCGATAGCCGTGATGGCAATTTTGCAAAGCCTGCCGAATAGTCTGCCTAGCGGGGATGCTGCCGCATCAGCCGCTGCACCTCGCCGGCGTGGTAGCTGCTGCGGGTGAGGGGACTGCTCACCACCTGCAGGAAGCCCAGCTCGTCTTCGCCGTGGTGGCGGTATTGATCAAATTGTTCTGGGGTCACAAATCGCGCCACCTGCAGGTGTTTGGGGCCTGGTGATAGGTATTGGCCGATGGTAACGATGTCTACACAATGTTGGCGCAGGTCTGCCATTACCTCCAGTACCTCGGCATCGGTTTCGCCTAGGCCCACCATCAACCCCGACTTGCTATAGGTGCGGGGCCATTGCTCGCGCACCAGGCGCAATAACTCCAGCGAGCGGGTATAGATGCCCTGGGGCCGCACGCTGCGGTAGAGCCTCGGTACGGTTTCGATGTTGTGGTTGAGCACATCGGGGGCCGCCGCCATCACCTGGGCCAGGGCCTGCCAATTGCCGCAGAAATCGGGAATCAGCAGTTCGATTGTGGTGAATGGCGAGTGCTGTCGCACCTGCTCAACACAGGCCACAAATTGGCTGGCGCCGCCGTCATCCAGGTCGTCGCGATTCACCGAGGTGATCACCACATGACTCAAAGCCAACCGTCGCACCGCCTCCCCCAGCCGCTGCGGTTCGCTGGCATCCAGGGCCCGCACGCTCTTGTCGAAGTCGATGTCGCAGTAGGGGCAGGCGCGGGTGCAGCCCGGCCCCATGATCAAGAAGGTGGCCGTGCCGCCGGCAAAGCACTCGCCGATGTTCGGGCAGCTGGCCTCCTGGCACACCGTGTTCAGCTTCAGGTCCACCAGCAGGTCGGCCACCGCACCGATGCGCTCCCGCTGGGGGGCCTTCACGCGCAGCCAATCGGGTTTCAGCAAGGCACTGATGGGGCCACTGGGGCCGGGCGGGGCAGACGGGAACTCTAGAAAGCGCCTGGTGCGCCCTGGCCATCCCCTACAGTTCAATCATCGGGATGTAGCGCAGCTTGGTA
>DGYA01000015.1:1185-1368 GCA_002396505.1 Cyanobacteria bacterium UBA5018 | reverse complement strand
GTTCGAATCCTGTCATCCCGACTTTGCCGTTTATTTCCCCACCGCCGGTCGAGGCGCCTTCCGCACCGTTGGCCCGGGCGTCTTAGGCCAGTTCAGCCCCGGGATAGCCCCTCGGCGTCACCATTTTTCCGTCTTGCAGGTAGCTGCTGGAATTGCCCACCAGCACCAGGGTGAGCATGTCCA
>DGYA01000015.1:728-1008 GCA_002396505.1 Cyanobacteria bacterium UBA5018 | reverse complement strand
AGGGTGAGCATGTCCACCTGCTCGATCGGCAGGCTGCCCAGGCGGTGCAGGCTCACTGTCTCCTCGCTGCGGCCCAGTTGGCGGGCGATCGCCACCGGCGTGCTGGCCGGGCGCCCCTCCAGCAGCAGCTCACAGGCCCGCTGCAATTGCCAGTGGCGATCGCGGGAACGGGGGTTGTAAAGCGCCACCACGAAATCGCCCGCAGCCGCCGCCCGCAGCCGCCGCTCGATCACCTGCCAGGGGGTGAGCCGGTCACTGAGGCTGATCGTGCAGAAGTCGT
>DGYA01000015.1:0-559 GCA_002396505.1 Cyanobacteria bacterium UBA5018 | reverse complement strand
GGCTGATCGTGCAGAAGTCGTGCATTAGGGGTGCCCCGGCCCGGGCCGCCGCCAGTTGCAGCGCTGAAATGCCTGGATGCACCGCAAAGCCGGGCCGGGCACTTTCTGGCAGCTGCAGCAACAGCTCCAGCGCCAGCCCCGCCATCGCATAGATGCCGCTATCGCCGGAAGACACCAGCGCCACCGGCAGCCCCTGGCAGGCCAGGGCCAACGCCTCAGCGCAGCGGGCCCGCTCCTGCGTGAGCTGCCCGTCGAGCCGCAGTTGATCCGGGCGCCGCAGGGGCTCCAGCAGATCCAGGTAGAGGCCGTAACCCACCCAGGCGCTGCTGGCGGCCAGGGCCTGCCGCGCTGCTGGGGTGAGCAGATCCAAGCGCCCCGGCCCGCTGCCCACCAGCTGCAATTGACCCCGCTGCGGTGCCCACTGCTCCAGCGCCTGGCAGATGGCCAGGGTGGCGGCGCCGTTTTCGCCGGCCTGGCGCCGCTCGATTTGTTTGGGCAGCAGCAGCTGGGCGCCGGCACCGGCGGCCAGCAGCGCCGCCGCCTCGGCCACGCTGGCGGT
>DGYA01000119.1 GCA_002396505.1 Cyanobacteria bacterium UBA5018 | reverse complement strand
CGGTAAGTTTTGCCGCTGGTTCAGCTACAGCCGCCCTCACCCTTGATCCCACTGCTGAAACCAGCATTGAGACCGATGAAACTGTTTCGCTCTCCATCGTCGCAGGCACGGGATACATCATTGGTACCACAGCTGCTGTAACTGTCACCATCACTAATGATGACGTCTCCTCCTTTACAACCTACACACTGACATCAACTCAATCCAGCCTCCAACTACTAGGCGGAAAGCGAATTAACGGGATTGGAAACAATTTCAATAATGCAATTTTAGGCAATGGCAATAATAACAAGCTGTATGGCCTACTTGGCGCAGATACGCTCACTGGTGGCGGCACTACTGACACCGATGTATTTGCCTACAATTCGCTAGGCGAATCATTGCTTGGCACAGGCAGTTCTTTTGATCTTATCACCGACTATAACAATAAAGACTTCATCCTTGCCCCGCTAACGGTAGAGACAGAGCGCCTTTCCAGCGCCTTTGGCAGCGTCAACTCCCTTTCTTCCGCATCAATTGAAGGCCTATTAAATGCAACCTCATTTGCCGCCAATGCCGTTACTGCTTTCACCGTTTCCGGTCAACTTGGCACTTATATCACGATGAATGACGGCCGAGATGGCTTCCAGGCCGATAGCGATGCGATTGTCTTCTTGCCGAATTATGCAATCAGCAGTATTAACTTTGTTGAATTTATTTAATGCTGCTTTTGTCTGCCGGCCTATGCTGCACCCTCGCACCTTGAGGTGAAAGTGCCATGGCCGGCCGCGCCAGGTCCACTGGTCCAGAAGAGGAACTGATCCAAAAACTGCGCCGCATCGAAGCCCTGCACGCCAGGGCCGGAAGCGACGGCGAACGCCTGGCGGCCGAGCGGGCCCGCGAACGCATCAAGGCCAGGCTCCAGCAGCTCGCCGCCGAGGAGCCGCCGGTGGAATATCGCTTCACCCTGGCGGATCAATGGTCTCGGCATTTGTTTGTGGCCCTGCTGCGGCGCTACAACATTTCCCCATACCGCTACCGCGGCCAGCGGCGCACCACCGTAATGGCCCGGCTCAGCCGCAGCTTCGTGAATGACACCCTCTGGCCCGAATACCAGGAGCTACAACAAACGCTTTCCGCCTACTTTGACGCCCTCACCGATCGGGTAATTGAACAGGCCCTAGAGGTGAAGGCCGGCGATGCAGAAGAGCGACCCGAGCCCCAGGCCTTGCCGCCGGTAGACCACCAATAGGTTGGCGGCTAGGGCCTCCATGGTGATTCACCCAGCACTTCCCAGAAGCTGTATTTATTGCGGTGAGTTAGCCGCAGGTGAGCGCGGTAGCTGTCGTGGGGCTCGTGGCCGGCCCAATCGTTGATCTTGGCGGACAAGACGCTACAGGTGGCCAGGTGGCGTGCGGCGTGCTTGTAGCGACTGGATCGAGACATATCCAGGCTGAAATCCACCATCGCCCGCAGGCAGAGCGTGGCCGCCAGCGGCTGCTGGGCCGCTAGGGCTTCTCCCACGGCACTCAGCAGTTCATAGCTATCGCCATCGAGTTCAAGGTGGCGGGCCAGGATCAGTCTGGCGGCCCGGCGCTGGTCTGGCCACTGGTGTAGAAATTGCAGCGCATCATCGAAGCTATGGTAAGCAAAAACCAGATCGAAAGCTCGCTCTTCCGCTTCCACATCCTCGAAAGCGGGCAGCGCTTTGAGGTAGTCGCGCAGGTGCCGAATCGAGAGCGATCGCTCCACACAACTCCAACGCAGGGCCTGGGCTTCGCCGGGGCGTGCCAGGGCTTCCAGGGCGGCGATGCGAGCATCGACCCAATCCAGAAAACTAGCCGGACGATTCTGTAGGTAGGGCTCGGCGGCCTCCAGTAGCAGCAGGGCATCGGCGGCGCGGCCGGCGGCGGTGAGCCGCCCCGCCACCCGGGCCGCAATCCCCGGCAGCTTCAGGGCGACTGGATGATGATCGCGATATTCCGCCAGGTAGCCATCCGGATCGCCTAGGGCATCGGCGATAGCCAGCATGGCGAGGCGCACCGCCTGGCGATGCTGGCCGACATCTGGATCGCTGTCGTCATCAAAAGCAGGCTCTAAGTCAGCATCTAAGACTTCATCATCATCCGGCTCGCTGGCACCATCAACGACAGCATCTGGCTCACTATTACCACCAAGGTCAGATATATAGAAAAATCCATCCTCTGCTTCTGTGAAATCTAGTTGCTCTACTAGCTCGTCGTCTGACAATTCACTATCGAGAAGGTCTTCCAGTTCATCCTCCTGATCGGCCTGCGCAGGGCTTGGCGGACGTTTGGCCTCCAGCAACTGGCGCAGATGCAGCAGACCCTCCGGCGTGAGCGCCTCACTGAGATGGGGAATTAGCTGGTCGTATTGGCCGTAATCGTTGTCGAGCAGCGCAACCGCTACTTGATCCGCCAGCGTTGCCGGCGCCGGCTGGGCAAGGCAGGCCACCCGACCCAGGTCTGCTGATACCAGGTGAAACAGCCCCAGCGCAGCTTCGTCGCTGTCATCGCAGCGATCCAGCAGCGACTCCGCCAAATCCAGGAACCGCCACAGCAGCTCCATCGCCAGCTCGCCATCATGGCTTGCAATCGACCCCACGATCGCCTGGCGTTGCCGCTCTAGATCGGCCAGCAGCTCATCGCGGCGGCGCTTGTCTAGCCAACTGCCAGAACGGGCGATCGTGGCTAGCCGCTTGCGCACCTGCTGGGCCACATCGGCGGCGCCCCCCTGTTCCGCTAGCGCCAGCCGTAAGGCCCGTTTGGCGGCGGCATTGCCCTGGCAAAGGTCCATCAGCAGCTCCGCCAGCCGCGCTGTGCCCAGGGCCTCCAGGTTTTTGGCGTTGAGGCTGGTCTTGTTGGCCATTTCGGTTAAGCCGCTGTTGCACTAATGGAGGCCTTAGCTTCCACCCAGATCCGCCAGGTGCTGGCGCACCGGCCATAGCTGGGTTGTTGCTGCACTCAGGTTGGCATGGGATGTGGCAAAAACGGATCGACTAGGCCATTGGCCTTGAGATTTACCCGGAGAAAAATCTAAGATATTTGACTGGGTACTAGTTAGACAATGCTCCAAAACAGCCTTGTCATTTATCCTTAGAGCCGCAGTGTTTAAGTGATCGAGGGGCAACGATGAGAAATAATGGCAAGATTTTAGCTGCCGGCCTCCGCCGATACCTGTAATTACATTACGCAGCCATGGCCCGTTCGTATAGCCATGACCAAAAGGAATCGCGTAGCGCTAGGGCTTTACGCATGCCCTTGGCCAGCTCCACCCTGCCTTCCGGTGTAGCGGCAAATTCGGTGGCAATCGCTTTTAAGGTCGCTTGGTGGTGGTCATCCACGGCAGTATGCAGTGGGAAAAACACCGCGTCTTCAGGTTTAAGGGTGCCTAATTTGGCGATAGCATCTACAAATGGTTGGTAGATTGTCTGCACAATTGTTTCGGTACCAAGGCCCAGGGCACCGAGGGCTTGAGCCGCTGTGCCACCATTCAAGATGGCAAGAAACTGCTCGCGCCAGCAGACCACTTCAATGTGGTCGTCAGCTGCTGCGGTATTGCTCACACCGATGGCATTGCGAAAGCGATTGAACAGCTCAGGATGGGGAACTCCGATTATCCAATTGGGCTCCACTCCCCATCGCTTTAGCTCCTCCAATTCAGCCTCATCATATTGACCAGACTCCTCCATTAGATTATCAAGCAGCACTTTCCTGTGGTTCGGCTCTTCCATCCTGGAGATCAGGGCGGTCAGATAGCGAGGAAATTGTGACGAATAGCCATAGTAATGTTCGGCAAAATCAGCGAGAGCCCAATGCATGGAGGGGAAGGCGCCCCTTGCCATCGCTTCCAGATAGGGGTGATTCACGGCTCGGTGCTGGAGGGCTTCCAGGGTCAGATCCTCCACGTACTGGGCTGGGCTGCCTTGATCCCTGGCCGGCGCCCCGCCCTTCAGCCGGCTGCCCCGGTTGCTGGCAGGGCTGGAAGGCAGGCTAGGGAACTCACCAGGGGCGGAGCTGGGATGGGGGAATGTGGCATTTTCTGCGGCGAAGGCGTCGGCACCACCGGCCTTCAGCCTTGTTCTGGAGTCATAGTCGCCAAGCAGGGCAGATGTGAGGCCGAAATCGGTGATCGCCAGCAGCTGCAAAGGCTGATCAATAGAGGTGTTTCGGCTTTGGTGAATAACCCAGCGAGGGACATAGGCAACTCCACCCTCCGCTAAATGGATAACTTGCTCATCGATCAAGATTTCAGCCTGGCCCGAAAGAAGCACAAAAATTGATTCGTGGGCATGGCGATGTTTCTCATTGCAAGCACCCGGCGCAATCGTTACCAGGCGAGAATCCATTGTCTGCAATTGCTCGAAATTTAACTTAGTTACCTGAAAATCAATGCCCAGCCGCTTATTGCTATTACTGTAGTGATTATTGTTATATTTAAAACCCTTTGCAGACCAGTGGCAGCAAGAGGCCTGGGGCGGGATGACCTTGCTATGGGCCACTTTTGCGAGCAGCGACTCCAGATTCATTGGGGGGGGCTATAAATCAAAAATAATGATTGATAATGTCTAGGATGTCAAGTATAAATTTATGCGAAGTTGATACTAGCATCAAGACTCCAGCCACTCCAGGGGATCTTGGCTTTTTGGGTGATTTTCTTCAGCGTTAAAGGGCCTCCTGGGGCAGCCCGCGACCCGGAAAACGCCCATGGTCACCAGTCCTAGGATTGATGTTTGATGCGAAGACATCAAATGCGCACCACCCTGCAGCTCGATGACGATGTGCTGGCGGCCGCCCGGGTTCTGGCCCGGCAGCAGCGAACGAGCCTGGGCGCCGTGATCAGTGAGCTGGCCCGTCAGGCCCTGATGGCCCCGGCTCCAGGCTCCAGTCCAGACAGCCCCGAATTTCACCATCGCAACGGCTTGCCCCTGCTGCCCTGGAAAGCCCAGGGGGCCCCGGTGGATCTGGAGCTGGTCAACAGCCTGCGGGACGAGCTGGCTTGAGTGAACAAGCTGTTATTGAAAAAAGCCGTGAGTACCGCTCTGCTCGATGTGAACGTGCTGATCGCCCTGCTGGATCGGCGTCATGTGCATCACGAAGCAGCCCACGGCTGGTTCGCAGCCGCCCAGGCGAACGGTTAGGCCACCTGCCAGCTCACCCAGAACGCCGTGCTGCGCATCCTGGGCCAGCTGCGCTATCCCAACAGTCCGGGGCCGCCGGCGGTGGTGGCGCCCCTGATTGCGGCACTGATCCGCCATCCCCAGCACCAGTTCTGGCCCGATGGGCTCAGCCTGCTCAACCAGAGCGGTGTGGATAGCTCCAGGCTGCTGGAGGCGCGCCAGCTCACCGACACCTACCTGCTGGCCCTGGCGGTGCACCACGACGGCCGCCTGGTGAGCTTCGATCGCCGCCTGAGCTGTGGGACGGTGGCTGGCGGCCGCGACGCCTGTTGTTGATCAGTAGCTGTTTTGGGATACAAACCCCTTCCTTTAGGGCAGCTTTTCCTGAGCCTCCACATACTTCCTGAGCCGTTCAATCGGCGCACCGTCAGCCGATGCGGCGAAGTAGCTGGGCGTCCAGAGGTGTGCGCCACGGGCTGCCAGCTCAGGGAACTCCTTGCAAAGCATCCGACTGCTGTCGCCCTTGAGGTGGTTTACCAGCGTCAAGACCTAGAGCGGCGGCGGGTACTCGACAAGCAGGTGCCACGGTACACCTCGCCGTTCAGCTCCAGCAGCTGGAAGCCCATCTTCCGGCCAACTCCCTGGCACACCTAGTGCATCCGTTCCAGTGCAGCGCCGCTTAAGCTTTTTGCGGCATTTGGAAACAAAGACTAAAAGAATAATCGGCCTCGAAATGCTGTGTCTGCTTCGTCTGAGTGGTGGTTGCGCCATTACGCCGCAACGTTGGCATGATGGTTGGTGTGAAGCAACGCTACCGCTACCGCCTCTACCCACATCCCCATCAACAGCTGGCGCTGGCAAAGGCGTTCGGCTGTGCGCGGGTTGTCTGGAACAATGCCCTGGTAAAAAGCCGTGAGCTGTATGCCGCAGGCGAGAAGACCAGCTACCCCCTGCTGGCGAAGCTCTGCATCACCCAGGCCAAGCAAACGCCTGAAAGGTGCTGGCTGTCAGGCCCCAGCAATGTGGTGCTGCAGCAGTCCGTCCGCGACCTGGATCAGGCGTTCCGCAATTGGTGGGCCAGCCTGAGCGGCAAGCGCAAGGGGCCCAAGGTGCGGCCCCCTCGCTTCAAAAGGCGCCGCGGCGCCCAGTCGATCCGCTTCATGTCGCACGTCTTCCACACAGGAGAGGGGTCGCTGACGCTCAGCAAGATCGGCCCAGTGCCGATCGAATGGAGCCGGGATCTGCCATCGGCTCCCAGCAGCGTCACGGTTATTCGTGAGGCCAGCGGGCGCTACTTCGCCAGCTTTGTGGTGGAGGTGGAGCCAACGCCGCTGCCTGCCAATGGCAAGGCGGTTGGCATCGACCTGGGCTTGGCATCCCTCGCCGTCACATCAGCCGGTGAAAAGATCGCCCCGCCAAAGTTTCTGCGCTCTGCGCTGAAGCGTCTGCGGCGTCTGCAGCGGCACCTCAAGCACAAGC
>DGYA01000115.1:19147-30256 GCA_002396505.1 Cyanobacteria bacterium UBA5018 | reverse complement strand
TCAGTGGCTCGTTCGGGCTGGGTTTTCCCGATGGCTCCGGTTGAAGCTCTTCCAAACGGCTTACGAATTCCTGGGTTGGAGACACCAGATGGGGTGTGCGCTTCGACAGCGGGATCAGATCAGGAGCTGCTCATGTGCGACTTGGTGATGGGCAGCGGCCTTGCAAAGGCCGCGGTCAAAGCTGGCCAATTGCAGGTTCAGCCGTTGACAGAGAGCCAGATGCAGCGCATCCCCTGCCCGCAGGGGATGCGCCTGGGCCAGACAGAGCCGGGCGGCTACCTCGAAATCCTCGGCTGCCAGCGGCAGGGTGTGTAGGCGTTGCTCACGCAACACCCCAAACCTCTGCCAGGCTTCCTGGAATTCTGGCGGGGTGATCTCACCGCGACGCATTTGGAGAGCCAGGGCAGAAGCCAGTTCCGTGGCCACCCAGGGCGAGATCAGCAAGGGATGCTTAGCGTGGGCTTGCAGAAAACTCACGGCCGTCGCAGTGCCTGCTTCGTGCACCAGAGCCGCCACCAGCAGGGAGGTGTCGAGGTAAAGGCGCCTCAATAGCGAGCCCCCTCCCGCAGCTCCTGCAGCAAAGTCGCCGAATTACATCCTTTGTGCAGGGGTTGGGCCCTGGTGGCAGCCAAAAAAGCTTCCAGATCAAAGAACGCCGCAGGCTGCTCGGCCGCTCGGGTGAGCCGGGCCACAGGGATCCCTCGCCGGGTGATCTCCACGTCTTCGCCTGATTCCACGGCAACCAAGAGAGCCGAAAGCTGGGCCTTGGCCTGCGCGACGTTGAGACTGCGCATCCTTTGGAGGGTTGGTTAGATGACCAACATAGCGGTGGCTGTCTCGGCTGGCTTGGGTTCAGGCACCCTCAGGCGTTGGTGGCTCAGGTGTTGGCGGCCAGCCAGGCAGCCAGGTCGGTCGGGCCCGTGAAGTCGAGCAGGGCGTCGGCCAGGACTTCCAACTTATCCACTGGTAAGGCCTGGATCTGGGCGGTGGTGGCGTCCGTGAGGGGGCCGCAGCGGCGGTTGAGTTGGCGGAGGGTCACCTTGGCTTCCCCTTCCTGGCGGCCTTTGGCTTCGCCTTCCTGGCGACCCTCAACAAGCCAGTGCTGTACCGCCCTGGTGTAGCGGATCTCTTCTCGGGGAATGCCGGCGATCACCATGATCTGCTCCGCACTGGAATCAGGAAACCGTTGAGCATGCATAGGCAGCACAACCGTGTCCAGATCGGGGCGCCTGGCAAGAATCTTCTGACTGCTGGCCGCCAGTTCGCTCTCGGGGCGCACAGGCAGCGTGGGCAGGTTGAGCAGGGGATCGAGTTGGGGCCGGTGGCTCAGCTCCTCCAGGTTGAGCCACACCACCTGTTGATCCAGGAACGCCTGCAGCGCCTGGGTTGGGCCGAGACTGAGGCGGTGGTGGAAGCCCGGGTTGGGGTGCATATGCACCTCCAGGAGCACCAGGGGCTGCAGCCCCTGCAAGGGCTGGTGGCAGTGGGACCCTGAACGCTGAGCCTGCTTGTGTCATGGTCGCTGGCCTGGATCTGGCTGCAGCCCGTGATGGGCAGCGGGCGGCTTCACCGCGCCACTCTTCGACCGTCAGGACAAACTGGCGCGCCAGTCAAGGTTGGGGCATCAACCCACCAGACCCCAGCTGTGGGCATCGAGGATCTCTAATACGGCGGGTTCGCCGTTGGCAGCTGGCCAGTGCATCAGGTCGCCCAATGCCTCAGCGAGCCAGGCCTCAGCGCTGCACTCGTAGAGGGCCAGGTTGGTGCCGCGGGGGAGCAGCCGTGACGGATAAAGCAGGCCATCGGGCTGCTCAACCGCGTCGTGCCACCAGCGTGACCAGGCCTGACACACGGGCAGCTGCTCGCGCGTGGTGAGCAGCCGGGCATCCAGATTCAGCCGGGCAAGGGCCGGCCCCCTCAGATCCAGCACCTGCAGCTGACGGGTGGCCGTGAGCCGGGTGATGCAGCGTTCTTCCAGTTCCTGGCGGGTGAGGAACTTCACAGCCGCAGGCCCGTGGTTGGCTGTCACCTGATGGCCGTAAGTTTCGGCAAAGGCGGTTTCCAGACTATCGGCCAGATAGAGGACACCAAACGCACCATCGATTGCATTCCATCGACCTTGGTCGTGACGCCCCCAATGCAGGGCATCAGCATGACGGCATCGGTGGATGCGGAACCACTGACTGCCAGCAGCAATGGTGTGCAGGCGCAGGCCTCTGGCCTGCTGCTCCGGCGGGAGCGGCAGGCTCACCTCAGCGAGCCAGCTGGCAGCCAAACTGGCTCGCCTTGCGGCATACCGCCTCCAACGCCAGCGGTTGCGACCTGCACAGCAGGGCGGCAGGCGTGTCGCCCAACTCCGGATCAGGACTCAGCAGGAAGCGCAGTTGGGCCGGGCCGCTCTCGGTATCCAGCAGAGGCAGCAAAGATTCCAGAGCAGGCCATACACGCCCGCCGGCCAGATCAAACTGAAATACCGGATACACGCTCTGCTTACCGTGCCGCCAGCCAAGCAGCCGCTTACGGTCGCGCCGCTTGCGAACGCCTTCGCCGCTGAGGCCTAGCAGCTGTTGCACCTCAACCGGGCTGAGGCTGCCGCCGCATGCCTGCAGCAACTGCACCAGGGCCTGCTCTCCCCGCAACCGCAGCAACACCTCACGCGGCGGCGGCACGGGCTCGCGGCGCCAGGCGTCGATCACCAGTTCGGTGAGCAAGCTCAGATCATCGAGCGCAACAGCTGATGGCAGATGGCTGATCTCCTGAACAGGGCCACCCGGGGAAGCCAGCTTGCGGAGCACCAGCTGGTTAACGCGGCCCAGCAGCTCACGCGCCTGAGGATCATCCGCCAAGGCGACTGACGCCGAGCCCGACTCTCGCCCTTGCGCAGCCATCACGACGACCCAGCAGTTGCCTTTGTCAGTATGGCAGACATTGACGGACAAACCCAACCGAGCTCTGAACAGTGGGGCTTGGAGGTTCCATTCCAGGCCTAGGACACCTGATTACGGCGTTGCGGGCGTGGCTGGGGGAGCGGCTCAATCGGGTTGAGCCAATCCATCTCCTCGCTGAGAAAGCGTTTCAAAGCCTTGGTCGGTCCCAAGTTGAGGCGGTGGTGGGGAGTGATCACCAGCACGACCCAGTGCTCCACTTGGGGGTGCTGCTGGCTGAGTGGCTTGTTCGGGCTGGGAAGTCAGATAGCTAAGAGGGAAGTCCTACAGCCGTTGCGCCATCAGCTCCCGCGGCACGATGCCCTTGAGGTCGAGCAGCACGCCGCCCGGCGCCAGCAGCTGGCGCCACTGCAGAACGGCCAGAGCCGCGAACTGGCGGTGAGCCACGGCCGCCACCACCGCCTCAAAACAGGAGCCGGCGGGGATCTCGCCCAGCACCCTGAGGCCATATAACCGCTCGGCCTCCTCGGCATCCACCCAGGGGTCCACCAGCAGCGGCTCCATGCCGTAGCGCTGCAGCGCCTCGATCAGATCCACCACGCGGGTGTTGCGCAGGTCCGGGCAGTTCTCCTTGAAACTCAGCCCCAGCACCAGCACCTGCGCTCCGGCGATCACCTGGCCCCGGCGGGCCATTTCGAGCACCAGCTGCTCCACCACCCAGCGGCCCATGCCGTCGTTGATGCGCCGGCCGGCCAACACCACCTGCGGGTAGTAACCCAGCTGCTCGGCCTTGTGGGTGAGGTAGTAGGGGTCGACACCGATGCAATGGCCCCCCACCAGGCCAGGCCTGAAATTGAGGAAATTCCACTTCGTGCCCGCCGCCTCCAGCACATCCAGGGTGTCAATCCCCAGCCGCTGAAAGATCAGCGCCAGTTCGTTCACCAAGGCGATGTTGAGATCACGCTGGGTGTTCTCGATCACCTTGGCCGCCTCCGCCACCTTCAGGCTGGCAGCCAGGTGGGTGCCGGCGCTGATGATCGAGCCGTATAAGCCATCCACCCAGCTGGCCGCTTCTGGCGTGCTACCGCTGGTCACCTTGATGATTGTGGTGAGTTTGTGCTCACTGTCGCCCGGATTGATCCGCTCCGGGCTGTAGCCGACGCCGAAACCCTGGTTGAAGCGCAGTCCTGATTCCCGCTCCAGGATCGGCACACAATCCTCTTCGGTGGCGCCTGGATAGACGGTGCTCTCGTAGATCACCACAGGTAGCGTGTTCGCTCCGGCCTCTGCCCGCTGCCGCAGGGCCTGACCCACCGTGGCGCTGGCCTTCTGCAGAGGCCTCAGATCCGGCCGTTTGGAGGCATCGATCGGGGTGGGCACCGTGACCACAAACACATCGGCCACTGCCAGATGCGCCGCCTCGGCGCTGAACTCCAGCAGCGTTACCGCCTGCAGCTCCTGGGCGCTGGTCTCCCGGGTGCGATCCAGGCCCTGGCGCAGCTCCTGCAGCCGCAGTTGATGGATGTCAAACCCGATCACCCGGCGGCGCAACGGTGCTCCTGTGCGCAGGCAAGGCTGCTCCTTGGCGAATTCCACCGCCAGCGGCAACCCCACATAACCCAGCCCGATCACCGCCACCGTGCAGTTCGCCAGCGATGGCAAGGGCAGAGCGGAGGACACGCTCATGGACTGAGCTGGAATTAGATCAACGGACGAATCAACAGTGCTGGTAGATATAAAGTTCAGGGGCATCAAGAGGGGGGCGATCGGATAAAGCCTTTGGGATCAGCGGCTGCGGACTTGACGATGGACGACCAACACAACAACAGCCGCAGGAGCAGACGCTTGGCCGCCGGCGCCGGCATCGCTGGCGCAACGAGAGCGCCATGGTGCTGGCTGTGCTAACCAACGCCGCGGCCCGCGCTGTGCTAGTGGGCTACCGGAATCACACGTTGTAAAAGCGGCGATACCAGGCCACAAAGCGGGCCACGCCTTCGCGCACCGACGTGTTCGGCTTGAAGCCGGTCCAGGCCTCCAGGGCAGTGGTGTCGGCCGCCGTGGCGGGCACATCACCCGGCTGCATCGGCCGAAGCTGTTTTTCGGCAGTGATCCCCAGCGCCGCCTCGATCGCTTCGATGTAATCCAGAAGCGGCGTGGGATTGGAGTTGCCGATGTTGAACAACCGATACGGCGCCCAGCTGCTGGCCGGATCGGGCTCGGCCGTGTCAAAGGCCGGATCGGGCTCGGCGGGGCGATCCAGCACCCGCAACAGGCTTTCGACGATGTCGTCGATGTAGGTGAAATCACGCACCATCTGGCCGTGGTTGAACACCTGGATCGGCTCACCCGCCAGCATCGCCCGGGTGAACAGGAACAGGGCCATGTCCGGCCGGCCCCAGGGTCCATACACGGTGAAGAAGCGCAGGCCGGAGGTCGGCAGCCCATAGAGATTGCTGTAGGTGTGCGCCATCAATTCGTTGGCCTTCTTGCTGGCCGCGTACAGGCTCACCGGGTGATCCACCCCCTGGTGCTCGCTGAACGGCAGGTGGGTGTTGCCCCCATACACCGAACTGCTGCTGGCATAGACCAGATGCTGCACGCCGTGGTGACGACACCCCTCGAGGATGTGCCCGAAGCCCACCAGGTTCGCCTGGATGTAGGCCGAAGGGTTCTCGATCGAGTAACGCACCCCCGCCTGGGCCGCCAGGTTCACCACCCGCTGCGGACGATGCTCCGCGAAGGCCCGGTGCACCGCTTCGCCATCCTCCAGATCCGCCTCGATCAGCGTGAACGCTGTGCCCGTGCGGGATGCGGTGTCCTGCAGGCTATGCAGCCGGGCGCGCTTCAGGGCCGGGTCGTAATAAGGGTTGAGATTGTCAAACCCCAGCACCGGCGTACCCCGCTCCAGCAGCCTCATGCTCAGGTGGAAGCCGATGAAGCCGGCAGCGCCGGTGACAAGAACGGTCATAGAATAAAGCAGCCCCGTAAGATGACGCACTTTTGGCATAGGGCAGGATCGGCGATAACGCCGACCAGGACTGTGATCAGGCGAAGCCCGCAGTCCAGCAAGGGCGGGAGAAAACTCAACCGCCTCAAGCTCCAGCCAAATGTGCCACATTCTTGGTCAGTGCATAATGGCAGCCGCAGTTCTGCAGTAGTTCCGCACTAGAGGCAACTGCCCCGGCAGGGGACTCGCCCAGTGAATTCTCCGAACCAAGCCAGACCAATTGACAGCTCACACCTGAGCAGCCAGCTGCTGTAACACCCGCCACTGTTCCGGCAGCGGATTGGTGCCGGGATGCTGCTGTTGCAGGTAATCAAGTGCCCGCAGAGGGGAGAGGCCCCGGCTCCGCACCAGCCAGGCCATGCATAGCAGTGGTGAACGCTCCATCGCCGCCAGGCAGTGCACGAACACCGGGCCGTGCTGGCGCAGCTCCGCCAGCACGGCCAGAGCCTGCTCAAGCTCAGCCAGCTGCGGAGCGCGACCGCTGCGATGGTCCGGCAGCACGAGCCGGCCACAGACAAACCGCTGCTCCAGACCAGGCGGCAGCGGCACCTCCTCCAGGCCACAGAGGCTCAGGATCGCCCTCACACCCGCCTGCTCCAGACAATCCAGATGGCGCTCCGCCCAAGGTGCCGGCCCCACCGCCAGCTCGTTCACCAGCACCCAGCTGATGCGGTAACGGCGCTGCCCCTCAATCTCCATCAGTTGTTGCTGTTGTTGAGCAACTAGATCAGGGCAAAGATATTGGCCATGTTAAAGCTCCTGGCCATGCTAAAGCTGTTGGCCATGCTAAAGCTGTTGGCCATGCTAAAGCTGTTGGCCATGCTAAAGCTGTTGGCCATGCTAAGGCTGTTGGCCATGCTGTCGAGTGGAACTCCCACTGCGGTGAGCGCATCACTTCACTGGCCACTGCGAAGCCACTGCGATTCATCAGCACCGTATCGCCGTATCGCCATCCCGCAGTGGAGGGTTCGCCTTGTTGCTGGCGTCCTGGCTGAGGTTGCGATTGATCCGCATCAGCTGCACGCGGCCGGTATTGGCCCGCCAGCGCTTCGGCCCTCCTGCCGCCATCACCGCCTGCACCAGCGGCGTGCTGGCCTGAAGTTGCACCGGGCCGGGCCGCTCCACCTCCAGGCCGGACAATTCTGGCGCGTAAAACAGCTGCAGATCAGGTTGATCGCCGGGGCCAATCAGATAGCTATCCTCCGCAAGGGGGAGTTGGCATCGCGGACGGACGGCCTGGCACTTACGGCACTGGGGCTGGAGAGCCCGCCAACACCGGTGAGTGGCTGAGAAGCAACAACGCGACCAGGAGCAGCAAAAGATGGCAGCGAGAAGACTTCGTCGAATGTTCTGGCCAGGAAAGATTTCTCAGGGGTCAACGATAGGCTCGGCCTCGCAACTGTGTTCGCTGGATGGGCGGAGATGTCCAACTTGATCACCCGCTCCGACAGCGCCCCCGTGCTCGATACAGCCCGATCCCAGCAGGATGGGCTGAATACCGTGCAGCTGGCGAACCAGGCCACCGGCCAGGCAGGCGAAATAAATCCGCGCGAGCTTTGGCGATCGCTGCGGCGCCGCAAGCGGCTGGTGCTGGTGACCGCCGTCGCCGTGTTCTTCCTCACGGCCGCATCAACCGCCTACGAACGGCTGTTCCGCCCGGTGTACCTGGGCGGCTTCGACCTGCTGATCTCCGAGCCGGTCAGTGATGGCAGAGGTGGTGGGGCCGGCGCCCAGGGTGCTGGGAGTGGCACCCAGTTCGAGCAATTAGCCCTCAATACCACCTTAAGCGATCTGCCCACACTGATCGAAGTGCTGAAGAGCCCCATGCTGCTCGAGCCAATCGCCCGGGGATTAGGTGAATCGGCCGGCAGCCTGGCGAGTTCCATCACAATCGTGCCCGGCGGCGGCAAGCAGAATGCCGCCCCAGGAGTGCTCAAGATCACCATCACCGAGCGTGACCGCAACCGTGGCCAGCGCAAGCTGGATGCCCTTGCCCAAGGTTACCTGTCTTACTCTCTCAACCAGCGCCAAAAGCGCCTGGCTGAGGGGCTGCGCTTCCTGGATCGTCAGGAACCAACCCTGCAGGGGAAAACCGCCGAAATCCAAGCGGAGCTGGCCCAGTTCCGCCGGACCCACAACCTGCTCGAGCCCAAGGAGGAGGGTCTGGCGCTGAAGCAGGAGATCACCGCCATGAAACAGGAAGGACGAGGGCTGGAAACCGAGCGCAGCCGGCTGCTGGCGGCCCGACGCGCGATTCTGGGCGGGACCATCTCAGCCCGAGGCTTCCAGGAGGCGATCGGAGCAGCAGGGGGAGGTGGCTTCAGCTTCGCTGGCACTGGGCAGGGGCAGCTGGAAGAGCTCGCCAGGCTTGATCAGAAGATCGCCGAAACGCGTAGTCGTTATGCCGCCGATGCACCGATGCTCCTTGGCCTGGCAGCCAGGCGCCGCGCACTCTTGCCGTTGCTGCGGCATGACCAGCTGCAGGCCGTGGATGCCGCCCTCAGTTCAAATGGCAACCGCATCGCCACTGCGAACGCTCAGCAGGCGAGTCTCAACGCCCAGTTCCTGCGCCAACCGGCCCTGATCAAAGTGTATGAGGGCCTGCAGCAGAAGCTGCAGATCGCCCAGGACAACCTGGCCGGCCTAATCAAGGCTCGTGAAAACTTCCAGCTCGAGATCGCCCAACGCACCGAGCCTTGGACAGTGATCGCCCAGCCGAGCATCGAGCCCACTCCCTACAAGCCCTCGGTGCCCAGCAATCTGGCCCTGGGCGTGATCCTCGGCCTGGTGGCGGGCGCCGGTGCCGGCCTGTTGCGCGACCGCCTCGATCACGTGTTCCACTCCCCCAGCGAGGTCGCCGACGACCTGCAACAGCCGCTGCTGGGGCACATCCCCCACGTCCCATTCTTCGAGGGGATGCGGGAAGACAAGCGCTTCCTGCTTGAGGAGCTCGACCGATCAGTTGACGAAAGCGGCGAAACCGGCATCAGCGATTACCAGAGATTCTTCTACCAGGAAGCCTTCCGAAACCTGTTCACCTCGCTGCGCTTCCTCAATTCCGGGCAGCCGCTGCGTTCGCTGGCCCTCACCAGCTCCCTGCCCGCCGAAGGCAAGAGCCTGGTGAACATTCTGCTTGCCAAGACCCTCTGCGAGATGGGGCAGCGGGTGCTGCTGGTTGATGCCGACCTGCGCAAGCCCCAGTTGCACCATCGCCTCGGCGTGAACAACCTCACCGGCCTCAGCAACCTGCTCGCGGAAAGCGATCTTCACTGGCAGGACGTAATCCAACCCGTTGCCGGCTACGAGGGCTGGAGCGTGCTCACGGCCGGTCGCCAACCCCCCGATCCTGCGCGCTTGCTCAGCTCCCTGCGCATGCACAGTCTTGTGAGCGAACTGACCAACTGCGGCGCATTTGATCTGATCCTCTACGACACGCCACCGGTGCTTGGGCTCGCCGACGCATCCCTCGTTGCCGAACACCTCGACGGCCTGATGCTGCTCGTGAGTCTCGACCATGTCGACCGCGGTCTACCGATGGAATCCATCAAGCGCCTCCGCAGCAGCGGAGCTCCGCTGCTCGGCCTGGTGACCAACTCCATCCATAAGGAAAAGACAAGCAACTCCAGTTATGGCTATGGCTATGGCTATAGCCATGGGCGGTATGGATACGGTTATGGGGACTACGGCTACGGGGCCTACGACCCACGCACCACATACTCCTACTACCAGGGCGGCGATACAGCCGCCAAGCGCCCGAAGATCGGACGGATCAGGCAGTGGCATCAGAATCTGATGCGTTGGCTCGACGCATGATCAAACTCGTTGGGCAAGGCTCTCTGCCCTTCTTGTACTGCTCCACCCAGCAGGCTTGGGCGCCGACGCCAGAAAACGCCGAGCCGCACCATCCCCGCCCACTGATCTGGGAAGCCGTGGCCCCCGCCGATTTCCTGGTGGTGGATCGGACATCCATCGAAACCCAGGCCTCCCATCAGCCCCCCGCAGTGTCGCAGAGGCCGCCGATCTGCTCAACGGCCTCGAACCGCTGCCCGCCGACTACCCGCCGCTGCTGCGCCTCGGCCCCGCCGTTCCCACCGCCAATCAGCTCGGCGAGCAGCAGGGCCAGATCAGTGGCTTCACCCTCTCATCCTTCAGCGGCGGCTCCGCCAGCGGCACCGGCAACCAGAACTACTCCCTGCGCATCAATGCAGGCCTAACCGATCAAAGGTCCTCAGTAAAAGCCTTGGACCAAAGAGTACTATTACATATGCAGAGAATGCATGGCTGGCTGGGCTTTTGGCGACGGCAAGATAGAGCAAAGCTATTGAGGTAATGCCGGCAGTAGGTGAGCCAGCAGGCGCAATACCAGCTACGGCACTCAGCCGCGCTGACGTGATGCCCACAGCCGGGTGGGCAGGCCCCAGACATAGATAAATCCTTCAGCCGCCCGGTGGTCGAACTGGTCTTCCGCGCCGTAGGTGGCCATATCTGGCACGTAGAGACTGTCGCTGGCGCTACTGCGACCCACCACCGTGGCATTGCCCCGGTACAACTTGATCCGCACGCTGCCGCTAACGGTGAGTTGGGTGCGGTCGATGAAGCCATCGAGGGCCTGCTTGAGCGGGCCATACCAGAGGCCCTGGTACACCAGATCGGCCCACTGCATCTCCAGCTGCCGCTTGGTGCGCTGCACATCGGCCGCCAGGGTGAGACTCTCCAACTCCTGGTGGGCTTGGATCAGCAGCAATAGGCCGGGGGTTTCGTAGATCTCACGGCTCTTAATTCCCACCACCCGGTTCTCCACCATGTCGAGGCGGCCAAAGCCATGGCGGCCGGCCAGGGCATTGGCCTGACGGATCAACGCCACCGGATCGAGGCGCACCCCATCAATGCTCACGGGGTTGCCCTGCTCAAAGCCAATCTCCACAAATTGCGGCGTAGCGGGAGCCGCATCCACCGCACAGGTGAGGGCATAGATCTCCTCTGGCGGCTCCACACTTGGATCCTCCAGGGAGCCGGCCTCGATCGAACGGCCCAGCAAATTGAGATCGATCGAATAGGGAGAGGATTTACTTACTGGCGCCGGAATACCGCAGCGTTCGCCATAGGCGATCGTCTGCTCGCGGCTCATACCCCACTCCCGCGCCGGGGCGAGCACCTTCAATTCGGGGGCCAGGGCGCCGATGGCCACGTCAAAGCGCACCTGGTCGTTGCCCTTGC
>DGYA01000115.1:7218-18974 GCA_002396505.1 Cyanobacteria bacterium UBA5018 | reverse complement strand
TCGTTGCCCTTGCCGGTGCAGCCATGGGCCACGGCATCGGCACCCACCTCCCGGGCGATCTCCACCAGACGCCGGGCGATCAGGGGCCGGGCCAGGGCCGTGGAGAGGGGGTAGCGCCCCTCATAGAGGGCGTTGGCGCGGATGGCGGGGAAGGCGAAGTCAACGATGAAGGGCTCAATCAAGTTGCCCACAATCGACTGGCTGGCACCGGAATCGAGCGCCTTTTGGCGAATCGGCTCCAGCTCATCCCCCTGGCCCAGGTCGGCCGCGAAGGTGATCACCTCCTCCACGCCCCACTCATTCAGCAAATAAGGGATGCAGACGCTGGTGTCCACCCCGCCGGAATATGCCAACACCGCCCGCTTGGCCCGACCCATCAACGCTCTCCCGCGCTCAGTCGCTCGATTCTCCCCCGTCACCCCGCAGGGGCGCGGTAGCGGCCGGCGGGGCGCTGGGCAGGGGCCAGCGCAACAGCAGCAGCAGCGTCATCAACGCCGGCGGCAGCAGCAGCAGGCCCCACACCAGCGGCGGCCAAATCGGCAGCGGCTCGGGCCAGCGCCCACCGGCGGCGGCCAAGGCGGCGCTCATGACCAGAGCCAGCACCCAGTAGAGCAGCAGGTAGGGCAACTTGGCCATCGGCTTCCCAGGCTGCGTGGGCGTCACGGCAGACAAACCTAGCCAGCGGGGCCTAGCAGGGGCGCCTGCACAAATGATAAGGTGACTGATTGACCAGTGCCGGGCCCCTAGGCCCCACGAGATCCGTCCGCATGAGCACCTTGGCCTCCAGCGGCGCTAGCCGCCTTGACAGCGTCAATCCTTCGCTCACCCGCTACCGGCGCAATGAGCCAGCGCCGGTGCTGCCCCTGCGCGACGAACCCGACCTGCTCAGCTGGCTGGAAACAAGCGGACGCCTGGTGGCCGACGAAGACAGCGCCAGCACCGAAGTGAGCACGGTGGAAGAAGAAGAGCTCTCGGCGTTGATGGGCGAGAAGGAGGAGTACAACCAGGCTGACGAGCAGCCGGAAGAAGACTGGGAAGACTGAGCGGGCCACCTTGGGAGGCCAAACTGGAGCCCATCGCCCTGGCGGCTTGGCCTCCGCATTGAGTTCTTCCACCTCCCCCCCCAACGCCACCAGCCCCAGCGCCCCCCAGGAGCAGCCCTCCGGCGGCCAGTCCCGGGGCCGGCTCTCGGCCCTGTTACTGGCCCTGCTGCTGCTGCTGGCCTGTCTGCTCAGTGACTGGCTGGTGCCCAATTCAGTGCTCAGCCTGCCCCTGTTGGTGGCCACCGCCATCGCCGCAGCCACCACGGCCTGGGGCGAACCCCGCCTGAGGCGCTTGAAAATTGGCCAAGTGATCCGCCAGGAGGGGCCCCAAGCGCACCTCAGCAAGGCCGGAACGCCCACGATGGGCGGGCTGCTGGTGGTGCCTGTGGGGGTGTTGGTGGGGGGCCTTACCAGCCCGGAAGATCCGCGCCTGCTGGCGGTGGGCGCCCTCAGCCTCGCCTTCATGGCCATCGGCGCCACGGACGATTGGCGCAGTCTCACCAAGCGGCGCAACACCGGCCTGGGGCCGCGGGCCAAACTGCTGCTGCAGGCCCTGGCCAGCCTGGCATTTTTGTATTGGGCCTGGCAGGGCCAGTGGCTGGGGATGGCGGAGGCCGGCAACATCGCCCTACCCCTGGGCTGGGTGCTGCCCCTGGGGCTGCTGATCTGGCCTCTGGGGCTGTTCGTGGTGCTGGCCGAGAGCAACGCCACCAACCTCACCGATGGCCTCGACGGGCTGGCCGCCGGCTGCGGCGCCATCGTTTCAACGGGCCTGGGCCTGCAATTGATGCTGCGCGGCCAGGAGGGAGACCCTTCCCTGGCCGCCTTCTGCGTGGCGATGGCCGGCTGCTGGCTGGGATTTCTGGCCCATAACCGCCACCCGGCCCGACTGTTCATGGGCGACACCGGCTCCCTGGCCATGGGGGCGGGCCTGGCGGCGGTGGCCCTGCTCTCCAACAGCCTCTGGCCCCTACTGGTGATGGGCGGCGTATTCCTGGCCGAGTCGCTCTCGGTGATCCTGCAGGTGGGGGTGTTCAAGGCCACCAAGGGGCCCGATGGCCAGGGGCGCAGGCTGTTCCGCATGGCCCCCCTGCATCACCACTACGAATTGGGGGGTCTTAAGGAGCAACAGGTGGTGCTGCGCTTCTGGGCCGCCAGCCTGGCTCTGGTGATTTTGGGGCTGATCCTGCTGCCTTGATCCTGCTGGCTTGGGCCTGCAGCTTTGGGCCTGCTGATGTGATCCTGCTGGCTTGGGCCGGCAGTTTTTATCGTGCTGCCGTGAGCCTGCTGGCTTGAGCTTGAAGCTTTGGGCCGGCAGCTTTGAGCCTGCAGCGTTGAATTTACGGATTTGAACTTACTGTTTTGAACCTGGCGGCATTGCCATCGCATACCCATGGCCCACTTCATCTGGAAGGAAACCGGTCTCACCGCCGACTGCGCCAGCCTGGAGGCGATGGCGGCCCGATTGGAAGAAACGGCGGCGCTGATGCGGCGCCTGGCCGCCGAGGGCTTCCGGCTGGAGCGCCATAGCGACGGCCAGCGAATCAGCCATACCGATAACAAAATATTTGAGGCCTATGGCTTCTTGAACGAAGAATCGCCGGTGAGCCAGCTCAACATGCTGGACAAATCAACCGGTTAGGTAGGCGCGGCAGCCAAAGCAGCTCCAGCACAGCTCAGCTCAGCTCAGCGGGGGCTCAGCGGCAGTTCAAAGGCAGCTCGAAAACAACAAAGTTCCTCGATCTCACGCCGCCAGAAGTATTGGAGCGACCAGATTTTGGCAACCAGCGATGAACCGCCAGCAATGGGGCCGCCAGCAACTAGTAGCCCCCAGGCGGTGCTTGCCCCCAAGGGGAGCTCAACCGGGACGGCGCAGATAGCCCACCAGCCAAACCAGCACAAAAGCCAGCGATGAAATCCCCAGATAAATCAGGGCCCAGCGCTGGAAGGTGGCGATGTCCCAGCCAAACAGCAGGCCGTTGGCCGCATCGCCGGCGGTGCTAAAGGCCAAAACCGGATCCATTCCCGTAGCCCGAAGCAGTGGCAGTCTCTCTAGCAGGGCCTGCATCAAGATCGACGCAGCATGCCCAGGCGCCGATGGCCAGCCCCTCCCTACCGCAAACCCTGATGCTGCTGGGCAGCGGCGAACTGGGCAAGGAGCTGGCCATCGCCGCCCAGCGATTGGGCTGCCGGGTGATCGCCGTGGATCGCTACCCGGGCGCCCCGGCGATGCAGGTGGCCGATGTGGCCGAGGTGATCGCCATGACCGATGCCGATGCCCTCAAGGCGGTGGTCAGGCGCCATAAACCCGATCTGCTGATCCCCGAAATCGAAGCCCTGGCGGTGGATGCCCTGGCCGAACTGGAGGCGGAAGGCCAGCGCGTCATCCCCACGGCACGAGCCACGGCGGTAACCATGAATCGCGACCGCATCCGCAATCTGGCGGCCCAGGAGCTGGGCCTGCGCACGGCCCGCTACGCCTATGCCGACAGCGCCGAAGAGCTGGCGGCCGCCGCCGAGCCCCTGGGCTGGCCCGTGGTGGTGAAGCCGGTGATGAGCTCCTCTGGCAAGGGCCAGAGCCTGGTGCGGGACGCCGCCGGCATCGACGCCGCCTGGCAGGCGGCGCTGGCCGGTGCCCGCGGCGCTGGCAACCGGGTGATCGTGGAGGAATTCCTGCGCTTTGAGCTGGAGATCACCCTGCTCACCGTTAAGCCCTGGCAGGGCCCCACCCTGTTCTGCCCACCGATTGGCCACCTGCAGGAACGGGGCGACTACCAGTGCAGCTGGCAGCCGGCGGCCCTGGGGGCCCCGCAGCTGGCGGCGGCCCAGGCCATGGCCCAGGCGGTCACCGATGCCCTGGGGGGAGCCGGCCTGTTTGGGGTGGAGTTCTTCCTCTGCGGCCCAGCCGGGCAGGAGGAGGTGGTGTTTTCAGAACTTTCGCCGCGGCCCCACGACACCGGCCTGGTGACGCTGGTGGGCCAAAACCTGAGCGAATTTGAGTTGCACCTGCGGGCGGTGTTGGGGCTGCCGATCCCGGCGATCACCAGCCTGGGGCCGGCGGCCAGCCGCGTGATCCTGGCCCAGGAAAACCTGGCCAGCGTGGGCTATACGGGCGTGGGCGAGGCCCTGGCTGAACCCGACACCCAGGTGCTGCTGTTCGGCAAGCCCGACGCCCGTCCCCAGCGGCGCATGGGGGTGGCCCTGGCCCGCGGCGATAGCGAGGCCCAGGCAAGGCAAAGGGCCGATGCAGCGGCGGCTCGAATCCGGGTTACACCCGGCTGACCCCTGGTGCGAAGCGGATCCGCTCCTTATGGTGCGCCGATCAGGACTCGCCATGTCTCAGGCCCAGCCCCGTCCCCCCCGCCCAGAACGCAACCAGCGCCGCAACCAACCGCGCCAGGAGCGCCCTGGCCCAGACAGGGCTGAACGCCAGGAACGGGCAGCGCGCGGCCGCAGCGGCCGCTCAAACCCGAACGCCCCAGCGATGGCGGGGCGCCAGGCCCGCTCCAAAGCGAGAGGCTCTCGCCCGCTGCTGGCCTCCCTGCTGCCCTTCCTGCTGGGCTTGGCAGCGGGCTATGGCCTCAGTGGGCCGCTGCCTCGGCTGGCCGAGGGGGCGATGGCGGCGCTGCTCCATGGTCAACACCCCTTGGCGACGCTGGTAAACCCGCTGCTGATCGGCGAGCGACGCCTGTTGGTGCTGGGCACCGACAAGGTGGCTGACAACACCGATGTGATGTTCACGGTACAGGTGAAAAATGGCATCACCGAGGTGATGCAGGTGCCAAGGGACACCTTTATTGAGTCTGAAAAGTTTGGGGTAGTGAAAGCCAACTCCCTCTACGTAGCTGGCGGCATCGACACCGCGAAGCGGGAGATTAGCCAACTGCTACAGGCACCGGTAGATCGCTATCTGAGCCTGAATCTGCAGGCGGTGCGGCAGCTGGCCGATGCCCTCGGCGGCGTGGAAGTGGATGTGCCCAAGCGCATGTACTACGTGGACAATGCCCAGGGGTTGTATATCGACCTCTACCCGGGTCCGCAGCTGCTCAAAGGCGAGGCCCTGGAGGGGTTCCTGCGCTTTCGACACGACGAATTGGGCGATATAGGTAGGCTGGAGCGCCAAAAACTGGTGATGCGCCAGGTGTTTGCCAAGCTGGCCCAACCCAGCAGCCTGGCCCAGCTACCCGCTTTGCTGAAGATCGCCGGGAATGACGTGAAGACCGACCTCTCGCCGCTGGAGATGGGGCAGTTGCTCACCGCCATGGCCGGCAGCAAATTGCACACTGCGCAGTTGCCGGGCCGGCTGTTCTGGCACAACGAGCTGAGCTACTGGATGCCCGATGCCAATAGCCACTACGCCGGGGTGAGCAGTAGCGAGCCGCCGCCCTGAGGCAATCCGCCAGGCACTGGTGGCGGCCGTGGCCAGGCTCAGGTAGTGCCGCACATGGGCATCCCAGCTGTAATGACTGCCCACCGCCGCGACGCCGGCAGCGCGCCAGCCGCTCCAACGGGCCCGATCGGCGAGGCTGTGCTCCACCGCCTGGCCCAGGGCCCCCAGGTCGGAGACATCCACCAGCAGACCATGACCGCACTGCTGCAGGATCTCTCGCGGCCCGCCATCGTCGGTGGCGACCACCGGCAGGCCGCAGGCGCCGGCCTCCAACAGGGTGAGCCCAAAGGGTTCGGTGAGCGCCGGGTTGACGAATACCCCGCCCAAGCGGGAGGCCCAGCGGTAGATCGCCGGTATTTGATGGCGCAGGTGCTGCTTGGGATAGGCCACCGCTCCGTAGAGATCAAAGCGATCCACCAGCTCAAACAACTGCTGGAACACCTCCCGCTGGGGGCGCTCCAACTGGCTGGTGTCCTGGCGACAGCCCAGCAACAACACCAAATTGTGATGCTGGCGCAGCGACGCGGAGCGCCCAAACACCTCCACCAGGGCGGCAATGTTCTTGCGGTGATCGGGCCGGCAGATCGCCAGCACCGGCGGGCGCCGCGGCTCGCGCAAAAAGGGCCGCATCAAGGCGCCGACGCCGCAGGCGGAATCGGCCTGAGCAGGCCATTGGCAGGGGGGAGCTGACGGCGGAAAAAACAACTTGGCATCCACGCCGGGGGGGATCACGGCGGCTCGGCTGGGCCGGAAGTTGCCGTAGCGGGCGTACTGCTCGGCCAGTTCCTGGCCGGTGCTGGTAACCACCAGCTGGCTATGGACCAGGGCTAGTTCTTCCGCCTCGATACGACGGGCAAGGCAAAATTTATTCTCCATTTGGCGAGCCTCCTGGCCTGCCGCCAACAGCCGCCGCCGCTTCTCACGGCCGAGGGAATGGGCGGTGAACACCAGGGGGATGCCCAGTCGCCGCTGCAGCTGGGCACCCACGTAGCCGGCATCGGCGTAGTGGGCATGGATCCAATCGGGGCGGCGATCCTGGGCTGAGAGCCGCGCGGTGAGCAGCTCCACCAGCTCATCGAGGAAGGGCCAGAGCAACTCCTTGCGCAGATAGCGGCGGGGCCCGAAGGGAACTCGATGAATACTGAGCCCCCCGGCCAGGGGTTCATAGGGCCTGGCGTAGTCGGGCGAGATGCGGCGATCCTGGATCAAGCGGGTGACCACCTCCACCCGATCGAGCTCGGGACAAGCGGCGAGGGCCTGGGCCAACTCCAGCACGTAGGTGGTCTGGCCGCCGGTATCTGGATCACGACCCAATTCCAACTGTTGAGCCCGAAACAGCCCATGGAGATGCAGGTGGAGCAAATAGAGACCCATAGCTATTGCATAGCCATGGGCGGAGCAACCATCCGCTACGGCCAATCCGGCCTCGGCAGCCCCCGGGACGCTTGTCCACAACCCCCCGCAGCGGGCCCCGCAATGGCTGGGGGCGGGACAACCAGCGCCAAACCAAGCCTGGCCGCCCCCGACAGGATTGGAGATACACAGCGATGCTGCAGCTTCCTATTGGCGTTCCCGCCTCGCTTGCCAGCACTAAAGTCCAATCGGCACCAAGGCCTTTGCCGCCAGCGGCGCCAGTAGCTGCAACGCCGACAAGGCTCCACCGAGCATCACGCTGCCCAGCCCATTGCCGCCCGGGGCCTGGGCAGGGGGGCTGCGCAGCTGCTGGGCGGCCTGATCTAGGGCCTGGGCCTCCAGCTCCTCACCCTGGAACCTGTACAGGCCGGCGGCATAGCCGAAATCGGCCGCGGCTCCTTGCGGTTGACCCAGTTCATTGCGGCTGATACCCCGGGCCACCCAGCTGATCGCCGCTGCCGGCTGGCGACGAATCGCCTCGCCAAACCAGCGCTCCGCCGCAGGGAAATTACCCATTCCGGCCGCATCTACGCCGGCATTATGTAGATCGGTGTAGGTCAATTGAGCGATATCCAAGCCGCTGGCCCTCTGCCAATGGGAGCGGGCCAGGGCACCGGGATCCAGCAGGGCACCACTGAGGTCCGCCTGGCGCAGGTCTGTGCCCTCCAGCCGGGCTCCGCGCAGATCAGCGCCCCGCAGGGATGCCCCCAACAGGCTGGTGCCGGAGAGGTCGGCGCCGTTCAGCCGCGCCCCATCCAGCCGCGCCTGGCCCAGGTTGGCTCGCTGCAGCTGGCCACCGCGCAGGTCTACGGCGCGCAGGTCGGCATGTACCAGGTCGGCTTCGGCAAGCTGGCAGCGAGGGCAGCTGCGCTGCTCCAACAGGCGGCTGAGGGCCCCATCCCCGCCCAGGGACTGGGCCCAAGCCCGGGGGCTGGCGACCAAGCCCAACAATCCCGTCGCCAGCCCGAAGATGGACAGCCAGCCAAAGGCGGCCGCCATGCCTGATCTCGACGGGGCCGCAAAAGACTGGCCCCACCAGCACTGGGCCGCCAGCCGCCAGGCGACAGCGCCCGGGGGCCCAGAGCCATTGCCGGGAGCGGCTGGAGCAGCGGGTCCAGCCGCGCCGGCACCAGAGACATCTGCCACTGGGGTGCCGGAGCATCTGCCAGCGGAAACCTGGCCACCAGCAAGCGCTGGCGAGCGAATCCAGACAGAGCGAATCCAGGCAGAGCAAATCCAGGCGGTGGGCATGGCTGGCTCCCGCCATCTGCAGGCCGGTTGTAGCGCAGCCGCCAAGCCCATGCCCACCGCCCAGCCCCATGGCGGCAATCTGACGGCGGCGGCGGCCCAGCTGGGCTGTGGGCCATCACAATTGCTCGATGCCAGTGCCTCCCTGGTGCCCTTCGGGCCGTCGCTGCAGCTGCGCTGGCAGCTGGTGAGCGCCGCCCTGGGGCTGGCGCCAAGGATCTACCCGGATCGCTCCCTCTCAGCCCTGCGCGGCGCCATCGCCGCCCACCACGGCCTGGATCCCAGCTGGGTGTTGCCGGGGAATGGCGCCGCCGAACTGTTCACCTGGGCGGCCAGGGACGCTGCCAGGGCTGGGGTGAGCGTGCTGCCGGTGCCGGGTTTTGCCGATTACCCCCGGGCCCTGGCCTGCTGGGGTGGGGCCTGGATCCCCCAACCACTGCCCCTGAGCTGGGGCGAGAGCTTCCCCCAGCAGCTGCCGCCACCGCCGCCGGGGGCGGCCCTGTGGCTCACCAACCCCCACAACCCCACCGGCCAGCTCTGGAGCCGCCAGTCCCTGGAACCGCTGCTGCAGCGCTACGCCCTGGTGATCTGCGACGAGGCCTTTCTGCCCCTCAGCCTCTCCGGCGCGGCGCACCAATTCAGCGAGGAGGGGCAGTTCAGCGGGGAGCGGCAATCCCTGGTGCCCCTGCTGGCGAAATATCCAAACCTGGTGGTGATCCGCAGCCTCACCAAGCTGCATGCGATCGCCGGCCTGCGGATCGGCTATGCCCTGGCCCATCCGGATCGCCTGCGCCGCTGGGCCGGTTGGCGCGATCCCTGGCCCGTGAATGGACTGGCGGCAGCCGTGGCCGAAAAACTGATCGCCCCTGGCCGCTGCCAGCGGCGCTGGCAGCGGCGGGTGCACCGCTGGCTGGCGCAGGAAGGCCCCTGGCTGAGGCAGGCCCTGGGGCGCCTGGAGGGGCTGGAGCCGCTGCCTTCAGCCACCAATTTCCTGCTGGTGCGGGGCGTCACTGGCGACGGGGCGCCCCGGTCGCTGCAGGCGCTGCGCCAGCGGCTGGAACAGAGGCACCGGATCCTGCTGCGCGACTGTCGCTCCTTCGAGGGTCTCGATGACAGCTGGCTGCGGATTGGCCTGCAGGATCGCCGCCGCCATGGCCAACTGCTGCGGGCCCTGGAGCTGGCCCAGGCCAGCAGTGTTTGCTGACGGTGCTGGATCCAGACCTCAGCTGTGTTTGGCGGCAGCTGATTTAGAAGCAAGCGGAATTTGGTGGCTGGACGGCGCAACAGGCTCCTAGAGCTGGGCGCAAATCAAGCGGGCCACGCGTCGATCGGCATCGGGCACCGCCAATGACCCCATGGCCGCCCGCATCGCCAGCAGTGGGTCGGCGCCCGTCGCGGCACCGCGCAGCCTTGGCCCCAGCAGCCGCCAGATAGTGCGCGCCAACACCGGCGATTCCGGGGCCTGCTGCCCCACGATCACCGCCGCCCCAAGGGCCGCCGCCGCCGCCGCATTGGCGTCCTGGTGACGATCGGCAGCTGCGGGATAGGGCACCAAGATCGCCGGGGTACCGCAGACCGCCAGTTCACTGAGGGCGCCGGCGCCCGAGCGGCTCAGGGCCAGGTCGGCCCCCTGCAACAAACCTGCCATCTGATCGCAGAAGGGACGCTCCACCAGGCCGGGCAGGCTCCGCTCGCGAGCCTCAGGATCGTTGCCTCCACTGAGCAACACCACCCGCACCCCCGCCTCGATCAAGGGGGCCAGCAGGGGTCGCACCATGCGATTCAGGCCCAGGGCCCCCTGGCTGCCGCCCATCACCACCAGCAGCGGCCCAGGGCCCCTCGGCACCCAGTCGGGCAGGGGAGCGGGTTGCAAAAAAGCGGCGCGCACCGGCGTGCCGGTCAGTTGAGGACGCAACTGGGGCAGGCGCCCGGCGGTGGCCGCCAAGCCCACCGCCAATACAGAGCAAAACCGGCCCAGCAGGCGGGTGACGCGCCCGGGGATGGCGTTGCTCTCGTGCAAGACCATCGGCACGCCGCCCAGGCGGGCCGCCAGGATCGCCGGTGCGGCGATATAGCCACCACTGCTGAACACCACATCCACCCGCTCGCGGCGCAGCAGCTGACGGACGCTGCGGGTGGCGGCAATCAGACGAAATAAATTCAGCAGAATGCGCAGGCCGCCCCCCTGCAGGCCGCCGAACTTCACGGTGTGCAGGGGATAGCGGCCAGGTACCAGCTGGCGCTCCAGCCGATCGGGCACCCCCAGCCAGATCACGTCCCATCCGGCCGGCAGGGCTTCCGCGACGGCCAGGGCAGGAAACAGGTGGCCGCCGGTGCCACTGGCAGCAATCAAGAGCCGGGGCATGGCACAGCCACTGGCTGAAGCATCGAGGCGCGCCTAACTTAGAGGTCCTTGCCTGGCGATTCGGCCGGGACGATGCGCTCGAATTGATGCAGCGTCTGCGTGTTCTATTGGCGGCCCTGGCCCTCGGCCTGGGCACTTGGGCAGCCCTGCCAGGGCGTCCAGCGGCTGCCGCACCAGCCTCCGCCTCCCAGCTGCAGGCCCTGGAGGCGGCCCTGAACAGTGGCGCGGCGCTAAGTGGGCTCCTGGAGACGGGGCCGGGCCTCGATCCGGCCTTGCTGGAGCTGCGCCGCCGCAACCTGCAACGCCAGTTCCCCGACCTGCGCTGGCAATTCAGCGCCGGCCCGCCCCTGCGCGACGGCCACCCCACCGTGCAACTGAGCGTCAGCGGCAGCCAGCGCAACGGCGCCAACCGCTATCAACTGGAGGCCAGCCAGTTGCTGGCCCTGGATAGCAGCGGCGGCCGCATCAACGGCCAAAAAGTGATTCGAGAGCAATCAATCCTCACCAGTGGCAGCGAGCCGCCGGCGGTGAGCCTGTCGATCCCCGACGCGGTGCTCACCGGCCAGCGCTACGACGTGGACCTGGTGTTGGACGAACCGCTGAATGGGGCCATGGCGGCAGGGGGGATCGTGGCCATCACCCCCGAACAGGTGGCGGCGATGGCAAGCCCCGACCTGTCCCTGGAACCCCTCGGTGGCGGCGGCCTGTTCAAGAGCGTGCAAGCCCCTTTGAACCCAGGCTCCCAAACCTGGGCCATGCTGCTGGTGCATCCCAAGGGCATCATCAGCGCCAGCAAGCGGGTGCGGGTGGTGGCCGACAAAGAACAGCTCAATCCCTGAACATCGCTCCAGAAGCGCTGACAAAAACTGAGCTGATTGCTGAGTCAGAGCCATACCCTCCGGGCCTTGGCGGCGGCCGAAGCGGTTGAAGACGGCCGAAGCGGTTGAAGACGGCCGAAGAGTTGAAGAGGGTCAGCAGGGCAGGCCTGCCTGGGGATTTGCCCCCAGGCAGGCCATTCCTAGAAACCCAAACCTGATCGGGGATCAGGTGGTGGGATCAGGCCTCATCAAGGGCGGCCACGCCGGGCAGCACCTTGCCTTCCAGCAGCTCCAGGCTGGCGCCACCGCCGGTGGAGATATGGCTCATTTTGTCGGCGACACCCACCTTTTCCACGGCAGCCACGGAGTCACCACCGCCGATGATCGTGCAGCAGCCCTTGGCGCTCAGGTCGGCCAGGGTGTGGGCGATGCCGTTGGTGCCGGCGGCGAACTGGTCGAACTCGAACACGCCCATCGGG
>DGYA01000115.1:7082-7209 GCA_002396505.1 Cyanobacteria bacterium UBA5018 | reverse complement strand
TCACGGTCTTGCAGTCGGCCAGGGCTTCCTGGAAGGCCTTGATCGAGTCGGGGCCGATGTCCAGGCCCATCCAGCCATCGGGGATGGCGTTGATGGACACGGTCTGGCTGTTGGCATCGGGGGCGAA
>DGYA01000115.1:0-7050 GCA_002396505.1 Cyanobacteria bacterium UBA5018 | reverse complement strand
GTCGAACTCGAACACGCCCATCGGGCCGTTCCAGATCACGGTTTGGCAGTCGGCCAGGGCTTCTTGGAAAGCCTTGAGCGAATCGGGGCCGATATCCAAACCCATCCAGCCATCGGGGATGGCATTGATGCCCACGGTTTGGCTATTGGCATCGGGGGCGAAGTTGTCGGCCAGCACCACGTCGCTGGGCAGCAGCAGCTGCACACCCTTGGCCGCGGCCTTGGCCTCCAGTTCCTTAGCCAGCTCCAGCTTGTCCTCCTCCACCAGGCTCTTGCCCACCGCCAGGCCCCGGGCTTTGTAGAAGGTGAAGATCATGCCGCCGCCGATCAGCACCTTGTCGCACTTGTCGATCAGGGCTTCCAGCACGCCGATCTTGCTGCTCACCTTGGAACCACCAACGATCGCCGCCAGGGGCCGCTTGGGCTCGTCGATGGCGCCCTGCAGGTACTGCAGCTCCTTCTCCATCAGGTAGCCGGCCACGCTGGGGCGCAGGAACTTGGTGACGCCTTCGGTGGAGGCATGGGCGCGGTGGGCGGCGCCAAAGGCGTCGTTCACATAGACATCCGCCAGGCCGGCCAGCTGCTCAGCGAAGCCGGGATCGTTCTTTTCCTCCTCCGCGAAGAAGCGCACGTTCTCCAACAGCACCACGTCGCCTTCAGCGGCGGCGGCCACCTTGGCCTCGGCGTCGGGGCCGATGCAGCTGTCGGTCTTAACCACGGGCTTGCCCAGCAGCTCGCTGAGGCGTGCAGCCACGGGGGTGAGGCGCATGGACTCGTTCACCTGGCCCTTGGGCCGCCCGAAGTGGGCCGCCAGCAGCACTTTGGCGCCCTTGCCGATCAGGTCGTGGATGGTGGGCAGGGCGGCGCGGATGCGGGTGTCGTCGGTGATCGCGCCGGTGTCGTCGAGCGGTACGTTGAAGTCCACCCGCACCAGCACGCGCTTGCCGCGCAGGTCATCGGCGGTGAGGCTGGCCAGGGATCGCTTCGCCATGGAACTCGCGCTTAGGGCGGGTAAACGGCCCGGAGATTAGCCCGCAGGGCGCTGGGGCCAAACCAGGCGGGCCCGAGCTGGATCGCTGCAGGCGCCAGTCCGGGCGCTAGGACTGAGCGGTGAGCCAGCAGGCAGGGCACTGCCCATGTTTAACACCGTTCTTTTCCCGATCGACCAGAGCCGCCAGGCGGCGGAGACCGCCCTGGTGGCCCTGAAATTGGTGAAGCAACACGACAGCCGCCTGGTGCTGCTCTCGGTGGTGGAACCAGACCACGACGATCCAGCCGCCGTCGCCCAGCTGCTGGAGGAGGCCCATGGCCACTTTGCCCAGGAGGGGATTACCTGTGAACTGATCGAACGCCAGGGCAAACCGGCCTTCGTGATCGGCGATGTGGCCGATGAGATCAACGCCGACGTGATCGTGATGGGCACCCGTGGCATGGCGATCGAAAGCGATGAACAGAGCACCGCGGCCCGGGTGATCCAACTGGCGCCCTGTCCGGTGCTGGTGGTGCCCTAATGGCTGCCCTAATGGCACCAGGCCAGCCCCCCAGCGCCTCGGCGGAGCTCCAGGCCCCCTCGCTGCGGGCGCCGGCTATTCAGTGGTATCCGGGCCACATCGCCAAGGCGGAGAAGGCCCTCACCGCCCACCTGGAGAAGGTGGATCTGGTGATCGAGGTGCGCGATGCCCGCATCCCCCTGGCCACCGGCCACCCGCGGCTGCGGCGCTGGATTGGCGCCAAGCAGCACCTGCTGGTGCTCAACCGCCTCGACATGATCTCCCCCGCCGCTCGCCAGGCCTGGGACGTCTGGTTTCGCAGCCAGGGCCAGACCCCCTGGTGGTGCGATGCCAAGAGCGGCACCGGCGTAAAGCAATTGCAGCAGGCGGCGATCCGCGCCGGGGATGCCCTGAATACCCGGCGCCGCGACCGCGGCATGAAACCAAGGCCGGTGCGGGCCTTGATGCTGGGTTTTCCGAATGTGGGCAAGTCGGCGCTGATCAACCGCCTGGTGCGCCAGAAGGTGGTGGAGAGCGCCCGGCGGGCGGGGGTGACCCGCAGCCTGCGCTGGGTGCGGCTGGGTCAAGACCTAGACCTGCTCGATGCCCCGGGCGTGCTGCCGCCCCGGCTGGACGACCAGCAGGCCGCCCTGCGCCTGGCCCTCTGCGACGACATCGGCCAAGCCGCCTACGACTGCGAGGGGGCGGCGCTGGCCTTTGTGGAGTTGCTGGTGTGGCTGGAAAAGCTGCCCCAGGCGGGCGTGGCCGCCGGGCTGCTGGCGGGCCGCTACGGCGTGGCGATGGACCACCAGGACCCCGCCGCCTCCAGCAACTGGTTGGCGGCGGCGGCGGCCCGCCACACCAGCGGCGATCTGCAGCGAATGTCCACCAAGCTGCTGGACGACTTCCGCCGCTCCCACCTGGGGGCGATCGCCTTGGAACTGCCGAGCTGAATTGCCTAACTGAACTGCCTAAGTGAATTGCCTAACTGAACTGCCTAACTGAATTGCCTAACTGAACTGCCGAGCTGAACCAGCAGAGCCCTGGAATGCCGAGGTTTTCCAGAGTCTAGAAAGGACAAAATAAGCCTTTTAAGCCGCATAATTAGACCATCTAGAGTTACATATAAACGCATGCTCAGGAAGCCGCCGGCATCAAGCCCTATAGCCACCTACCGTCCGCTGGACCGATCCCCGCTCCAGCCCCACCAATTAGTAGCAATTGCTGCGCTGCGGATGTGTTTTGCAAGCTATTGTCTCGCCACTCAAATCCGTAGAACATGCTGTTATTCATGGCAATTGCCCATGGCACAGGCATAGGTAAACGATGGTCGCGATCCTTGGCGGTGAGCTGCTCACTGCTCTGCCTGCTGGCGGCGGGTTCGCTGCCTGGAGCGGCGATGGCCGGCAACAAGGCTGCAGCCGCAGTGGCGACATCGAGATTGCGCCACCCCCTGGATCCGCTGTCGGCGACGGAAATCCAAACCGCCTTTGGCGCCATACTTTCCACATTCCAAGCCAACAGAGATCTACCCAAGCAGGCGCTGCGCTTCCCGCTAGTGGCGCTGGCGGAACCAGCCAAGACCTTCGTGCTCGCCTGGAAGCCGGGGCAGCCAATGCCCCGATTTGCCGAAGTGCAGATCCTGCACAATCCGTCTAATCGCCTATGGCTGGCCGAGGTGGATCTGACGACTCGTCGGGTAATCAAACTAGATCTACAACCTGCGGGAACTCAGCCGGCACTTAGCGCAACAGAATATACAGACGCCGATGAAGTAGTACGAGCCGATCCAGGCTTTAGAGCCGCAATGCGATCGAGGGGACTGAATCCGGATCTGGTCTACGTTGATGTGTGGGCGCCGGGAGACGAACCATTGCCCGCCAGCCTAAGTGCAGCGATTCCCTTTGGCCAGAACACGCGAATGGTGCGCTGTCTCGCCTTCTACCGGGGGGCGCCAATCAAGGCGTTCAAACCAGATCAGCCCCAAAATCCATACGTGCGGCCAATCGAAGGATTTGTAGTGACGGTGGATTTGAATAGGCGCAAAGTTATCGAGATAAGTGACCGTTTCGTGCGGCCTGTGATTGCCATAACGGGGAACCAGGCTGTGGATGTGAGGCTAACCCCTACGCAGCCCAAGCCACGGCCAACTGGTGATATCAAGCTGAGCGGCCAACTGGTGCGTTGGCACAAATGGCAATTTTATGTGTCTTTACATCCACGGGAAGGCCTGGTCATCTCAGACGTTCGCTTCCAGGATGGAGGCAAACTGCGGCCGGTGGCCTATCGACTTTCGCTATCGGAAATCTATGTGCCCTATGGCATAGCCGATCCAGGCTGGTCTTGGCGCAATGCTTTTGATGTGGGCGAATACAATGCTGGCATGCTAGCCCAAACACTTACAGTCAATCGCGATGTACCCAGTTCGGCACAATTTCTTGATGCCGTATTCCCCTCCGACCTGGGGCCCAGCAAGGAGAATCCATTGGGCACGGTAACCCTGCCCGCCGCCATAGGCCTCTATGAACGGGATAGCGGCATACTCTGGAGCCGCACCGATCCCACTAGCTACGACCGGGATAGCCGCTATGGCCGCGAGCTGGTGGCAACCTGGAACACTTGGATAGGCAATTATGTATATAGCTTTGACTGGATATTTAAACTTGATGGCACGATTGCCGTGCGAACTCAGCTGACTGGCACCACCCTAAATCGAGGCAGCCTAGAGCAGCCGGAAGCCAGCGCGCCAAAGGTGGGCAAGGATAAAAAGGGAGTATTCGTGGCAGCTCCATATCATCAACACTTCTTAAATTTTCGCCTGGATCTGGATGTGGACGGCCCGATCAACCATGCCATGGAAATGGAGGTGGTACCTATCCATAGCAAGGACTTCAGCCATGCCTTTGACACCAGCTCCACCCATCTCATGAAAGAGGGATTCCGGGATGTGGACCCCTACAAGGCCAGGCACTGGCATCTGGAGAGCTCCACCAGCGTCAATCCTTTAGCCAAACCCACCGGTTATGCCATTGAGCCAGATGAACTGGCTTTTCCCTATGGCAACCCCAACGACCCCGCCCTGAAAAAAGCGATGTTTGCCCAGCACCAGCTGTGGCTTACTCGTTACAATCCAAAAGAACGCTATGCCGCCGGCGATTTCCCCAACCAAGCCAAAACATCCGACGGGCTAGCGGAGTACATCAAAGATGGGCAGTCACTGCACGATCAGGATCTAGTGGCCTGGTATACCATAGGATTTACTCACATATCGCGGCCAGAAGATTATCCGGTAATGCCCACCGATTCGATTGGATTTCGCATCGTTCCCCGGGGCTTCTTCGCAGCTAATCCCGCCCTTGGCGTTGCCGACCTGGGCGCCTCCCGCTGATCGTATTCAGTCACCAAACCTAGTTCACTGCTATTTGCTGCTCCACCCACTGGCGATAGGCAGGGGCAGCTTCGCATAGGGGTATGGCGAAGATCGCCGGCAATTCATAGGGATGCAGCTCCAACAGCAACTGCTGCAAACGCGGATAGGCCCTGCGGGTGGTCTTCAGCAGCAGCCTGATTTCAGCGGCCTGCTCCAGCTGGCCCTGCCAGCGGTAGGTGCTGCTGATCTTCTCGGCCTGCACGCAGGCGGCAAGCTGGCTTTCAATGGCAGCCGTAGCCAGCAGCTCCGCCTGGCGCTCGTCGGCCACGGTGGTGTACACGGCAATTAGGTCCATGCTGATTCAATCCCGTTAGATCCAGGCCTGCCATAGCCGAGCATGCCACACAGACCCTGCCACTGATTTAACTACCCAGGCCATTCAACTCAGCGTGTTAACAGCCCGGCAGATCACGATCACCAGCAACACCAGCGTCAACGAGGAATGCAGCAACTGAATCAGCTTCACCCGCGAGCCCATCGGCGAGTGGTTTTCTGGTGCGACGAGGGTATTACTAGTGATCACGGTGAAATAAAGATAATTGAGAAATCCCGGCAGCCAGCGGGCATCAGGCCTGGCCGCCTTGCGGGGAAAATGATCTCGCAGAGCTGCTCTGACTGGCTCAGATGCAGCACCTGCCCTGGATAATCAATGAACCAGTACCAGAGAAGCAAGATTAAATCAAAGGAGCAGTAGAGCCCTAGTGCAACAAGCAGCAGATAAAAAGATCTAAGCCTGAAGGAATAAATTCCCGCCGTGACTGCAATAAGATTAAGCGGCAGGCCAAGGGTAGAAAAGATTCCAAATAGCAACAATATTTTTTGCGAATCTGGCGATGGCCCAGCAGCAAGGTGCGCAGCAGATTAATAGCGAAAAGGGCAAGTACCCCCCAGCATAAACTCAGATAGGCTAAAGATCTAGTGGCTAATTGCTAGGTCGTGTTTGGAAATGGCGCGAAAATAATCGAAGCAATTGATGTTGATCGCCAGATTGATCGGCGCTGCCGCCGCCAGGGCCACCAGGCAGGAGCCATTCTCGGCTGGTCGCGGTAAGTGATGCTTTGGGGTCGGCTGGGTCATCGGGCTGCCATCGGAGAGGAGCCTCTGTGGTGCCACCGGCAACTCTGCCGCGCCCGACAACCTCTGCGAAATCAGAACTCCATTGGCAGTGGCTCGGGTTTCCCATTTGCGCAAGTGATGGGATCGACGGGCTAGGGTTCTTCAACATCAATACCATAAAGATGCTTTAGACGCTTTTGGTTAAGCCGACTAGACGAGCCAATATCGGATAGGGCGATCCGAACACTTCGATAGATATTCCTGTACTTGATCACATCCTGCGACGAGCTTCCTTGCAGTTCAGCAAAAATAAGCAGGCCTCGCTTGAGCTTAATGGGCAAATCAACGGGCTCCGAGCGAAGCCAGTTCAAGAAATCCTGAGAAGATAAAGAAGCTAAGAAATCGATATCATCTAAGTTCCAGCCTCGACTAGCCGCAATACGCATTGCCACTTGATCAATATCCAAATGAGAACGTGATGCTTGAATTAATCTTATGCGATCTAAGAGCGGTTTATAGGTGACCCGACGGGCCAAAAGTACATCTTTCCGATCCAGCCGAGCCAAGTCTTGGCGATGGGATTCGATATAATTATCCATATGCATTGACACGTCCTCGCCGAAATCGGCAAGCCATTCAAGGGCGACACAATACTCAGAAATACCTATCCTGTTCACATTTCGAGATAACGAGTCGTGGAGGGAGGCAACGAGCTTTTCCTGGTTGTCCGAGAATGTATCTGTATATCTTTTCCAGATAGAGTTCAGCTCCTCATGGGCATGACGCACATCGGCCTTGCTGGCAAGCTCGGCCACATCGAGCTTCAGCGAGCGAATATCACTATACCCAGACTCCAGGAATGTAGCAATGTATTCATCAAAAATTGATGGCGACAATTGCACGATTGATGTAATTTCACGGTAACGCTTCTCTTCAGGGGTAAGCTCATCTTCTTTCTTTCCAAAGAAAAATGTCCAGGAATTTTCCTCAAGACGACTCCTGACAAATTCATAGGGCAACGCCTCCCCTCGCAAGAAGTAAGACCAGCAAAGGATAATTGCGTGATTCAAGAATT
>DGYA01000081.1 GCA_002396505.1 Cyanobacteria bacterium UBA5018 | reverse complement strand
ACCAGTTTTCCCTGTCGCCTGACACTTGGCGACGGCCAGGATTCCAGATCGGCCCCGAATGAGTGCACTGAATCAAGGCGCCGCAAGACATCTCCTCCCATGTGTTCTGAAGCATTCATCTGCTGCGGAGCTTTATTGCAATCCGCAGCCAAGTTAAAAGGCGGCGATGGCTGATAGTATCGCCAACTCCCGCCCCTGGGTGATCCCGCTGCGAGCATGGAGCTGCTTTAAGCTCTGCCTAGATAGGACTACATTCTGGTTGACTATCTGATAAATAGGTTGGCAAGGTATATTCATGTTGAGGTGTTGGAATGGTTGAAACTCTGTGCTGTGGCCAGATTAAAGAGCTTAGATGTAGATTTCACAGGCGTCAAGCGGCCCACCAGGCCTGGAGCTGAAGCTTGCCATGAAGCTTGTACCGGGGCAAAGCCAGGGCTAATTAGTGGGGAGCACCATCCCTTCGCGTGCAAATATAGAATTAGGGACTATCTCTCTGCAGCGTTTCTCGGCCATTCTAAGAAAAGCATCGTCGTGATCGGGATCATGATGGGTAATCACGAGTTGCTTTGCATTGGCTCTAATGGCCACTTCGGCTGCTTGCTCATAACTACTATGCCCCCAGCCCCGTCTAGAGAGTAGCTCATCGTTGGCATAGTTGCCATCGTGAATAAGAATATCAGCATTGCGTGCCAGGGCGACGATGTTTTCATCGATTGACTGGCCATGTTCAATGTCTGTGCAGAACACCACAGAGTGACCATCGCGATCATATCTGTAACTGTAGGCGCCCCCTGGGTGGTTGTGCTTTACGGCTGTAATTCTGACAGGTATGCCATCAGGCGGCGTAAACACCTGGCTGTTGTTGTCGAGCAGCATAAAATCGAACCTGGCGCCCATCTCTTCTAGGGACACAGGAAAGAAGGTATCTTGCATTTGTGCCGCAAAAATATCTCTTAGTTGTTTGTATTCATTGCTTCCACCCTTGGCCAGAACCTTGATGTTAAATTTTGAATCATAGGCTGGTGCAAAGAAGGGGAATCCCTGAATGTGATCCCAGTGAAAATGAGTAAATGCAATGAATATTTCTGTCTGCTTGGTTTGCATCTTTAGAAAGTCTTGGCCAAGTTTTCTGATTCCAGTGCCTGCATCAATAATGCCGATTCTCTGGCTATCGGAGGCCATTATCTGAATGCAAGTAGTGTTGCCGCCGAATTCTATGTAGTTGGGTCCAGACACTGAGATGGACCCTCGGACGCCATAGAATTTGACCTGTAGCATCTGGTTCTCACCCCCAAGGGGAACTGGTCTAGGGAGTTTAGGGCACCTCGAAAATCGCATATCTCACCGATCTCATGATGCGAGAGGTCTTGCTACAACTTGGGTGAGCCTTACTCCTGGCAGTCGAAGTGGCAATTTTTCGAGGCGCCCTGTAAGTGCTCAGACCCCAAAAGCGCTCCCTGCGGCGGCAAACCTAGTCCTTCCCCCATTCTCCTGGGGCTCCCTCTACATGGAAAATTGACGCTTTCCCGTGCATTTTGGAGAGTGAACGATTATTTGTCTGGCAGCTATTAGCTGGCAGGAGGTGGCAGAACTGGAAAATAGCCATAGACTCTCCAAGAGGCACCATCCAATGCGGTGGCTTGGCACTGGGCTCGCAGAGGCTCAATGCGGCAGCTGCCGCGGGCCACCAAGCCCAGCGGCAGAGTTAGGGCTGGTCTTTTGCCGTCAAAAATGGCTGTGGAGATTGCATTTACTTCCAGAATTAAGGGAAGGCGAGGCTTGCAGCGGCCGTCGCCACTGCAGACCATTGATCGGCTGCCTTTACTTACCAACCCTGCGAAAACTATTCCCTCATTGCTGTAGCGGCCGGAATCGCCTAATCCAAAGCGTACGCTGATTAGACCGTCTAGGTGCTGTTGAATGCGTAATTGCTCGCAGAGGCGCGAGGGTTTGCTTATCCCGTTTGCGCTCACATGGCAGCTCGCCAGTCGCTCGCTATAGCGGCCAAAATCTGGGTTTGGTGTGTCAGCAATACTGTTGCTGGGTTGAGTTAACGCCAAGATTGCTGCGCCCAGCATTAAAGCAGGAGGCCAGCACGTGTTGAATTGTTTGTGCTTATATTGGCGCCTTGCCTCTGGAGGTCGTGCTGTGGCTGCCATGCTAACTAGCTAGGTAAAATGATTAATATTGGTGCAGCTCCCTGTTGCTGCCTTTGTCGGTGGGCTCACTTTTGGTTGCTGCAGCAAGCCCTAGAAGGCCCGGCTGACCTGCGGCAACCTATTGCTGGTAGGCCGCTTTGGTTCAAGGGCTCAGCCTGCTGCCGCTCTAGCTCCAGGAGCTGATCCAGCCGCTGATCCAGCAGCGCTTGGCTTCTAGCAAAACTAGCTGGCAAGGCGCTGTCCAGCAGGCCCGAGCGGGCAGTGATGCTTGCACCGTAGTCGCTTTGCGCCATGCCTGCAGGCAACTCGGCACAGCCGCCGCTGCAGCTGGTGCGCCAGAGGCGGATCAGTCGGATTAGCCGCTGCAGCCGGTGTTCAATCGTCGCGGCGGTGATTGGTGGGATGGCGATCACCTGGGGGCGGCGGCCGCGCCGCTGGGATGGGGGTGTGGATCGTATCCCTGCGGCAGCCATCCGCCCGCTCCCTGCGGCAGCCATGCCGCAGGCCCAGCCAGGGTGGAAACACTCCGCCTAGGCGGTTTCCAGACCGGGTTTGAGCTGACGCAGTTTTCGCTGTCGCCTTACAGCTATTGGCAGTAGCTTGGTTTTGGCTGTCGGTTGACCTGCAGGCCAGCCAGCTGCATGGCAAGGGAATCGGGATTGCCAGCGAAATCCTGGTGTGGGATTATAGTGCTAATCGCCATAGATAATCGGCACCAGGATCGGCAATTCGCGATCGAGCCCTATTTAACGCTGCGGCGTAGCAGCGCCATTGCCCATGGCCAGCGGCCGGGTCAGAATGATTAGCTCGTCAGCCACAGCTAGTCGGCCACAGCTCACCAGCCACAGCTCACCAGTGCTCAGCTCGCCAGTTCACTGACGGCCTACGAAACCCTGCCTACGCTCTATTTGGCGCTTGCGCCTTTCCAGGGAGCGGCGGCAATGGCACGACAATTCAGCCAGGAGCAATTGCGGGTTAGGCCCAGCTCCCGGGAGGAATCAGTGCTCTGCACTGCCCAGGAACTGTTCGAACGCACCTTGATTCGGGTTCGTGGCCAGTTGGTGGGTTCGGTGGCGGCCCTGGAACATCCCCGCCGCAGCTCGGCTGCTAACTATGGCGAGGTGTTTCTGCGCGATAACGTGCCAGTAATGCTCTATCTGCTGCTGCAAGGGCGCACCGAAATTGTGCGCAACTTCCTCACCGTTTGTCTGGAGCTACAGAGCAGTAGCTATCAAACTCGAGGAGTTTTTCCCACTAGTTTTGTGGAGGAAGATGGCCATTTACTTGCTGATTACGGCCAGCGTTCCATTGGCCGGATCACCTCCGTGGATGCCAGCCTTTGGTGGCCTGTGCTCTGCTGGCTTTATGTGAAATACAGCCGAGACACTAGTTTCGGTACCAGCCAGAAAGTGCAGCGTGGGGTGCAGCTGCTGCTGGATCTGGTGCTGCACCCCACCTTTGAGGGCACGCCAGTGTTGTTCGTGCCCGACTGCTCCTTCATGATTGATCGTCCGATGGATGTCTGGGGGGCGCCGCTGGAGGTGGAGGTGCTGCTATTCGGTTGCCTGCGCTGTTGCTCTCAATTAATGGAGCTCGCAAAGCAACAACAGCAGAGTCGGCTGCTGGATCAACGGCTGGTACTTACCCATCAATGGTTGCATGATTTACGCTCTTATCTGTTAAAGCACTACTGGGTTACCAGCAAAACTTTGCAGGTTTTGCGGAGACGCCCTACCGAACAGTATGGTGAGCATCAGCACGAAAATGAATTTAATGTGCAACCCCAGGTTATTCCTCCTTGGCTGCAGGACTGGCTGGACAACAGGGGCGGCTACCTGATCGGCAACATGCGTACGGGTCGTCCTGATTTTCGTTTCTACAGCCTGGGCAACTCCCTGGCCTGCCTGTTTGGTCTACTCACCGCGCCCCAGCAGCGGGCCCTGTTTCGCCTGGTGCTGCACAACCGAGATCACCTGATGGCCCAGATGCCCATGCGCATCTGCCACCCACCAATGGACCAGGCGGAATGGAGCAACAAGACCGGCTCCGATCCCAAGAACTGGCCCTGGAGTTACCACAATGGTGGGCACTGGCCCAGTCTGCTCTGGTATCTCGGTGGGGCCGTGCTGCTGCACGAGCAACGCAACCCTTCCGCCGACCTGCTGCTGATGGGTCAGATGAAGGCGATGGTGGAGGAGTGTTACTGGAGTCAGCTAAATCAACTGCCCCGCCAGCAATGGGCTGAGTATTTCGATGGGCCAACCGGCACATGGGTGGGCCAGCAAGCGCGCACCTATCAAACCTGGACCATCGTGGGCTTCCTATTGCTGCACCACTTCTTACGCGTGAAGCCTGAGGATGTAAGCCTGTTGGACCTGGAAGAAAAGCTCTAGCACTATTTTCAGAACTTTCTAGTCATAAAAAATAGTTTGCAGAACTTTATAGGCACAAAAAAGCCGCGACCGAAGTCGCAGCAGATTAGGCAAAATAGCTTAATTAAAATCAGAACAGGCCGAGGGTGAGTGACTTGTCGATCGGCAGTGCAGCGCCAATGCCCAGGTAGATGGTGAAGAATGTACCGAATAGGAATACGGCCATTGCCACCGGGCGGCGGAAGGGATTTTGAAACTTATTAAAACTCTCGATAAAGGGGACCAGCATCAGGCCCAGTGGCACCATTGTCTGCAGGGCAATACCCAGCAGTTTATTGGGAACAACCCTCAGGATCTGGAACACTGGATATAGATACCACTCGGGCAGGATTTCCAGGGGAGTGGCAAAGGGATCGGCTTTGTCGGCCAGCATGGCGGGATCCAGAACGGATAGACCGACAATGCAACCAATGGTTCCCAGGATCACCACAGGGAACATGTAAAGAAGATCGTTGGGCCAGGCGGGCTCACCGTAGTAGTTGTGGCCCATGCCCTTAGCCAACTTGGCACGTAGGGCTGGATCGGTGAGGTCTGGCTTTTTGAGGATGTGCATGGCGGGCCTTAAGAGGGTGGTCTAAGGGTGATAACTAAAATCTAGATAGCCGAAAGGCTAAACAGGAGTTAAACGGGCAATCACAGAGGTGATCGAACACCCGATCACAAAGGGCCCGAAATGCCCTGCTTGCGGATCATCAGGAAGTGGATGAGCATGAATACCGCCAGCAGCCAGGGCATCACGAAGGTGTGCAGGCTGTAGAAGCGGGTGAGCGTGGACTGGCCAACGCTTTCTCCACCGCGGAGCAGTTCCACCATGAAGTCACCCACCACGGGCAGGGCTGCAGGAACACCGCTCACAATTTTGACCGCCCAGTAACCAACTTGATCCCAGGGCAGTGAATACCCGGTTACACCAAAGGAAACCGTGATCACCGCCATGGTTACACCGGTAACCCAGGTGAGCTCGCGGGGGCTCTTGAAACCGCCGGTGAGATACACGCGGAAAACGTGCAGGATCAGCATCAGCACCATCATCGAGGCGCTCCAGCGGTGCACTGAACGAATCAGCCAGCCAAAGCTGACATCGCTCATCAGGTATTGGACAGAGGCGTAGGCCTCAGCCACGGTGGGCTTGTAATAAAACGTCATCGCAAATCCAGTGGCAAACTGGATCAGGAAGCACACCAGGGTGATGCCGCCAAGGCAATAAAAAATGTTTACGTGCGGTGGCACGTACTTGGCGGAGATGTCATCGGCGATCGCTTGAAGCTCCAGGCGCTCCTGGAACCAGTCGTACACAGGGGACGACTTTCCGGCAGGAGAGGAATTCGCCATGCAGCACGAAATGTCAGTTGCCAAAGTCTACCGATAGTGCTGACCGCCTGTGAGCGCCCCGCGCCCCTTCCGCCGACCGCTGCCCAATCCCTGCTTTGCCCTGCTGCTCTGGGGTTTTGGCCTCTGGCTGGGGCTGGCCTCGCCCGCTGCCGCCCTCAGCGATGCCCAGCAAATAGTTGTGGAGGCCTGGCGGCTGGTGAATCAGAGCTACGTGGATCCGCAACGCTTCGATGCAGTGCATTGGAAGCGGCTGCGCCAAAAGACCCTGGAGCGGCCGATCAGCAGTTCCGGCGATGCCTACGACGCCATCGACAGCATGCTGGCCCCCCTTGGCGATCCCTATACCCACCTGCTGCGCCCTGCCGACTACGGCAGCTTGATGGCCAACACCAAGGGCACTGTTACTGGGGTGGGTCTGCAGCTCGCCCTGCGCAGCGTCGACGAGCAAGTCGTTGTGATCGCCCCCCTGGAGGGTTCTCCCGCCGCCGAGGCGGGCATGGTCAGCGGCACCGCCGTATTGGCGGTGAACGGCATCGACACCCACACCCTTGGCTTGGAGGGCACCGCCAACGAGCTGCGGGGCCAAGAGGGCAGCCGGGTGCTGCTGCTGTTTGAGGAGCCCAGTGGCCGGCGGCGGGAGCTGGAATTGCAAAGGCGCAGCGTCAGCCTGCAGCCAGTGCGCAGCAAGACAATCCGCCAGCAGGGCCATCTGCTCGGTTATCTGCGCATCACCCAATTTGCCGAGCCCGTGCCGGAGCAGGTGCGCCTGGCCCTGCAGGGCAGTGAATTCGCCAATATCGAGGCCTTGGTGCTGGATTTGCGCAACAACTCCGGCGGCCTGGTGAATGCCGGCTTGGCGGTGGCCAATGCCTTCCTCGATCGCCAACCAATCGTGGAAACCGAGAACCGTGAAGGCCTCAGGACCCCCCTGCAGGCCGGCGTTGACCAGCTCTATGGCGGCCCGATGCTCACCCTGGTGAATGGCGGCACCGCCAGTGCCAGCGAAATCCTGGCCGGAGCCCTGCAGGACAACGGCCGCAGTGCCCTATTGGGCAGCCGCACATTCGGCAAGGGGCTGATCCAAACCCTGATTCCGCTCGGCGATGGCAGTGGCCTGGCGGTAACGGTGGCCCGCTACATCACCCCCAGCGGCCGCGATATCCAAAATCTGGGTATCGAACCAAATCTGTTGCTGGCAGCTCCTGAACCGCTCAATCCCGGCGGGGATCACGACAGCTGGCTGCATCAGGCCCTGGCAAGCTGCGTCAGCCTGCTGGAGCAGGGGATCGCCAGTTCAGCTCAGCCGTGATCCAGCCCCGCACCTACCACGACCCCCTGCATGGCGCTATCCGCCTGGATCCCCAGGATCCGGCCGAGGCCCTGGCCATAGACCTGATTGACACGGCCCCCTTCCAGCGGCTGCGGCGCATCCGCCAACTCGGGCCGGCATTTTGGACCTTCCACGGGGCGGAGTCGAGTCGGTTCACCCATTCCCTGGGGGTGCTGCATCTGGCGCGGCTTGCCCTGGGGCAGCTGCTGCGCCACAGGCCCGATCTAGATCAGCACCGCAGCCTGCTCTATGCGGCGGCGCTACTGCACGATCTGGGCCATGGGCCCTTGAGCCATACCGGAGAAGAGATGTATGGGATGCGGCATGAGCAGTGGTCGGGTCGGCTAATTCGGGAGTTTCCAGCCCTGCGCGATCGGCTGGAGGCCTCGGCGCCCGGCAGCGCAGCCGCCGTGGCCGATCTGCTGGAACAGGGCCAATATCCCTGCAGTGCCATCAAGTCTCTGGTTAGCAGCCAACTGGACTGCGATCGACTCGACTACCTGCTGCGCGATAGCTACAGCACCGGTACCAGCTACGGCCGCTTGGATTTGGAGCGGATCCTGGCCGCTTTGACCATCGCCCCCGATGGCGCCCTAGCCATCCATCCCAAGGGTCTGATGGCAGTGGAGCACTATCTGGTGGTGCGGGATTTGATGTACCGCAGTGTCTATAACCACAGGCTCAATGTGGTTTGCAATTGGCTTTTGTGCCAGGCCATCAGTACCGCCCGCCGGCTGGGGCCGCGGCTGGTGGAAGCCGATGCGGTGATGGCCCGCTGGCTGTGGCAGAGCGAACCGCTCGATCTGAACAGCTTTCTGGCCAACGACGACATTCGCACCGGCTACCACCTGATGCGCTGGATGGAAGCTGGGCCGGAGGAGCTGGCCGAACCCTGTGCAAGGCTGATTAATAGGCGGCTGCTCAAGGCCACTGATGTGAGCCAGCTAGATGCCGGCCAACGCCTGGAATTGCTGGCCCTTGCCCAGCGCCTCAGCTCCGCCGCCGGCTTGGCCGCCGAGCGCTGTTGTGGGTTGCAACAGCGTCAAAATCGCGGCTATCACCCCTATGAGGGCGGCCTAAGGCTTTGGAACGGCCACGACCTCCAGGCCCTGGAACAGCGCTCGGCCCTGGTGCGCAGCCTCACCGAAGCGACCCAATTGGCCTGGTTGATCCACCCGGCGGAGGTGAGCACTGCCCTTAGGAGTTTGCAGAAAAACCAGCC
>DGYA01000013.1:23229-30960 GCA_002396505.1 Cyanobacteria bacterium UBA5018 | reverse complement strand
GGCGTACGCCCCTGGAGGCACTCCAGCAATGGAGAGCGGCATGACCTACCCACCAGCTCTCATAGCAACTGGACCTCTAAAGGGGGTCACGTCAGGAGCAGGCTGATCGACTGCAGCAAAACGGGTGTAGAGCATTGGGAGCGGTGAGACCCGCTAACCAAAGCCAATCCTGACAGCCCCGACAAGAGAGATGTGGACACACTTTTAGGCGGCCCTGGCGAACTCTTAGCGCCAGTGGCTTCGGGCGGCTCAAGAGCCAGCGCACGCCCGTGCCAGTCGACTTCGATGCCGCCAACCTGACGCCGCCGGTGGTTGTTCCAGCAGCCCGTTGAACGGCAGCGCCGGGGCGGCCTCAGCAGCTGGCTGCCCCTGATCAGGCGGCCAACCACTCCGCCAGCTTGGTGTAACGCCTGCGGCCCAGGTGATTTTTGACTGCCATGGCCAACGCCTTCTTCTGGCCCACCAGCACCACCAGCTGCTTGCCGCGGGTGAGGCCAGTGTAAACGAGATTGCGCTGCAACATCGCGTAGTGCTGGGTGAGCAGCGGTATCACCACGGCCGGATATTCGCTGCCCTGACTCTTGTGGATCGTGCAGGCATAGGCGGGCACCAGGTGATCGAGTTCGCCCCAGCCGTAGATAACCAACCGGCTGCCAGCCGCAGCGGCCTGGCCGACGGCTTCGCTGGTGGGGAACAACACGCTCAGTTCACTGTTATCAGCGTCGATGGAGTTAATGGTGCCTACATCGCCATTGAAAACCTCCTTCTCGTAGTCATTGGCGATCTGCATCACCTTGTCGCCAGACGCAAACCGCCAACCGAAGCGCTCCACCTGCTCGCCCGGATCGGGATTTAGTAGCTTCTGCAACTCGATATTCAGCGACCTGGAGCCACAACCACCGCGGGCCATCGGGCAGAGCACCTGCACCTGGCCGATCGGATCAAAGCCAAAGCGGGCCGGGATGCGCTCGCCCACCAGCTTGAGGATCAGATTCACCGCCTGCTCGGGCGTTTCGGCCGGCAGGAAGTAGAAATCGCTGCTGGCGCCAGTGCCAGTGCCACTGCCACTGCCACTGCCATCGCGATCGGCCGGGGGGCGCAGATCGGGGATCTGGCCGGCGTTGATGGCGTGGGCGGTGGTGATGATGCGGCTGGAGGCCGCCTGGCGGAACACCTCCGTGAGCCGGGCAACGGGCACGGCGCCGCTGCCGATCACATCGGAGAGCACCTGGCCGGGACCCACCGAGGGAAGTTGGTCCACATCGCCCACCAACAACAGCGCCGCCTCGGGCGGGATCGCCGCCAGCAGCGAGGCCATCAATGGCACATCCACCATCGAGGTCTCATCCACCACTAGCAGGTCGCAGTCCAGCGGCAGCTCAGCGCCGCGCCGGAAGCCGTAGGCGGCGGGATCGAACTCCAGCAGCCGGTGGATCGTTTTCGCCTCCAGGCCAGTGGTTTCCGCCATGCGTTTGGCGGCCCGGCCGGTGGGGGCGCAGAGCTGGATGCGCAGCTTCTTGGCCGCCAGCATGCGCAGGATGGCATTGATCAAGGTGGTTTTGCCCACCCCTGGCCCACCGGTGATCACCAGCAGCTTGTTGGCCAGGGCCTGCTGCACCGCCCCCTTCTGGCTGGCGGCCAGCTCCAGGCCCAGACGCTGCTCCACCCAGGCGATGGCCTTGGCGGCATCGATCGCTCCCCAGGGCGCTGCCCCATGGGCCAGCTGCTGCAGCGCTTCTGCAATGCGCCGCTCATCGCGATACAAATTCGCCAGGAAGATCGCCGCCTCGCCCGCCAGGCTGTCGGCCACCACGGAGCCCTCGAGCAGCTCCAAATCGAGGGCGGTTTGGATCACGCCGCTCTCCAGAGCCACCCGGCTGCCGCCTGCAGCGGCGGCTGGGGCCTTGGCTGTTGCGCCGAGCTGCGGCTTGGCCTGACCAGCTGCTTCACCTAATTCCGCCTCGACGGCTGGGGGCGCGGCGGGCCGTTCCACCGCCAGCAGCTCGCCCGCCTGCTTGAGCAGCTCGGCGGTGGGCAGGCCGCAATGGCCCTCGCCGCTGGCCTCCAGCAGGGCGTAATTGATACCGGCCCTTAGGCGGATCATCGCCGTGGGTTCGATACCCAGCCGGGCGGCAATCGCATCGGCGGTACGGAAGCCGATGCCGCGGATGTCGCGGGCCAGCCGGTAGGGGTTCTCCGCCATCACCTGCACGGCGTCGTTGCCATAAGTCTTGAAAATGCGCACCGCCCGGGCCGTACCGACGCCATGGCTATGCAAAAAAACCATGATTTCGCGCACCACCTTCTGATCGGCCCAGGCCTGGGCGATGCGGCCGGCCCGCACCCTGCCGATGCCCGGCACCTCCCGCAGGCGCTCGGGGGTCTGCTCGATCACCTCGAACACCTCTGCCCCAAAAGCCGCCACGAGCTTGCTGGCGTAGACGGGGCCGATGCCGCGGATCATCCCGGAGCCCAGGTACTTCTCAATTCCCTCGGCGGTGGTGGGCGGTGAAGAGCGCAGGAAATGGGCCTTGAACTGCTGACCGTGTTCGCGGCTGTTCACCCAGGTGCCACTCACCGTGACCCATTCGCCAGCGCTGATCTCGGCGGCGTGACCCACCACCGTCACCAGCTCGCGGTGGCCGCGGGCCTTGATGCGAACCACGCAGAAGCCGTTCGCGGCGTTGTGGAAGGTGACCCGCTCGATCGAGCCGGCAAGCACCTCGGTGGGCTGGCCGGCGCTGCTGGCGTCGCCGGGCGGCTGGCTCTGACTGTGGCGCTGACTCACCGGGGCATCAGGCAGGTGCCTGAAAGCCGAGTGTCAGCGACATGACACCTTGAGTTCAATGAAGCAACAACCACGAATTACCGTTGCAATCATACTCTTTAATTTACATGCACGACCGCCTGGCCAAAACAACAAGAAACATACTGGCCTTGCTAGTTATGCACGACTACGATGGCCAAAACTACAGAAAACGCATTCGCCTTGCTTGCTGGAATCGACACTTATCAAAGCTCTAAGGTCAACAAATTAGAAGGTTGCGTTAATAACATATGGGGATTCTTGAATACCCATGGCTGTGATCAAGGAGGCTATCAGGGAGCTTCGCGAGCATCCTGTGCTCCTTATGGCGGGTATCAACGGGGGAGCGGCGCATATCCTCGGGCGAATCTGCTGGCGCCAGGAGTGACACCACCCAGCCGCCAGTGCTCCAGGGCTGTACAGCGGGGCATTAACGCCCATTGAGCTGGGCTTGAGATCACCGCTTCTCCCGAGCTGCTGCCTATGATAATTAAGGCTAAGGTCATCGACAAAGCTCACAAGCAATAGGTCATGACTGCTGTCTTGACAGCAGTCATATCTGGATTTTGAGCTTGTTCCAATGAAGGCGGGCTAAATCCCATGGATCCGATCGCGATCTCCGCTATTCTTGCTGTATTCTCAACCGGTGCCATCAAGGCGCCACGCAATCAAGGTGCCACGCCATACAGCTCGAGGCGCCTGCAATGGCTTGATGACTCTCAGCCAGGGAAATCTGCAGGTAAACTAATGGCGGTAACCACCGATCAGTGAAGGCTGATGTTTGACGACACCTCTGACTACGATAAGCAGTGTCAAGAGATCCGCCAGGAGAATGTAACTCTCCTGGGCGAATTCAGCGGCTGGCTAACGGATGCAGGCCTGTCAACAGTGACGATCAGGAGTCATCGCTACAATCTTGACTTTTTCCTCAATCATTTCCTTCTCAATGGCGACACGCTGAAGGCTCCTGATGGCGTTAGTTATGTCGGCGAGTTTCTGGGCGACTGGTTTATTCGCAAAGCAGCATGGTCCAGCAAGACTTCAATCAAGTCTAATGCCGCCAGCCTGAAAAAGTTTTATACTTTCATGACCGAAAAGGGGATGGTCAAGCCAGAGGAGTTTACCGCCTTGAAACAGCAGATCAAGGAGGAGATGCCGGATTGGCTGGACACTTTTGATAGATACAACAACTTGGATTTGGATCTTGATGACGTGTGGCCCATCTGAACTGGAGCGATGACCTGTGGCTACCGCCGGCAGCCACCACGACCGGCCATCACCTAGGTACGTTCTGGAAAACCGCAGACAGAGCAAATAGAGCCCTGATGCCGCAAAGGTTCCCGGATGACATGATCGCCAAAATGGCAGTTTTCCAGCGTCTCCCGAACCAGCGAGGAAGGGCTGGAGCGGGCGATCACAGTCGTTAGCAGCCAGGACTGATCATAATTAAACCAATTGCGCTGGCATCTGCCACCAAGAAAGAATCTTAATTAACGGACATCGATATTGATGAGCATCGATGTCAAACCGCCAGACGGCTTACAGAGTTCCACAAACTTTTAGTCACTAAAAAATATTTTCTATGCAAAAAATTTGCGATTACAAATACCTTAAATGCCAGGACCCAGATTTGAACTGGGGACACGGCGATTTTCAGTCGCCTGCTCTACCAACTGAGCTATCCCGGCCCATCGCTTACGCGACTCAACTAGCTTAGATCACTGCCTGCCCCTGGGCCTGCCCCGCGCCGGCGTCCGCGCCAGGCAGACCAGGCCGGCCAGTCTCCAGCCAGCACTGGTAAGGGCATTGGCTGCGGCGCAGGCGGTGGCGCCAGTGGTGAGGATGTCGTCGATCAGCAGCACCGGCGGGCGAGGGCCGATTTGTTGGGCTGGTGCCGGCCTGGCCAGGAAGGCACCCTCTTGGTTAGCCAGCCGCAGTTGCCGTCCCAGGTGGTGTTGACCCAACACTGGTCGGCTGCGGCTGAGTACAGCAGTGTTGAGCTCCGCGCCGAGACGCAGACTCAGCTCCCTGGCGATCAGGGGCGGCAGGGGGTTGGCGCGCCGCTTCCAGCTGGGGATCGGCATCAAAATCAGCCTTGCCGGCAAGTTCCCATCTGGCCGGGCCAGGGCTGCTTGGAGCAGCGGCAGCAGCGCAGTCAGCCATGGGGCTAGGCCCGCTGGCCGCGGATCGTCCCGCAGCCGCAGCAGGTGATGGCGAGCCAAGCCGCCGTAGCTGCCGGCGGCCCACCAGATCAGCGGTTCGCTGCCGCTTAAACCCGTTAGCCGCTCGCTTAGTGCCCTGTTGCGTTCAGACCGTTGGCGATCTGGGCCCGGGCGTCCGGGCGAGCTGGCCGGGCGCGACAGCCAATCGAGAGCCCACCAGGGGTGGGCTGTAGCCATGGGCAGGGCTGTAGCTATAGGCAGAGCGGTTGCAGTGGGCAGTGCCATTGCTGATGGCAGAGCCGTTGCCGGGGAAAAGGCCGTTGCTGCGGGAAAGTCTGTTGCAAAGCTCAAGGCTTTCGCCAAGCAAAGCCAGGGCGCGATCGGTAGGTGCGTGGGGGCCAGGCCAACTCTGCTGGCAGGGTTGCCACAGGGGCTGGGTTGCCACGGGGCAAGGACAGGGGTAGGGGCAGCGCCTGCCGCTTGCCCTGGTTTGCTTGACCTGCTTTCAGCGGGGCATGGCCCTGATCATCGCCACGAGGGTGCGATGGGCATCCTCGCTGTCGCTGAGGGTGTGGTCGAAGCTCACCTCCACCACCTGGCCATCGGCCTCGATGCGCATCAACTCGGGGGTAACCGCCAGCAGGCTCGCCTGCTGGGCCTCGCCTAGGCCGCCATAGTGCCGGGCGTAGGCGAGCACGGCCTCGCCATGGTCATCGTTCATGTGCTTGCAAATCCGGTCGCTCACGGCGGTGGTGAGGGGGTCAGCGGCCATCAGAGCGCTTGCGTTTACCCGGATTCTGCTGCCTCAAACGCCGGCCCCGAAGCGTTGCCAGAGCACCAGGGCCAAGCGGATGGCGCTGAAACTCACGTAACCGGCCAGCACCACGAATAGGCCGATGGCAATAGCAGCTTTGATGCGCTCGTTCATGGCGGTGGCAGGACGGTGCTAGCCAGTCTGGCCATGCCCATCGCGGCGCTGAGCTGGGGGCGGTTGAGCACGGGCACCCCCAGCAACCCTTGACGCATGGCGCGCCACTGGGGGTTGCGGGCGCCGCCGCCGAGGCTGATCACTCTTTGTAAAGGCGGTGCCCCCAGCTGAGCCAAGCGCTGCCAGCCCGCTCGCTCGATCTCGGCCAGGCCTTCCAGCAGGGCCTGCAAATAGAGGGCATCACTCACGGGCCGCGGTTCCAGGATCGGCTGCAGCTGGGGGTCGTCGATGGGGAAGCGCTCGCCGATCACGCTGGAGGGCCTCAGCGTTAGGCCGCTCGGTTGGGCTGGATTGATCTGTCGGCTCAGTTCAATCAATTGGTCGTCGCTAAAAAACCGCCGCAGGATGCCCGCTCCAGCATTGGAGGCGCCGCCCACCAGCCAGCGGCCCGCCACCCGGTGGCAGCTGACGCCCGGGGCTTGGATCGGTTTGTCGCAAAACTGCTTGAGCACCAGGGTGGTTCCCAGCAGGGTGATGCCGTCGCCCGCCTGGGGATTGGCGGCCAGCACGGCGGCATTGGCGTCGGTGCTGCCGGCCACCACCTGACAGCTCTCGGGCAATCCCAGCGCCAGCGCGGCCGCTGGAGCCAGATGGCCCAGCCGCCTACCACTAGCCACGATCTGCGGCAGGGCCTGCTGCCAGGGCTGGCGGGCGATACTGCCGCCCCAGCACTGACCCTCCAGCCTCCAACCAAGGCGCAGGTTGTTGCCCTCCTCCCCCCAGCGCCAATCGCCCAGCAGCCAGCCCATCAGCCAATCGGCTTGGTGGCGCAGCAGCCAGGGGCCTTCAATGCCCGCCGCCTTGGCGGCGGCTAGTAACCGCAGCGCCCGGGCCAGGCTGCCACTGGCACTGGCGGCGGGGTCACCGGCGGCGGGATAAACGGGTTCGGAGTCAGCGGCGGCGGGGTGAGCGGCGGAGAGGGGAGCGCTGGGCAGCGGGGCCAAGATGGCCGGCAAGGAATCTGCCTGCTCAATACAGGCCAGGGAGTAAGGCAGGGCCAGGCCTAGCTCCCCCGGCGCCAGGCCGCCATCGGGGCGGCAGAGCATCAGGGTGCCGGAGGTGCCGGCCAGGGCGATACTGCCCACTCGCCTGGAGAGTTGCTTTGGCAATTGACCCACCAGGGTCAACAGCCCCCTCCGCCAGCTTTCGGGATCCTCAAAAGCTCCTGGATAGCCGCTGGCCAATTCCGCCAGCGATTCGCCGCTGGCGTCGCAAACGGCTAGTCGCAAGCCGCTGCTGCCCAGGTCCACCCCCAGGGCAAGCAGGGAAGGTGCCGGCGCCAGGGGGCCTTGGGGGGCGATGGGTTGCATGTGATGCCCCCTTCAGCAGAGATCCAGGCGGCGGCTGGCGGCTCAGCTGGCGCTGCTGGCCAGCCGCTCGGCGGTCACCCTTTTCAAGGTGGCAACTATGGCGCTCACGTCTTCCCAGGGCAGGTTCAGGTCGCTGCGGCCGAAGTGGCCGTAGGCAGCCACGTCCTGGTAGAAGCGACCGCCCCGCTGCTGCGGCAAGTCCCGCAGGTGGAAGTTCTCGATGATGGCGCCGGGGCGTAGGTCGAAGTGCTCCTGCACCAGGGCGGTGAGGTCTGCATCGCTGATGCTGCCGGTGCCGAAGCTCTCCACCAGGATGCTCACGGGCCGGGCCACGCCGATGGCATAGCTCAGCTGAACTTCGGCTTTGCGGGCCAAACCAGCGGCCACCAGCGCCTTGGCCACATGGCGGGCGGCGTAGGCGGCGGAACGATCCACCTTGGTGGGGTCCTTGCCGGAGAAGGCGCC
>DGYA01000013.1:0-23046 GCA_002396505.1 Cyanobacteria bacterium UBA5018 | reverse complement strand
AGAAGGCGCCGCCGCCGTGGCGGGCTGTACCGCCATAGGTGTCCACGATGATCTTGCGGCCGGTAAGTCCGGCATCCCCCTGGGGACCACCGACGACAAACTTGCCGGTGGGGTTCACCAGAAAGCGGGTGGTCTCGCGGGAAGGCTGGATGCTCAGGTCACTGGTGGCGGGTTCCACCAAGTGTTTCCAGAGGTCGTTGGCGATCCGCTCGCGCAGGGCTTCCGCCTCGCTGATGCCGTCAATCTCCGGGGTGTGCTGGGTGGAAATCAGAATTGTGTCGATGGCTACCGGCAGGTCGTTTTCATAGACGACGCTCACCTGGGTCTTGCCATCGGGCAGCAGGTATTCGAGGCTGCCGTCATGGCGCAATTCCGCCAGGCGGCGGGCCAGCCTGTGGGCCAGGCTGATCGGTAGGGGCATCAACTCCGGCGTTTCGTTGCAGGCGAAGCCGAACATGATCCCCTGGTCGCCGGCGCCGATCAGGTCGAGTGGATCGCCGTCATGATCATCGGCTTCATCCACCCCCTGGGCGATGTCGGGGGACTGCTGATCCAGGGCCACCAGCACGGCGCAACTGTGGGCGTCGAAGCCACCGGCCCTGGCACCGCTGTAGCCGATCTTCTCGATCACGCCCCGCACCAGGCTGTTGAAGTCCACCCGGGCCTGGGTGGTCACCTCGCCGGTGATCAGACAGAGGCCGGTGTTGACCACGGTTTCACAAGCCACCCGCGAAGCTGGGTCCTGAGCTAGCAGGGCATCTAGGACCGCATCGCTCACCTGATCGCAAATTTTGTCGGGGTGACCTTCCGTCACCGATTCAGAGGTGAATACGTAGCGGCTCATCCGGCTGCCAAGTACAAGGCCTGCCAGCTTATGCGGCCATCACGGTCAGCTGATCCCAATGGTCCAACCGGGGAAACTGCGGATCCAGTGGTGGTTCGCTGCTCCAGGCGGCGATGTAGCCGATCACCACTGCTACTCCAGCGGCGCGAGCCATGCGCAGATCGCTGTTGGCATCGCCGATCAGGGCGCAGTGCTCAGGGGCCACCCCCAGTTCGCAGCAGAGGGCATGCACCGCGGCGGGATTGGGTTTGCGTGGGCTGTGCTCCGCACTCCAGAGGCCCTGGAAATGATGAGCAATGCTGTGACGATGCAAAAAAGCCTCAATTCCGCGGCGGTCGTCGTTGCTGATTACCGCGCAGTTGAGGCCCGCATCGCTGAGAGATCGCAGCAGCCGATGCAGGCCCGGCGTCACCTCGGAGGCCGAGCCGGGGCCGCTGCCAGCGAGGTGATCGGTGATCTCAAATACCGCCTCGGCCAATTCCACCGCTTCTGGCCAACCCAAGCCCACCTGGGCCAGGGCGGTGGCGGTGGAAATCAGATTGTGGTCGCGGCTGGCCACCGCCGTGGTGCCGGCTGGATGCAGGCCGCCAGTTAAGAGGCCATAGGCCCGGCCCAGGAGCTGATCTAGATCTGCTGCAACAGCCTCGGCCAATTCGGGTTGCTGCTGCCCCAGCAAGCTGAGGCAAGCCGACACCCTCGCCCTGGCCAGGGCATGCAGTTTGGGTTCGCTGATCGAGAGGGTGCCGTCCTTATCGAACAGCACCGCCCGAATCTGATCGCCGCGTCCCTCGCTTCCGATCGGTTCACCGCGCAGCAGCAACTGGGCCACGATGGTCTGCTCACACGATGGTCTGCTCAGTCGAGGGTGACGCCCATCGGCTCGTTGTCCTCGGCCTGCTCCAGCAGCATTTGCTTGTAGCGAGCCGCCATCTCTTCCGCCCGGTCGAACACCTTTTGGGGATCGGTGAGCATATCGCCGGGTTCGGGCTCCAGGGCCTTGGTGGAGAGGGAGATGCGACCGCGCTCGGCGTCGAGGTCGATGATCATCACCTTCATCTGGTCGTTCACATTGAGCACCGTGTGGGGCGTCTCGATATGTTCGTGACTGATCTCGGAGATGTGCAATAGACCACTCACCCCACCGATATCGATGAAAGCGCCGTAGGGCTTGATGCCACGGACCGTGCCCAGCACCACCTCGCCCACTTCCAGGCGATTCATCTTGCGCTCCACCAGGGCGCGGCGATGGCTGAGCACCAGGCGGTTGCGCTCCTCGTCCACCTCCAGGAACTTGAGCGGCAGGAAATCTGCCACCAGTTCTTCCTTGGCCTTGCGGGTGCTGATGTGACTGCCGGGAATGAAGCCCCGCAGGCCCTCGACCCGCACCAGGGCGCCGCCGCGGTTGGTGGCGAACACCTCTGAGTAGATGGTGGCGTCTTCTTTTTGCAGTTGGCGCACCCGCTCCCAGGCCCGCTGGTACTCGATGCGGCGGATCGAGAGGGTGAGCTGGCCGTCTTCGTTTTCTTCACTGAGGATGAAGAATTCGCGCACCTCGCCGGGCTCGAGCACGTCGCTGAGGCCCTCGACGCGGTTGATCGACACCTCCTGCAGGGGCATGAAGGCGGCGGTCTTGGCGCCGATATCGATCATGGCGCCCTTGGCTTCCAGGGCGAACACGGTGCCGTTTACGACGTCACCGGGTTTGAAGTTGTAGTCGTACTTGCTGAGCAGCGAAGCGAAGTCATCAAGGGTGAAGCCCACCCCGTCGAGATCACGGCGGCCAGGACGGCTGCCCGGGTCATCAGCTGTTGGCACCTCTTCCGGAATGGCGAGGTCGAAATCGTCAACTGCCGCTTCGGCGGCCAGGTCGAGATCGGCCTCGATGCTGCTGAGGTCGGAAGGGGTCACGGTCATGGAATGTCGGCGGCCTGCCAGTAGGCAGTTACGAAGGGATCTGCGCTGCTGCCCGCCAGCAGAGAGTGCAGCCCCACAGCCTATCAAGCCAAGCTGATGGCTCAGGCTGGCCTCGGCTGAGGATCAGGCTGTGGCGACGGCTCAATCGGGCTCTGGCACCGGCTCAATCGGGCTCTGGCGACGGCTCAGCTGATCACAGCAAGCCGCACCTTGGTGGTGCCTTGTGCACCACCGCGTCGATTCAGCCGCTCTAAAGCAGCGACAAAGTCGCTGATGCCTTGAAAACGGCGATAAACCGAGGCAAAACGTACGTAGGCCACCTCGCTGATCTCGCCCAGCTGTTGCAGAACCAGTTCGCCAATTTCAGCGCTGCCCACCTCTCGACCACTGCGTTGCTGCAGTTGCAGCTCAATCTCATCGACCACCGCTTCCAGGTGGGCGGGCTCCAAGCCGGTTTTTTCGCAGGCCCGCAGCAGCCCGTGCAACAACTTGCCCCGATTGAAGGTCTCCCGGCTGCCGTTGCGCTTAACCACGGTGATCGGCACTGTTTCCACCCGCTCGTAGGTGGTGAAGCGGAAGTCGCAGTTCAGACACTCGCGGCGGCGGCGCACACTCCTGCCACCATCGGCAGCCCTTGATTCGAGCACCCGGCTATCTGTGTGTTGGCAGGAGGGGCATTGCATCCCCGATCATCACAAGCAACCGTTGCGACAAGTGTAGACACCCGGTCTTGTTTTGAGAAGGGCCGTCCGCCAGATGGCTGTGGACAAAAAAAAGCCCCCGCAGCGGCAGGGGCAGATCGTTTCAGGTAAACCGTTCAGGTAAACCGCTCAGGTAAACCTCACTTGCCGATCTTCGGTGGATCGCGGAAGGCGATTGCAAAGAAGAGGGTGGCGATCGCCAGGGTGAGGATGAGGATGTAGGCGAAGCTCTCCATGGTTTCTCCTGGTGCTGAGGATCAGCTGAGTTTGGTGCCTGCCGGGGGCACATAGCCCTGGGGCAGACGGCGGGTTGACTTGTCGCCCAGTTTTTGGAACAGGCCGAACTCCACCTGGTCGCCCAGGTCTGGGTCGATACCGGCGAACACATCGCGATACAGGGTGCGGGCCCCGTGCCAGATGTGGCCGAAGAAGAACAGCAGGGCGAAGGTGGCGTGGCCGAAGGTGAACCAGCCGCGGGTGGAGCTGCGGAAGGTGCCGTCGGAGTGGTAAGTCTCCCGGTCGAATTCGAAGGCTTCACCCAGTTGGGCCTTACGGGCTAGGCGCTTCACATCGGCCGGATCGGTGAAGCTCTGGCCGTTGAGGCTGCCGCCGTAGACAGTGGCGGTAACACCGGTCTGCTCGAAGGAGTACTTGGCCTCCGCGCGACGGAAGGGGATGTCGGCGCGCACGATGCCTTCGCTGTCCTGGAGAACCACGGGGAAGTTCTCAAAGAAGTTGGGCAGACGCCGCACCTGCAGCTCCCGACCCTGACTGTCGGTGAAGGCGATGTGACCGATCCAGCCGGTGGGCAGGCCGTCTCCGTTCACCATCGGGCCCACGCGGAACAGACCACCCTTGGCGGGGCTGTTGCCGACGTAGTCGAAGAAGGCCAGCTTTTCAGGAATCGCTTCCCAGGCCTGTTTAGGGGTGGCGCCGTTTTCAATCGCGGTGGTGACGCGGCGATTGATTTCAGTTTTGAAGTAGCTCTGATCCCACTGGTAACGGGTGGGGCCAAACAGCTCGATCGGGGTGGCGGCAGCGCCGTACCACATGGTGCCGGCCACGATGAAGGCAGCGAAAAACACCGCCGCGATCGCGCTGGCGAGCACGGTCTCAATATTTCCCATGCGCAGGGCCTTGTAGAGGCGCTCCGGCGGACGGGAGGTGATGTGGAAGATGCCGGCGATGATGCCGACGATGCCCGCAGCGATGTGGTGGGCCACGATTCCGCCCGGGTTGAAGGGGTTGAAGCCTTCAGGTCCCCAGGCCGGCTGGACCGGTTCCAGGTGACCGCTGAGCCCGTAGGCGTCACTGACCCACATGCCTGGTCCAAACACCCCTGTGAGGTGGAAGGCACCAAAGCCGAAGCAGGCCAAGCCAGCCAGCAGCAGGTGGATGCCAAAAATTTTGGGCAGGTCGAGGGCGGGCTCTCCGGTGCGGGGGTCCTGCCAGATCTCCAGGTCCCAGAAGGTCCAGTGCCAGATGGCGGCAAGGAAGAGCAGGCCACTGAAGACGATGTGGGCTGCGGCGACTCCCTCGAAGCTCCAGAAGCCTGGATCGACGGCCGTCTCGCCAGTGATGCTCCAGCCGCCCCAACTTTCGGTCACGCCCAATCGGGCCATGAAGGGCATCACGAACATGCCCTGGCGCCACATCGGGTTGAGCACCGGGTCGGAGGGATCAAAGATCGCGAGCTCGTAGAGCGCCATCGAGCCGGCCCAGCCGGCCACCAGCGCGGTGTGCATGAGGTGCACTGCGAGCAATCGGCCCGGGTCGTTGATCACGACCGTGTGCACCCGATACCAGGGCAATCCCATTGGGAGTTAGTGCTGGGGTGTTGGGCGATCGTAGGGGTCTCCCCGTCTTGACGGAGCCGCTGGTTACGGAGCGCAACGGCCGGGCTCAGAATTGAGCTCGTTGCTCCTCTGGCCATGCCCCTGATTCGCTTTGTGCGCGAAGCTCGCGATGTGGAGTGTTACCCCGGCGAAAACCTGCGGGAGGTGGCCCTGCGGGAAGGCATCGCCCTCTATGGAATCAAGGGCGTGCTGGGCAACTGTGGTGGTTGCGGCCAGTGCATCACCTGCTTTGTGGAGGTGCCTGAGGACACCTCGGCCGCGGCCCTGAGCCCCCGCACCGGCGTGGAGGATCAAAAACTGCGCAACCGGCCCCCGAATTGGCGTCTGGCCTGCCAAGCGCTGGTGCAGGAATCTTTGGTGGTGCTCACCAGGCCCCAGGTGGGCCTGCAGGGCAAGGAGGCCGCCTTCGCCACGGCCCTAGCGGAGCCCCTGGCCGCTGGTCCTATCGCCTGGCCTCAGCCGCCGCAGGCCGGGGACGAGCCAGACGAGCCGATCGCTAGCGAACAGCTGGCTGGAGAGCCAGAGGATGCCGGTTATGGCGCCGCCCCGGAACCGAGGGCGAGCACTACGGGCGATTAAGCGCCTTGATAGGTCGCCCCTTGCCGGTGATACGGTCCCTGAAAACCCGCCCCCAGCGTTGAATCGCCATGGAAACCAACGATCTTGGCTTCGTCGCCAGCTTGATGTTCGTGTTGGTGCCCACGGTGTTCCTGCTGGTGCTCTACATCCAAACCAACAGCCGCCAAGGGGGCTGATCTCCAGCTAAGCCTTGGCGCCCAGTGCCTCACCGCCCCCGGGCGCCAAGTTCATTCCCCGCTGAAGGCCGGAGTCGTTGATCGCTCCAGCCCTTGGCGGGGCTGTCTTATGGGCAGAGGCGCTGGCTGCTCTAGGAGCGCAGGGTGCTCCAGGTCGAACAATGCTCAAAGGCGCTCAATTGTCAAGGGCATTCGATGCTCAAGCATTTTTGCTAACTAGATTTGCCTCAAGTAGCGCGATCTTCTCTAATTGATCAGTGGCTTCCCTAAGGGAGATCTGAACAACCGCGATTTCGCCGCCGTAGCCAGTTGAAAATCATTGCGGCGTCAGGGCTCCATTGGGATTGGCTCGGTTTTGCAGAGCTTGCCTAACCATCCTGAATCTTCCCTAACGCCCCTCGTTTTCGTTAAGGGCCCCGGGTTACAGATATTCCCCAGGGCCGGCTGGAACTGCTCAGCCGCAGCTTTCTGGTTCGCGCACCAGCAGCACCGGTGCCGGGGCATGCACGCGGATGTAATCGCTCACCGAACTGCCCAGCAGGCGGTCGATGTCCACCAGGCCCCTGGCCACCACGGGCCGCCGGTCCTGGGAGGCGATTACAAGCAGGTCGGCCTTGGTCTCCTCGGCGGCGGCGCAGACGCTGCGACCAATATCACCGCTGCGATGCAGCGGCTGCATCTCCACGCCATAGCTGCGAGCCCGCAGCACGGCTTTGGCCAGGGCCTCATCGGCGGGCGATTTGCCACCGCGGGAGGGGATTATCTCCTGGCGGCTCACGTGGACGCCAAACAAGCTGCCCCCCGGGATTTCTCGCACCAGTTCGCAGGCCAGTTTGATGGCGTCATCACCCACGCCGGTGCCGTCAACGGTGACCATCACCCGGTTGATATGGCGCACGTAGAGGTCGTCGCGCACCAGCAGCATTGGCCTGGTCGACAGCTGGAACACGTATTGACTGGCGCTGTTGCTGAGGATCGATTGCAGCCGGCTGAGCCCCCTGGAGCCCATCACGATCAGGTCTGCGTTGAGCTCATCGGCCACCTTGAGCACGGTTTGCTTGGCATCACCCTGGCGAATGATCGTGTTCACCTCGGAGGGATCCAGGCCGAGCCGGCTGACCGCCTCGGCTACCAGGCCGGCTGATTTTTGCCAGTGCTCCTGGAAGTTCTCGCCAACCTGCTCGCTCACCACGTGCAAGAGATTGATCCTGGCCTGGCGCACCGTGGGGATGTCGCGCAGCATGCGCACCATTTCCTCCACGTGACCCTTACCGGAATCGGCGATCAGCAGGTTGCGAAACACTTGGACAGATCAAGCTGCCTGGCAGCCTATGGCCGACGCCCAGGTGAGGCCGGCCAGTGCTGCATACCGTGATGGAGCCCCAGCCATGGACCCTGCGGCGGCGGGTTTTGCCCCAGCACACCGACCACGCCGGCGTGATGTGGCATGGCGCCTACCTGGCCTGGCTGGAGGAGGCTCGGGTGGAGGCGCTGGCGAGCGTGGGCCTGGAGTACAGCGCCCTGTCGGCCCGCGGCTTGGAGCTGCCGGTGGTGAGCCTGTCGATCGACTACCGGCAGGCCTTGCTCCATGGCGACCAGGTGGAGCTGCGCAGCCGGGTGGAACCCAGGCGCGGCGTGAGCATGCCTTGGCGCAGCTGGTTTGTGCGCGCCGATGGCGCCATCGCCGCCCAGGCCAGAGTGGAGTTGGTGCTCGTAGACCGCTCGGCTGGGGCGCAGCGGCGGCTGCGGCGACGGCTGCCCGATGACCTGGCGGCCGCGGTGGCGGCACTGGAGCGGGGCCCGCAATAAGCTGCTAATACATATGTACTAAAAGTCCGTGGTCGAGTTGAAAGCGGTGGACGAGTTGAAAGCGGTGGACGAGTTGGTGGAGCTGCGATCTTCTGCCCAGCGCTCCGGGCAGCGGCAGCGAGCGCTGGCTTGGGATGCTCGGCGGCGGCTCTGGTGGTGGCTATGGAGCCGCTGTCCGGGCATGGGCTGGGTTCGGATCAACCGCCTTTGGGCCCAGTTGCCCGATCCGGCCCTGGCCTGGGCAACGCCAAGCCAGCAGCTCTGCGACTGGGCCCAACTGCCCCCCAGCCAGGCCGCAGCCCTTGATGCCTACCGCGCCCACTGGGGGGAGGATCCGCTGGCCTCGGCCAAACTGGCCCTGGCGCGAGAGGGGCCTTTGCTGGTGCCCGGCGATCCCAGTTTCCCGCCGGGATTGCTGTCCCTGGCCAGGCCACCCCTGTGCCTGCGCTGGCGGGGTCGCGGCGGGCTATGGGCGCCGCTGCGGGCGCGGCAGGCGATCGCCGTTGTGGGTACCCGCCGGCCCTCCCCCCACGGCCTGGCCATGGCCGAGGCGATCGGTGCCGCCTTGGGGGAAGCGGGTTGGCCGGTGGTCAGCGGCCTGGCGGAAGGGATTGATGGGGCGGCCCACTGCGGCTGCCTGGCCCGAGGCGGTAGGCCAGTAGCGGTGCTGGGCACCCCGATTGAGCGGATCTATCCCCGCCATCACACAGAACTGCAGCGGCAGGTGGCCGAGCGGGGGCTGCTGTTGAGCGAATGGCCAGCCGGGGGGAGCGTGCAACCGGGGCATTTCGCAGCCCGCAATCGCCTGCAGGTGGCCCTGGCTCGGGCGGTGGTGGTTGTGGAGTGCCCGGAGTCCAGTGGGGCACTGCATTCGGCTCGCCTGGCCTGGGATCAGGGCTTGCCGATCTGGGTGGTGCCGGCGGATGCGGGCAAGCGCTCCGCAGTAGGCAGCAATCGGCTGCTCACCGGCATGGCCTCGGCCCTGCTGGATCCGCGCGATTTGATCCACCAGCTGGGGCCAGGTCCCCTGGCGGCTGCCAGGTCTGCCCAGCCGCCCACAGCCGCACCAGCGCCAGGGTTTGGCAACGCCGGCGGCGATCCGGAGCTGTTGGCGGCGGTGGGCAGCGGCGCCACGCTGGAGCAGCTCACTCTGGAGCTGGAGCAACCGGCGGCGGCGCTTGCCTCGCGCCTGTTGACCCTGGAGCTGAGGGGAGCGCTACGGGCCCTGCCGGGTCTGCGCTGGCAACCCACCTAATCTCCAGGCATGGAATCCCGAGGCGAGCGTCTCAGCGGCGAGCAGTTGCTGCGCTGGCGGCGCAGCCTGCTCAAAGCTGGCGGCCGGCCAGCGGATCTCGACTGGCTGATCGATCTGGCCGGTGGCCTGGGTTGGCAGGCGCTGCAGGCGGTGAGGCTCCATCCAGAGCGCAGCCTGGAGTTGCGGCTTTCCTGCCAAGCCCTGGCCGCCCTCTGGCAACGCCACCTGGAAACCGATGAACCGCTGCAATATCTGGTGGGTCGCTGTCCCTGGCGAGACCTGGAGCTGGCGGTGGCTCCCGGCGTGCTGATTCCCCGCGCCGAGACCGAGTTGTTAGTTGATTTGGCCCAGCAATTGCTGTTCCCGCAACGGCTGCTGCACCCGCAACGGCTGTTGATATCGCAACAGCTGCTTATCAGGCCACGGCCCCCGGCCAGCTGGGCCGATCTGGGCACCGGCTCGGGTTGCCTGGCCGTGGCCCTGGCGGGTTTGTGGCCAGAGAGCAGGGGCTTTGCCGTGGATCTCAGCCGCCACGCCCTCGCCCAGGCGGGCGCCAACCTGGTGGCTGCCGGCCTGGGCGATCGGGTGCAGACCATTTGCGGCAGCTGGTGGCAGCCGCTGGCGGCCCAGCGAGGGTTGCTGGAGCTGGTGGTGGCCAATCCTCCCTACATCCCTACGGCGGTGTGGCGACAGCTGGAGCCCCTGGTGCGGGATCACGAGCCGGCCATGGCGCTCGATGGCGGCGCCGATGGACTGGATGCGATCCGTTCAATCGTGGCCGGCGCCTCGGTGCACTTGGCGCCTGGGGGCCTGCTACTGCTGGAACACCACCACGACCAGAGCTCGGCGGTGCTCGCCCTGCTACGCCAGGCCGGCCTGGAGGCTGTCTGTGGCCACGGCGATCTGGAGGGAACTCTACGCTTTGCCTCAGCCCGTCGCCCGATTAATTGATGTCTGGCCCCATTTCTGGCCCGATATTTGATTCTATGTGTGGTCCTATTTCTAGCTCTAGCTCTAGTTCTGGCCCGGTTTCTAGTGCAATGCCTGGCCCGATATCTGTTTCTATGTCTGAGCCCATATCTGAATCTCTTGCTGGGAGCTCCGGGTTTGTGTTGAATGCCCCCGAGCTGGCCGCCAGGCTGGCCAGCGGTGGCGCGGTGATGTTTCCCACCGACACCCTGCCGGCTCTGGCGGCTCGCCCCCCGGACGCGGCCCAGATCTGGCACCTGAAGCAGCGACCAGCCGACAAGCCCTTGATCCTGATGGCTGCCGATACTCAGCAGTTGCGGGATGTGCTGGGCCTGCCTTGGCGAGCGGAATGGCTACAGCTGGCTGCTGCCGTTTGGCCGGGGGCCGTCACCCTGGTACTGCCGGCCAGCGGTAGTTGGGCCGAGGCGCTGCATCCAGGCGGCGGCAACCTGGGGCTGCGCATTCCAGCCTGCGCCGCCGCCCGGGAGCTGTTGCGGCTGAGCGGGCCGCTGGCTACCACGAGCATCAATCGCTCCGGAGAGCAGGCGGCGAGCAACGCGGCTGAAGCCAGCGCCATTTTCCCGCAGTTGCCGCTGCTGGGGCCGCTGCCCTGGCCGGCCGGCGCTGGCATCGCCAGCAGGGTGCTGGCCTGGCGAGAGGGGAGCTGGCAGCTGTTGCGCGGCGACGCTTTGCCAGCCCAATTGGCAACCGCAATTAACAAAGCTGGCTTGGTTATCAAGTCTCTAGATGAACCTTCCTGATCAGTGGCTGTTCTGATGGTTTTGCTGTTGCTATTACTGGCAGTGACGCTTTCGAGCTATCACTGGCTGGTGGAACCGCTGTTGCAGGTGGGCCAATGGCTGCTGCAGCTCATCGCCCTGCCCTGGCTGTTGTTGGCCCTGTTGGCCTGGCTTTTATTGGACGGCAGCGTTGATCGAGAGCGCGAATGATCAGGGCCATGGCGTTGGGTTGGCCCTGAACGGCAAATGCTTCCCGCTCCAGGGGCCAGGTATTGAAGTGATAGTGCTGAGTGGTGATGCCCTGGATCTCTTGGGCCACTACGGGATTGAGCGGCAGCTTCCAACCGATGGGGGTGAGCTTGCCGGCCGGACAGCTCTGGGCGGCATGGGCCGCTTCATGCAGAAAGGTATGGCGGCCGATGCCGAGATCAAAGCTCACCGGTGCAATCCACAGGCGCTTACTACGAGATTCAAATAGACCGTAGGTTCCGGCCCGGGGCGGGGGCTGCAGCAACACCCGAAAGCCATGGCGTTCCAGCGCTATGCGCAGCGGCTCAAGTTCCGCTGGCAGGGTTGCGGCGACTGGATCTCCCAGGGCCGGACCACTAGAAGCCAAAACCAGACCAGCCAATAGCAGAGATAGAGGCATAATCAGATTTAGATTATGATTTAGATTTGGGTTTATATTTATAGGCACAAACAGATGTAGAGGTGGAGGTGGAGATGTAGATGTAGAGGCGGACATGTCCAAGGCTTGCCTGGTGCTGACGCTGCGGCCAGCTTGCCAGGGCCGCCCTGACGCTGCGGCCCAGCGACCAAGATGGACTCAGCTAACAGAATTTATATAGCGGAGAATACATGGCTGGTGAGTTGAGCCTGGCCATAGGTGCCGGTAACCCGGTCAGCAATGCTGAAGGCCAGCACAGGCGCTGCGCCTAGGCGGGGAATAGGCAGCTTGGCTTGACTGGAGCCAACAATTGCCCTGGCATGTACCCGGGAAACTGTTCGGGCTGTGGCACCAGCAGTGGTGCAGACCTCAACTTGATGACCGATGGCGTAATTACCAAAGAAAGTGACATCTGAGCTATCTTCATTCAGCTCTAATTTCAGCCCATTGCCAAGGCCAAGAAACACCTGTTTGCCCAGCTGATTACGAGGATCGATTGCCAGCATATCGGCATGACGAACAACTTGACCGAATTCTCTCTTCGCCACTGTCGTTTTCAGGCATGAGCTCGGAATGGTGTCGATCGGAGCTGCTAGGGCTAAACCATTTAGCGTCAAACTTGCGGCGATGGCGGCTATTGCTGTAGCTGCGGCTGTGGTTGCGGCTATGGCTGTGGTAGGGGAGCTTCGCTGAATCATCTGCTGCTATGCCGGTGCGGCAATGCTTCACGGTAGGCCGGTTTTGGCCGCTTCGGTTGATGGCTGTTGCCGCCAAGGGCCAGCTCCGGTTGAGGGCTGTTGCCGCCAACCGCAGCTGCTGTTGAGGGCTGTTGCCCAGTTGGCTGTTGCCGCAGCTGGCCGCTGCCAGCCAACTACCAGCAGCCATTAGAAATCAGCCAGCCCCGAGCGCAGTTCGGCTGGCGCCGCAAAGGCTGGCAGTTGATTGATCCCGCCCTGGGCAAGCACTGGTTGTCCAGGGCGGGGGATCCAGTTGGAAGCCGGCTAACGGATTTGAACCGATGGCCTTCGCTTTACTTGTGCCCTGGCGGCCCAGAAGTCAGTCGCTGCAAGGGTTCCGAGGGATCGTTGATCAAGCATTGGCAAACGCGGTGACAAACTCGCAGGCAGGCCCTAAAGGCACTGACTTGCAACAAAACGGAACATAGAGGCTTCCTGCCCTGCCCCATGAATGCAAGCTGGGTTCTGGGTAGATTCGTTTATCGATCTCGTTGATCAATGAAAAGGTCTGCAGATTCAGCCCCAGATGTGGCAAAGGCTCTCAGGTCTGAATGGCTTTACTGGTCCATAAGCCAGCTTGGAGTTGGACCTCAACGGCAGCACTGGCGGTAAGAGCAGGCCAGGTGCATTGGCTCCCGATAGATCCAGATCGCCACCCCGGAAGGGGGGTAAAGCGAGCCCAGACAGGCGAGGTAGGAGGCTTCGGAAACTTGTTCCAGATTTCTCAGGGCCTCCCCATCCATCCAGATCGCTGCTCATCGGTTCCGGGCTGTTCTACCGGGCATCAAGCCGCTCGATCAGCTCCTGAAGGCGTTGATCCTGCCTGTGGATCTGGCTTGTGAGTGAGACCCCAAGCACGGCAAGAGCAGCCAGCCAGACAGCTGAGGTCAGGGCCACTGCCTTCCATGGGAAGATCTGACGCGCTTCCAGAGTCTCCTGCCTGTCTGAGGATTCCTCTTGGTGCTTGTCCTCGCAGAGGAGTACAGGCGCTTCCTCTGGTTCCTCCAGGGCCAAGATCAGGCGCAGAAGGGCTTGTGGGGTGGCGGGAACGATTGCTCCTGCTGCTTGCTGAGCACCCATTGCCTGGGTGAGTTCTGCCCTGCACTGCTCCAACCCACCACCAGCCCAGAAGTGACCCCAGGCCTTCTTGTGGCGGTGGAGAACAACCCAACGGTGGGGCCTCCTGTCATTGCGGACCAGCTGGCATGCTTGGGCCAATGACCAGGTCCGACCCGCACTGACAGAGGGATCTGAACTCAGCAGCAGCCTGCCTTCTGGGTCCTTTGAGTAGCCCGTAGCAAGCTCCAGAGCAAAGACGTCCACGATCTGGACCTTGACCGCCACCTGGTCAGGAGTCCAAGAGGGGGCCATAAAGAGCTGGGCACCGCCGAACTTATGAAGGCAGGTATGGGTGAGGGTGTTGTCTGGCAATGAACTGGACTGCGGTAGACCATTACTTCACCCTACTGAAGCATGACTGGCCGAAATGCCACTCGGTCTTACGTCGCACCCTGCTGGATCCCGCCCTACGCCAGTTTGATCAGGTTATGTCCCATGGTGGATGCGTCAGAACGAGCGGGCAACTTTCCAAATGCAGGGTTCAGTCTACTAAATTTGAAGAGGCTACGCAGGGCGTGGCATGGTTACAATGCTTCGTGCACATGGTCTCTGAGTCATGATTGGCAAAGGTCCACTTTTAGGCCTTACTACCAGCCTTGTTCTAATTTCAGGCTTTGCGCCTCCTTCGAAAGCTAATTCGTGGTGGGCATATGGATGCGTGCAAGCCATGCAACAGAAATACGGGGCACAGTTCTCTGCGGAACAAATGCAAGATTACTGCCAGTGCAGAGACAGAGGTAAAAGGTCAAGCGAGGATTGCATGCATCGTCTGGGCATCCAAAAAGACGCGGAGAAAGAACGATCGCTTTCCAACGCAGATCAGTTCACTATTGGTGTAATGACAGTCGTGATATGCGGGAAAAGGCTAGGAAAAATTGATGACGCAAAAGGATCGGAGATCTTGCTGTCAGCTCTCTCGCGACAGGGATTCCCCACAGCCCTGGCTGCAAAGGAATCACTCTGGCTAGAGGCCAATAAAGAGGTCGGGCAGGGTGTTGGCTGGTGCAAACAGAATCAGTGACTGATCGCTCATCCAAAGAGTTGATGATCAAAGCCCAGGTGAATAGGCAGGTTGAATCCCCGATCTGCTTATTGACGGCCTTATGTCGACGGGCCATATTCGCCTCGTTTTATTCAGGACTATTTTCTGCATATTGACAGAGCTTTCTTGGCCGCAGAGGTCATCTGCATTCTGTTACTAACCAACTCCACCCTATAAGCCCTATAGCTTCACCTCGAATGCACAGGTTGATGATTACATCAGAAAGGTAGGTGCTTTCAATAGAGATCTGGATTCTTGCAGGCAATGCATGTCGCGCTCATACGATTCATAAACCACTCAATTCAAGGATTATCTGCGTTGCGAAGCGGAGAGCTACGGTAAATCGTTTTCAGGCTGCTTTCGGCCAACACCTCCACGCTGAAGTGTTCGGCGGGGCCTTGTCCCTTGACATGACCTCAGCGTACTGGGTGATCACTAAAAACCAACAGGTCGTTCACCACCGGCTGCTGCGTTAAGACCTGGATTGGCCGCTGCGCGACTTAGAGTGTTGTTCTTTTGGCCTTCAGCCCCTGCCAATGCGGGATCGGGGCACACCACTCAACCATTTCGATCACAAAAATGAAGCACATCATTTTCGTTCCCCTCCTGCTCACTGCACTCTTTCCAGCCTCTGCCCAGGCCTTCTGCTATGGCGCTCCAGAGTCTTGCCAGCAGCAGCAGCTGCAGCAGATGGAACAAAAGCAGCGGCAGATGGAACAACAGCAGCGACGGTTTGAAGCCCAGCAACGGGATGCACAGCGGCAAGCGGAATGGAATAAGCTCCAACGCTCGACCTATAAGCTCCAGTTCGGACGCTAGGAGCGTATTGCGCGTAGATCGCTCAGCGCCTCTCCACAGACGCCCATGAATCTGACTAGATCCCAGTGACAGCAGTGGTTCTGGGCGTTTCAATGAGCCATCAACAAGCCCAAAACCACGGCGAGCTACTGAGAGGTGTGCCCTTGGGAGTGGAATGTGGTGGAGGGACAGGTGGGAGGGGAAAGTGGCACGGCCCCCAAATAGAATCTATATGTCCCCCATGCCGTTTTTGGATCCTCGTTAACGCTGTTCCCCTGAGTTAGATCTCAGCCTCCGTTTGAGGGTGTGGCCCTTCTTCTCCCATCGTGTGGCTTGCTCCACGATCGCCTGCACCACCGCTCTGATGGTTCTGTCAGCGATCTTGTCAGGGAACCTCTCCCTGATCAGATCCTGAAGCTCCTTGGTTCTCACAGAGGCGACCTCCTTGGGAAGGGTCTTGAGGATCTCCAGGCCAGCCTTGATCGCCTGTACCCTCATGCTTTCCTTAGGCAGTGACAGTGGAGAGTGTTTGAAGCCTGGAAAGGCAGTCTCCAGGTGCTGCAGCACTCCGGCATGCTCCTGGCTGTTAAGGCCAACAAAGGCCAGCATCGGCTTCCCTTGGCTGACACCGACCTCACTAACCACCTCCCTACAGCATCCTCGACCTAAGGCCTGTTGGATGTCTGAGGCTGTCTGGCTGTCTGCTAACTGCTGGAGAGTGAACTCCTGCAGGTCATCGTCGAGGGGGTCTCTGGTTTGACTCCTTGCTGATGACAGCAGCATCCCTTGGTCGAGGTGAAAGGTCCCGAAGAGGAGCACCGCCTTGACTTGGCTGTACTCATTGGTCGCTCTGTGATAACCGTAGGTGATAAAGTGATAGCGGCTTAGATCATGACCGTCTTCCTGAAGCAGCTGCTTGACCTGGTCAATGTGTCTGTCTCTTGAATGTTCACCCCTGAAGGTGACCACGAGGATCAGGTCATCTGGTTGGAGTCGTTCATCAGCGATGGCGGCAGCCTTCTTGATGTGTTCCTTCCAATGCTTGCTGATCTCCAGGTCGGGAGTGATGAAGGTGCGTCGACCTCCCCCACAGGCGACAGTAATCAGCTCCAAGTGGTCGTACCTCTTCAGCCTGTCACCGTTCTCCTGCATGAAGCGGGGGATGGTGAGGGTTGGGTCAAGCTTGATGAGTTTGTTGACGGCTGCTGAAGCATCCGTGATGACGGCTGCCTGAATGTCGTTAGGAAGTTCGACGACAAAATCCATCACCGTGCCTGGACCTTGGGGGTCATAGCGATAATGGACAGAGGCTGTCGAAGCATTCCAGGTGGCAAGATTGAAGCCAGCCTGCCAGTGGATGGGAGCGATCCTCCTGGAGTAATAGCTACCCTTCAAGCTTCGTTCGACCTTGAGGCTTGTGAAGTCGTCGAGTCTAGGTATGGGGACGTTGACCGTCTTACCTTTCGGAGCAGCGTTGGCTGACTTGATTACCGGCTTCACCACATACTCTAGGAACTGAAGCATGGGGTCATCATCTGCCAACTCCTCCAGGTCTCGGCTGAACTTCTCCAGGGAGGAGACCTGAATGTGGCTGGCACGAGTGGCAATGGCCTCTTCGTCCCAACACAGCATCCTGATGGTGTCCTTGTAGAAGCAGATGTCGTTGAGCTTTTGCCTTGACCTTTGCGCCCTATCTCCGTTCTTCTGCCTCCGGATCATGGCCTGAGTCGACAGCACGATCGGGAACCCCTCCAAAGCCTCCAGGGGCGTAACAGGGATATCTCTGTTGGCCTGTGAATGGTGCAGGGCAACGATGCCCTCCAACCCACCTCCTAGGGCTTCTTGAAGCCACCTGTAGTGGTTTTCAAGTTCCTCAATCTGGTTGCTGCAGACAAGGATTCCCTTGGGCGATCGGTCCCACTTGACCATCTTCACGGCCCACCGAAGGAAGAATCGCAGGGTTGTGGTCTTCCCAAGGCCTGGAGGAGCTGTGACGACCAACCTCTCAGGTGAGCTTCCGAGGTAATTGCCCAGGTAGTAGCCTGCTAGCTCCCGGATGAATCGCCGGTGCAGCGGCGTGAGTTGGTTGTACTTGCTGAGAAACTGACAGGTGTCGTGCGCAACCACGGCTGCAGCATCGTTGGGGACTTGGTTGCCAGATGGCATTCTCTGGATGCTGGGAAATGGATCGAATAATGGAGTGTCGATCTCCAGAGTCAGGAGTAGTTCATGTGGTGTCGATTGATGCGTGGTCATGGTCATTGGTCGTTAGTTCGCCCAACAGCGGAGTGCTGAAGGGAGAAGACGAGGACAGGGGATTCGATCCCATAGCGTCACGCTTGGTGTCCTCGTTGGTTGTGGCTTGTGGTTCGGATGACGTTGAGAAAAGGAGTCTCGGGTGACCAAACCCAAGGCCCTTCGTTCTCGCTGAGAGGTCGAACCAACCGCACCCCCTTTCAGCAATATGGGGGGGCGCTGTTTCGCGTTGTCCCCTCTTATAGTGGCAAGCTCTGAAAACCCTGAGCCTGACTGGTCTGGGTGTCACCCTCCATCTGGGGTCGAAAAGAAGCGAAGCGACCCGGATTTGAGAGGGCGGGATCGAGGTGGCCCCCAAGAGGCCCTGCAAGGCCCTTCTGAGCTGCTGCGCCTCCAATGGGCACACAATGCAGTTGAGGCCCTTTCCTGAGGATCATGGAGCCCTCTAAGAGCCTTCCCTAGCCCTCCATCAGCAACGCCAATCGGCAAAGACTCTTTTTGGCGTCTATATTCAACTCCATCTGATGACTCTTTGAACACTCCTCCAAGTTGATTGAGCCATGGCCAATCTTCTTGCATTCCATTGCGGAGGAAGCGCTGCGTTGACAACATCCTGGTGGAGCAGCGGTGGCGAACCGTCAAGTATGAGGAAGTGTATATCAGGGCCTATGAAGATGGCTGGGATGCAGATATCAGTCTAGCCCGCTTCCTCTGGAGGTACTTTTATGTCACACCTCATCGCTCACTGGGAGGCAAAACTCCCAATATGGTCTATAGTCAGATTGCAACTGACCCATCCCGCTCAGACTTAACGATTACTAAGCCCGTATTGGTCCAGTAAAAGCCAACCACCTCAAGGTGCAAGAGGCCTTCACCTTCTGTGCTTATACCTACTTCGCCTCATCGGCCATTCAGTGGCTTGTGAGGGCTGGAGGGATCTATAGAGGGTCTGCGGCAGATTCCATACCTCGTGTTATTTCAGAGAAGCTGACGGGTCCCCCTTGGTTCTGCCCGCTAACCATCTCTTCGGGACTGAGGCATGGGTAGGTCCCAGTCTGTTCCAATCACGTTCGCAGCGGCTCGGAGTTTTCTCAAGTCTTCTCTGGTGTAGTGGTCGGTCAGGCCACCTGCGTGGCCCATCAGCTTCTTCTTCAGACCCTCCGGTAGCTCATACCCGAGATCTCCGCCAGCTCCATGCCTGAATGCGTGAGGGTTGATGCGCCCCTTGAGCTCCAGCTTCTTCTCGATCAATCTCGTCCAATTCCATGCCGCATCCTTTGGACTTTTTGTCTTGTTCCAGGAATTGTTGATAACAAAGTCCCCTCCGTTCCCCCTTTCGGGCAGCAGCCATTTATCTAGGCGATCATTGAGAGGGACGTAGCGAATCCCTTCAGCGGTCTTCGAGAACTGAAGATCAAAGAACCAGGCCCCATCGATTTGCACCAAGTCCTTCCATCTCAGTGATAGTGACTCGCTAACGCGAAGGGTCGTGTTATCCATGAGCAGCAACCAGAGCCATCTGAATCGATCTTTTTCGTAGAGGTAGGCATAATCCAGTGCCTTTCGTACGTCCTCTTTCTTTGTCGCCTTGTCTCGTTGCCGGAGCTTGGCAGTTCGTTTGTCCGTCTTGATTTTCCGGTAGACCGGTTTCGCACGCTCCAGGCCGTCTCGCAAGGACTGGTGCTTGATGAGGGAGGCGATCGTGGTTGCCATGCCGTTGGCACTTTCTGGACTGAGGGGCTTCCCGTTCCAGCCTTGGGTAACCAGGTGCTCCAGAAATGAATTCAGATTCTGGGTGGTGATGTCTTCAAGGCTGTTTTTCTTGATGATCTTTGCCCATGCCCTAAGCGCGTAGTCGTGGGCTTCGAACGCCGATGTTGACAATTCATTCCACTTGAGCTTGTGCTCAGCAACCTCCCAGAGCGCCACTGGCTTCGGTTTGGTGGAGGCTCTCTCAGCTCCTTGCCGGCTGTGGTCTCCTGTGCGAGGTATCCGATCTCATCGATTTGTTCTCCGTACCTGCCTGCTTCCGCCAGGGCCCACCTGAGGCTTCTTTCTGCCAGTTCCAGTTCAGCCCCGCTCAGGCCCAACCCTTTACGGCGTAGGAGTTCTCTGGCTATCAGGCTGCTGAGCCGCTTGTTCTTTTTCGTTGCTTCCTGGTCAAGGTCGCAGAATCTTTTGAGGGGGAAAGGGATTCCCGGGTCGGATTCATGCAGTGAGGTGCCCGTGCTGGCTTGCAGTGATCGTCTTCCTTGAGTAACGATTCGTAATGTATCCGGGCTTGTCACCACATCGAGGTAGATCCCTCCAACCGCTCTGCTCACCGTCTCTTGCATCGTGGTGTGGATCCCCGCTTCCTTGCTTCTCTCGCTCAATTCGGCTTCCAGCACCTGGAGCACCTTGGGGTAGAGCCGCCTTGCCCGGGCTTCGTCGCGTTCGCCTGTGGAGCGCTCCAGGCGCGTCAGGGGGCGCCCTCGCCCGTTCCTGAGGATCTGCCGGAGGCTTGTTGGCACCGGAAGGCTGACGACCCATGTTTGGGTGTCTCTACGGAACCTGAGGCCAGGCAGCCCGCTGCGGGGGAGGTCGATAGCGAAGCGTCCTTTGGCCATGCCGCTGCTCGTCTCCCACGTCTGTTGGCAAACGTGATGATAAACGCGATTGGTACACGCGGTCGTTGGCAGAAGCCATCACTCACCCCGAAACCCGTGTCCTGCTGCAGTGCAAGCGGTCTGGGGCAGGAAGCCGGCTAACGGATTTGAACCGATGGCCTTCGCTTTACAAAAGCGCTGCTCTACCACTGAGCTAAGCCGGCGTTGGTCTCTCGACCTGCTGGGCAGTTTATCGCTGTGCCAGATCCCAAAGCCCAGAGCAGCAATTGGCTCCTGCTGCGACATTGGGTTTTGGCCAGGAGGTGGGAGACATGGCTCTCCACCGTACGAGGGCTGAGCACCAGGGCGGCGGCGATGGCCTTGTTGCTAAGACCCAGGATCAACTGATCGAGCACTCGCTGCTCGGCGGGGGTTAGCGGTGCCAGGACGGCATTCATTACTGCCATGCAGAGGTTCTCGACTGTCCCCAGGGTTCCCACGCTGGCCTGCCCCCTGAGCCCCCAGGCCGGGGCGACGTCCCGGGGGATGGGCCAGCGACCATCCGCTCCAGATCCGCTCCAGGCCTGGATTGATGGCTGGTGCTGACAGCTGACGAGCCAGCTGTCAGCCCGGTGCTCAGCTGGCTCGTCTCAGCGGATCTGCTGTCGATTGGTCGCTATCGCCCAGGCCTGGGATCAGGGGCAGCGAGCGGGCGCGCTTGATCGGCAAGTTGGCCACCAGGGCCGTCACCCTGTCTTCCGTTTCCAGGCTCACCTCCCCTTCATCCACGTCGATTTCCACATAGCGGCTCACCACTTCGAGAATTTCCTGGCGCATCCGCTGCAGCAGTTCTGGGTTGAGATCGCTGCGATCGTGGGCAAGCACCAGCTGCAGACGCTGTTTTGCCGTCTCACCGCTGGCCTGCTGACGCCTCAACAGCCGGTTGATCAAATCGCGCAGGGTCATGGCCGTCAGAACAGATTTTTGGAAATCAGCCGGCCGAGCTTTGCCCGCAATCCGGAGCGTTCCTTGCTGGGATCGACCAGAGGTACATCTTCACCGCACAGCCGCCGCGCCACGTTGATGTAAGCCCTGGCGGCGGGGGAACCAGCGCCATGGCCCTGGAGGGTGAGCGGTTCGCCGCGGTTGGTGCTCACGATCACCTGTTCGTCTTCCAAGACCAACCCCAGCAGCGGCAAGGCCAGGATGTCGGTAACGTCCTGCACCGTGAGCATTTCCTGGTTGGCCATCATCTTTGGCCTCACCCGGTTGAGCACCAGCTGAATCGGCTGGATCCCCTGGCTGTTGAGCAGTCCGATCACTCGGTCGGCATCCCGCACCGCCGACAACTCCGGAGTGGTCACCACAATCGCCTCCTCGGCGGCGGCGGCGGCGTTGCGAAAGCCGCCCTCAACGCCGGCTGGGCAGTCGATCAGCACGTAATCGCTCTGCTGGCCCACCTGGGCGGCGATCGTCTTCATGTCCTCCGGCTTTAGCCAGTCGAGCATGCGGGGATTGCCCGCCGGCAACAGCGCCAAGTTGGGTTCCTGCTTGTGCTTCACCAGGGCCTGCTCCAAACGGCAGCTGCCGGCCAGCACCTCCTGGGCCGTGTAGACGATGCGGTTCTCCAGACCCAGCAATAGATCCAAATTGCGCAGCCCGAAGTCGGCATCGATCACGGCCGTACGAGCCCCCTGGCGGGCCAGGGCGATCCCCAAATTGGCGGTTAGCGTCGTTTTACCAACGCCCCCCTTGCCGGAGCAGATCAAAATGGTGCGGGCGGACGTGGCGTTCACGGCAGGGGTTGGAGTGGAGGCAGGTTAGGCCCAAACTCTTTTGCCCCGCCTCACCCCACCCCACACTGCATTGCACCGCTTGCCGCTGGGCCTGTGCGGCTGGGCATCTTGCCCGGGCTTTTCGGCTGGGCATTGCAACTGGGCATTGCAGCTGGGCTATTCAGCCGGGCATCTGGCGATGTTTTTTCGGCTGGCAATGACGAGAACAGTCATTTACCTCCATAGTTGATACAAAGGCATGATAAAAATCTACTTACCCAACCTCCAAGCCCTTTAATTTTGGCATGAATCAAATAATCTCGACGCCTTCAACAAGGCGGCGGCTTGACCGCCTCAGAGCAGCGGCCAGCAGGGGCTGGCTGGATCAATGCGGATAGCACCTGCGCTTAAGCAGGCCTGCTCGGCAAGCCCTGGCGGCGGGGCTTCCTGGGGGCCTCGGGCGATCACATCGGCGATGCGCAGCTGTAGGGGTTGGAGCCCCATCGCCACGATTCGCGCCCCCTGGTCGCCGTGACAGCCGGCATGGGCAACCCCCCGCAGTCGGCCCCAAACCAACACGTGACCCACGGCACTCACCCGAGCGCCGGGATTGACATCCCCCAACACCAACAGCGATCCAGCGGCTTCGATGTGATCTCCCGAACGTAGCGTGCCTCGATGCAGCGTCAGCTGGTGGGATACAGGGCTGCCTTGATTTGGCTGATTTGACTGGCTTATCTGGTTTGACTGGCTTATCTGGTTTAAGTGGTTTGGCTGGCTTAGACGGTTTGGCTGGTTTGTTAAGTCGAGTTGGGCGGCTTGCTCAGACTGCTCAGCTTGCTCAGCCTGCAAGTGGTGGGGAGAGATCCATTCCAGACCGAGGGCCGCCGCCGCCACTCGGGTGAGCCGATCGGCAGCCACCACCGTGATCGGCCCCAGCTCTGCCTCGGCCAGGCGCGAGCAGATGGCGGCGAGACAACTGGCCCCCAAACGCCGCTGGCCGCATTCCAGCCTTAGCGCCCCAACGGCGGTGCGGGGGGCCTGCAGCTCTGCGTCCCCCAGTAAGAACCGCACCAGTTCGAGCGGATCGCCCGCCTGGTCGGGCAGCAGCAGGCGGTGGGGGGAGCCACTGCCTGCTGCAGCTAGAACGAGTTGGGCATTCATGGGCTGGGGGGGCCGAGGTCGGCAAGCCGCAACCTAAGAGTTCGCTGAAAAACCCGG
>DGYA01000087.1:7969-23603 GCA_002396505.1 Cyanobacteria bacterium UBA5018 | reverse complement strand
ACCGGATGGAGTACAACCCCTGCAGGCCGCCCTCAAGGCTCCAGGGGCGTACGCCCCTGGAGGCACTACAGCAATGGAGAGCGGCATGACCTATCCACCAGCTCTCATAGCAACTGGACCTCTAAAGGGGGTCACGTCAAGGAAGCTGATCAGATCGAGATCGGTTGCAGCAGAGCCGGTTTCGGGCACAGAGAAGGAGCAAGCCCGCTCAGTGAACCGAATGCTGAAAGCTCAGGCTACGGCCCTTGTGACACACTTTGAATCAGCCCTGGGTCACTACCAGGCGGCCCAGGCCTGCCGAAAAGACTTCCACGCCCTTGCGTTGCAGATCGCCAAACGCTGCGAGGTAGATATCCCATGAACCCCGACCCAGTCGAGCGCCGCAAGAAACTGGTCGCAAGCAGCTGATCAAGTCGTCATCCCCCTGAAACGCCTGCTTGGCCTGAAGACGCCCTTGCGCTGGAAGCGCAGCTTGTGGATGGGGGCAGGGGGACTTGAACCCCCACAACGTTGCCGTCTGCGGATTTTAAGTCCGCTGCGTCTACCACTTCCGCCATGCCCCCGCCGGCGAATCCTAGATTCACGGCAATTCAGCCTGCTGTGCCGTGCCCGGGTTCCTGAGCTCGATCTCCACCGACACCCTGCTGGTATTGGCGGCCTATGGCGCCATTCTCGGCGCTTACCTGGTGGCGGTACCCCTGGCCCTCTATGCCTGGATGGTGAAGCGCTGGACCGTGATGGGCAAGTACGAGCGCCTGGGGGTCTACGGACTGGTGTTCCTGTTCTTCCCTGGCCTGATCCTGTTTGCGCCGTTCATCAACCTGCGGATGGCCGGCCACAGCGAGGCCTGAGCCGATGAACCGCGCTCAGGTGATCCTGGTGGGAGGAGGTGTGTTTGGGCTCGGCGGCCTGGGCTACCTGCTGCTCAAGGCCAGTGGTATTGAGGGTTTTTCCACGGGCATCGCCACCTCAGCCCTGTTGATGCTGGTGGTGCTGGTGTGGACGGGCAGCTATTTGGTGCGGGTGATCAGCGGCCGCATGTCGTTCATCGAACAGCGGCGCCAGTACCGCCAGGCCTATGACGCCTACACCGATGAACAGCTGCAGAAGCGCTTTGAATCGCTCAGCCCCGCCGAACAGGAGCTGCTGCTGCGGGAAACCGGCCAAATCGATTAGGCCCCCGGGCACTTGAGCTGGGCACTTCCCGCCTGGCCACTGGCTTGGCCATTGGCTTGGCCACTGGCTTGACTACTGCCCAGAGGAGGGCTGCCTTCAGTGCAGCAGTACCTGGAGGGCTGTCCCAGGAGCTGCGGCATAGGCTCACAGCACCTGCCCCCGACGCGTCGCCGTGACCGCCGCCATGCCTGCCGCCGCGTCCACCAGCATGATTCAGCAGCGCTTCCAGCGGCTGCAGGCCGAGGGTCGCTGTGCCCTGATGCCCTTTTTGGTGGCTGGCGATCCGGATCTGGCCACCACCAAAGCCACCCTGCTGGCCCTGGAGGCCAATGGCGCCGACCTGATCGAACTGGGCATCCCCTACAGCGATCCGCTGGCCGATGGTCCGGTGATCCAGGCGGCCGCAGGTCGCGCCCTGGCCGCCGGCACCACCCCCGCCGCCGTACTGGCGATGCTGGCCGAACTCAAGGGGCAGCTCAGCCTGCCGGTGGTGCTGTTCACCTACACCAATCCATTGCTCAACCGCGGCATGGAGGCCTTTTGCGCCGCCGCCGCCGCCGCCGGGGCCGCTGGCCTGGTGGTGCCGGATCTCCCTCTGGAGGAAGCCGAAAAGCTCTCCGCCATTGCCGCGGCCCATGGCCTCGATCTGGTGCTTTTGGTAGCCCCCACCACGCCGCCCGAACGCATGGCCCGCATCCATGGCGCCAGCCGCGGTTTTACGTATCTGGTGAGCGTCACCGGCGTCACCGGGGTGCGCACCGCCATGGAAACCAGGGTGGCGCCGCTGGTGGCCCAGCTCCAAGCCCAGGGCGGCACGCCAGTGGCCGTGGGCTTTGGCATTTCAGGCCCAGACCAGGCCCAGCAGGTGAAGGGCTGGGGCGCCGATGGCGCCATCGTGGGCAGCGCCCTGGTAAAGCGGATGGCTGAGGCCCAAGCCCAGGGAGCGGACGTAGCCGCCGCCGCCGGACGCTTCTGCGCCGAACTGCGCCAGGGCCTCGATCGCTGAATTGCGTCTAGTCGCTGGACAACTAGCCGCTTGGCAGCAGCTGGCGCAGGCCGGCCTCCAGCCGCTCTAGTGCCGTGGCCAACTCCTTGCCGTCGAGCATGCCGTAGCTGAGCCTCAGCAGACACTTGGGGCCAGCTGCGGCAAAGCCAAAGGCCCGGCCACTCACCGCCGCCACTCCATGCTGCTCCACCAACTGGCGCATCAGGGCATCGCTGCCGAGGGGCGAGCCGTTTGCTGCCACCAGGCCCTCCACCGCCAGCAGGCCATAGAAGGCGCCGTCGGGTTCGGCCCAGAGCCGCACGGGCAGCCCCTGCTGCTGCCACTGGGCCACCGCCGCCAGCAACTGAAGCCGCCGCGGCGCCAGGCTGGCCACCTGCCGCTGGCACCAGGCGGGATCCACCGCCAGGGCCGCCCGGGCCGCCAGCTGGGTGATCAGCGGCGGAGCGATTTGAACAGTGTCCAGCACCTTGGCCAGGGCCGGCAGCAGCTGGCGGGGCACCGCCCCGTAGCCGATGCGCCAGCCCGCCATGCCATAGGCCTTGGACAGCGAATAGAGCGAGATGGTGTGGGCCGCCGCCCCAGGCTGTGCCCCCGGGCTGGCATGGGCTGTGGCGCCTTGCACAAACACCTCGTAGGCCTCATCGCTGATATGAAACAAGCCGCGCTCGGCGCAGAGCTGGTTGATCTGGCGCAACAATTCGGGCGGCATCACCACGCCGCTGGGATTGTTGGGCGACACCGTCACAATCGCCCTGGTGCGGGGGGTGATCGCCGCCGCCAGCTGCTGGGGATCGGGGAAAGCTCCAGCGGCCACCGCCACCGGCTGGCCCCCGGCCAGCTGCACCGCCATCACGTGGTTGAAATAAAAGGGCAGCGGCAGGATCACCTCGCTGCCCGGTTCACAGATCGCCTGCACGATCACCTGGAAGGCCATGTTGCTGCCACCGGTTACCAGCAGGGCGGCGCCAGCTAAATCAAGGCCGTTTTGGCGGCGGAGCTTGGCGGCGATCAGCTCCAGCAGGGCCGGATCTCCATAGGTGGCCCCGTAGCGATCCAGGCCAGCTGAACCCTGCTGAGAATCTGCCTCCTGAGCCGCTTGCAGGGCCGCTTGCAGCGCTTGGGCCACAGCCGGCGGCGGCCCCCAATTCACCATCCCCTGGGCCAGGGAGAGGGTATTTGGGTGGGCGCGGATCAGCTCACCGAGCACCGGAATCACCGGCTCCAGCACGCCATCGAGCCGACGGGCGGGGCCGGGAGACATCGGCGCTGGCAACCACAGACTCCAGCCTGGCACCACTCAGCCACTGGTGGTTGTCAGCCCGGAATGGTGAGCTCGCCGGTGCGGATGCTGGAATTTGATTGTTGCCGATGGATCAATGCGTTTTGTGCTCTGGGGCCGCTACTGCGACAACGCACTGGAACTGCGCACCCCCTACCGCCAGGAACATCTGGCCGGGCTGCAGCAGCAACAGCAGGCGGGCGGCTTGATCACCCTCGGTCCCACGCAAGACAGCAGCCATGTGTTTGCTATCTACGAGGCCGAAACCAAGCAGCAGGTGGAGGATTGGGTGAAGGGCGACGTGTACTGGCGCCATGGCATCTGGACCGAGGTGGAGATCTACCCCTGGATCCAGGCCTTTTAAACACCCCCTCTGCGCCGCCGGCCCCTAGCAGCGCCCTAAACCGACGCCCTGGTTGCTGGCGTGAGCTGCCCGCCAGCCTGCTTGCAGCCCCACCCCACCTATTTGCGGGGCCAGCCGGCCTGGGCTTGCTGCCACACGTAATTGCCCACCGCCTCAGGGCCCCCCTTGCCCAGCACCTGGGCGTAACCACTCATCTGGCCCACCCCGTTAGCTGCCACGGCGGCAATCGCCTGGGGCGTGGTGAGGCCAGCCTTTTGCAGGGCCGCCAGCTTTAAGGTTTTGCTGCGGCGAATGATGTTGCCGCCGTTCACGTGGCAACCGGCGCAGTGCTGGCCAAACAGCTGGGCGCCCCTGGAGCCAGCAGCTTCCGAGCTGGCCGCCCAGCTGGGCTGGGGCCAGAGCAGCGGCAGGCTCAGCGACAGCCAGAGGGCGAGCGACAGCAGGCGCCGGGCGATGGGGCGAATCGGCATTGGCAACAGAGCGGGCCTAGGCCGGCAGGAGGTTGGCGCAGACGCTAAACAGGTGCCTAGCAAGAGTTGCAATCCTGGCGAGCTCCGCCCCTGCCATCCCTGTAATCCATAGCGCCGACTGGCAGATCGGCAAGCCCTATGGCCGCGTTGGCGACCCAGACAAGCGGGCGCGACTGCGCCTGAGCCGCATTGAGGCCATCGGCCGCATCGCTGGCCACTGCTCCGGCGCCGCCGCCCTGGTGGTGGCGGGAGATTTGTTTGATTCGCCCACCCCGGCCGCCAGCGATGTGAGCGCCGTGTGCGCCGCCATCGGCACCATCCCCTGCCCGGTGCTGGTGATCCCTGGCAACCACGACCATGGCGGCCCCGGCAGCATCTGGCACGACGCCTTTTTTGAGCAGGAGCGCCTGCGGCGGGCCCCCAATTTAGAGGTGTTGCTGCAGCGCCAACCGCTGGAATTAAACGATTTGGTGATCCTGCCCTGCCCGCTGTTGCGGCGCAGTGACAGCCTCGATCCCTGTAATTGGCTGCGCCAGCTCGACTGGCGGGCCCTGCCGGCCGATAAACCACGGCTGGTGCTCGCCCATGGCTCAATTCATGGTTTCGGAGGGGCGGATTTGGAATTGAGTGGCGCCAGCGACGCCGATGACGAGCATCCGGCCAATGCCAACAACCTGCTGAAACTTGATCCCCACTGGCTGGAGCAGGTGGACTACCTGGCCCTTGGCGATTGGCATGGCCTCAAACAGGTGAACGAAAAGGCCTGGTATAGCGGCACACCAGAAACCGATCGCTTTCCCCGCCACAGCGATTACCGCTCCGGCCAGGTGCTGCGGGTGGAGCTAAGGCGGGGCCATATTCCCCGGGTGGAAGCCCTGGCCACCGGCCAACTCGGCTGGCATCCGCTCACCGCCAACTTCCACCAAGATGGCGATCTGGATCGACTGGAGCGCCAGCTGGAGGAATTGCTGCAGGGGCGGGTGGGGCAGGATTTGGTGTTGCTGGAGCAGAGCGGCAGCCTCAGCCTGGCGGCCCACCAGCGCTATGGCGCCCTGCTGGAAAGACTGGAGGCCCAGTTACTGCGACTCAAACGCCGGGGCAGCTGCAGCCAGGCCCCGGGCGAAACCGAATTGGCCGCCCTGGTGGGCCGCGCCGCCGACCCGCTGATCGCCCAGGTGAGTGCAGCCTTGCTGGGCGAACTGGCGGATCCCGCCACCGATCCAGCCACCGCCGCCACGGCCAGGTTGGCCCTGGCGGAATTGCATCGGGCCGTGCAATTGGCGGAGGGTTAGAGCGATGCGACTTTTACACCTGCGCCTGCGCCAGCTGCGCCTGCATCGCCAGCTGGAGCTGCAATTTCATCCCCGCTTCACGCTGGTGGGTGGGGCCAATGAAGCGGGCAAAAGCACCCTGGTGGAGGCGCTGCATAAGGGGCTGTTTCTCAAGGCCACCGCCACGGGCAAGGGGGTGGAGGAACTGCGCTCCCGCCAGCACAGCGGCCTGCCGGAGGTGGAAATCGGCTTTGAAGCCCAGGGTCGCAGCTGGCTGCTGCGCAAGCGCTTTGCCGGCAGCAGTGGCACCGTGCAGCTGGCCGATGGGGTCAGCACCAGCCTCAGCGGTGCCGCAGCCGAGGAGCGGCTGGCGGAACTGTTGGGGGTGGAAGCGCCGGTGGAGGGCCGCCGCATCTCCCAATTGCCCCAGCGCTGGGCCCACCTCTGGGTGCGGCAGGGGGAGGCGGGTGCCAATCCCCTGGCCGGCGGCGGCAGCAGCTACGACCTGGATCGACTGCTCAATCAACTGCAGCAGCGGGGCAGCAGTGCCGCCCTGGAGTCGCCCCTGGATCGGCAGGTGGAGGCAAACCTGCAATTGGAACTCAACCAACTGTTCACCGCCACCGGCAAGGTGAAGGCCGGCTCGGTGCTGGCCCAGGCCCAAGGCCAACAGCAGCAGGCGGCAGAACGGCTGCAGCTGGCCCAGGAGCGGCTGGGCCAGCTGGAAACCGCCATGGAGGAACTGGCCCAGATCGAACAGCGGCTGGAGCTGATCGATGGCCGCGAGCGGCCGGCCCTGGAAGCCCAACAGCAGCGGTGGCGGCAACAGCAACGCCAGCTGGAGCAGGCCAAAGCCCAGCTGGAGCTGCGGCGCAGTCAGCGGCAACCCCTGGCCCAGCAATGGCAAGCGCTGCGGCAGCGAATAGAAGAGCGTCAGCAGCTGGAGGGCCAAAGGCGGCGGGCCAGCGCCGAACAAGGCCAGCTCCTGGAGGGCCAAAGGGCCCATGGTGCCCAATTGGAGTCGATCGGCCAACAGCTCGCTCGCCTGCAGGGCCAGCTGCGCGATGCTGTGCAGGGCGGCCGGCAGCTGCAACAGCGCCTGGAGCTGGGCCAGCTACTGCTGGATCAAGCCGCCGTGGAGCAGCAGGCGCAGCAGCTGCAGCAGCATCGCCAGCAGTTCAACCTGCTGCAACAGCAGGCCGTCGCCCTCAAAACCGAACTGAGCTCTCTACCGCCGATCACGGCCGAGCGGCTGCAGGAACTGCGCCAGGCGGAGCGCCGCCTGGGGGAAGCCCGGGCCCGCAGTGAGGCGATGGCGGCCACGGTGACGCTGCTCAGGGCCGAACAGCCGGTGCTGCTCGATGGCCAACCGCTGCTGAGCGGCAGCGAAACCCGGCTCGTGCAGGCCAGCCGGTTGCAGGTGGGCCCTGGCGTGGAGCTGGAGATCAGCCCTGGCGGCGGCGAGGCCCTGGCCAACGCCAGCGCCGAGCGCCTCCAGGCCGAAAGCCAGCTGGCTGGCCTGCTCCAAGCCATGCAGTTAACGGATAGTGACGCCGCCGAAGCAATCGCCCAGCAAAGGCAGCGGCTGGAGAGTGAACTGGCCAATTTGCGCCGCAACGCTGCCGCCATCCCCTGGCAGCGACTAGATGAGCAGCTCGCCGCCCTGCAAAACCGCCGCCAGCAGCTGAACAGCAAGCTTGAGAGCTCGAGCAGCGAGCTGCGGGCGCTGCAACAAGACGGGCAGCTGCCTTTGGATCCAGCCAATCCAGATGCGGCGCCAGATGCGGCGCCACTGGAATTCTGGCTGCAGGAGCAACGCCAACAACTGCAACTACTCCAGGAGCGGCAGCAGAGCGAACAAAAAAGCTACGAGCGATTGCTGGGCGAACAGCAGCATTTGCAGCAGCTAGGCAAACAGACAGCGATCAAATTGGGGGAACTGGCTGGCCTGCTGAGCGCAGTGGAGCAAAGGCTGCAGGCAAATGAATCTGAAAGTGGCCAGAATGAAAGCGGCCAGACTGAGACTGGCGAAGCTAAAGCAGGCGAAGCTGAAAACTCTGGCGCTCAGCCAGGGGCCGATCGTCTCCATGGCCAACTACAACAACTGGAGCGACAGCTGGCTGCCCTAGACGAAAAATTGCTCGTGCGGGAGCAACAACTGGCTGCACTGCAGTCGCAGACAGATCAGGGCTCGCCAACTGGCGGCGGTGAAGAGGCCCTGCTGGCGGCGCTGCGGCAACTTTTGGCAGAAAAGGAAGAGCTGTTGCTGCGCCGGGGCCAAAACCTGCAGTTGTGTCGCAGCCTTGGGGCCACTAATCCCCAAGCCGATGTTGAACAGTGTCAGGCCGCCCTTGACCATTGCCGCGACCACAGCCAGGCGCTAACGGGCCGGGCCCTAGCCCTGCGCAGTTTGGTGGAGCGTTTTGGCAGCGCCCGATCGGCCCTGGCCGATCGCTATGGCGAGCCGATGGCTAGGGCGATTGCCAGCTACCTGGAGTTACTGGGCACTGGCTCCAAAGCCGTGCGGCTCAATTTTGATGGCAGCTCGGGTTTTAGCGATCTGCAACTGCAGCAGGCCCAGGAGAGCTACGCCTTTGAACGGCTCAGTGGCGGCATGCGCGAACAACTGGCGGCGGCCCTGCGACTGGCAATGGCGGAAGTATTGGCACCGGCCTACGACGGCAGCCTGCCGCTGGTTTTTGATGATGCCTTCACCAACAGCGATCCGGAGCGGATTCAGGGACTGCACCAGATGCTGGAACGGGCCTGCCAGTCAGGGGTGCAGGTGCTGTTGCTCTCCTGCACCCCAAATGCCTACGGCGACTTAGCCGATCGGATTGGCAGTCGCCTTGAGCTGCAAGCACCGCTCGGCAGTTGAGCACTTAAAGGCTCAGCTCCGCTTCTGCCGCCCCGCCAGCTTCTGGGCCACCTTCATCAAGGCCACCGTCATCAAAGCTGCCTGCGGGGATCAATCGGATTTGCTTGCGACCCAGTTTGATCTCGAATTCATCACCGGGATGGAGATCGAGCAAGGCTGTGTAAGCCTTGCCCACCAGCAGATTGCCATTCCCCTGAACCGTGGCCACATAGCTGAGCCTGCGACCTGCCTTCCCCAGCTTTGAGGAGACGCCTATCTCCACACCCTTGGCATCCAGCAAGGCCTCATAGAAGGCGGTGAAGTTCAGCCGCTCGGCGCCGTCCTTTTTGGTTGACACATAACCGCAGGCACGTACGATCTCTGACTTGCCGGCATCGCCAAGTTCCTTGACCTTATTGAGCAGTTCAGAACCTGTGAGCATGAATCTTAGGGGTGAACCCAATGAAGACCCAAAAAATTTAACCCATTCAAGGTGGCTACTGACTTGTCACTTAGATGACAGGTGCACTCGCCCCGTTGTCCCGTCTCATGCACAAACCCATCCCTAGTCATGCCATGGCCATCCCCCAGCTCAGAGCCGTTGATGCTGATGACTTGGACCAATTGCTTGCCGTATATAGCGATGCCGTGACCAGCCAAGCGGGCCCCTTTTACCAGCAGGCTCAGATCAAGGCCTGGTCCGCCCATCCCTATGCCACAGAAGCGGTGGCCGAGGCCCTGCGGCGCGGTCGTGCCCTGGCCAGCTGCGCCAGCGGTGATCCGGCCACGATTGAAGCCTTTGCCCTACTCGATCCGATTGACAGGCTCTCCCTGCTCTATTGCCGCGGGCGCTCCAGTCGCCAGGGTCGCGCCACAGCCCTGGTTCAGGCCGTGGAAGACCTGGCCCGCCAGCAGGGCTGCCAGCAGCTACGCACCGAGGCCAGCCAGCTATCGCGGCCCCTGTTGTTGCGACAGGGCTGGCAGCTGCAAGCCGAGGAGCGGGTGCAATTCGCCGGCGTGGGCTTCCTGCGCTGGCGGATGATCAAATCCCTGGATAACCAAGCCCATGGCTGAGGAGCAGCTGCAGCAATTTCTCCACAAGGTGGCCCAACTCCAGCAGTTCGTTTCGCTCACTGAGGCGGAACCGGGCCTGAGGGCCGCCCTTAGCGATTGCAGTTGCCACCATGAGGTGGTGGAACTGGCCCGCAGCCGCGGCTTTGAGATTGGCCGGCGCTGGGGGGAGGCCTCTGGCCTCTGCGGCGGTGATGACAACCTGCTGCAGGGTGTCTGCCCGCCGGCCGGCCAGGAGAGCAGCAAGGTGCTGCTGGAATCAGCGGGCCTGCGCCTAGAGCTGATTCACTCCTGCTCGGCCGCCTCTGCCCCGGGGTTTTGGTACGACCAGCCGGAGCATGAATGGGTAACTTTGTTGCAGGGCAGCGCCCGAATCCAATTCGAGGATGAACCGCAGCCCAGGGATCTAAGCCGGGGCGACAGCCTGGTGATTGAACCGGGTAGGCGCCACCGGGTGGTGGCTACAGATCCAGCTCCGGGTTCCCTGTGGCTGGCTCTTTTTTGGTGGCAACAGAGCTCTCACGGCTTAAACTATGCACCAGCCAGTAGCTGGCGGTGAGGGCCAGCACCGCCAAGCCCAAACCCGCCAACAGCTGTGGTTTGGCCTCGGCCCCATGGGGCAAAACAATTACCTTTCGGCTCACGGCCGTGATCGCCGTGAGCAACACCAGCTCGATCTGTATCACGTGCTTGCGCAGGTAGGAGGTGATGTTCTGCAGCACCTCCAGGGCGATCAACAAACTGAGCAGATCGCCCAATACCTCCATCAATCGACTGTTTAGCCAGGCGGTGTTAGGGCTCACCAGAGACCAGAACACCTGCCAGACCAACTGCAGAGAGGCGGCGGCGATCAGCACCAACAACACCAATCCAAGCACTTTAGCCAGCTGACGCTCGCAGCGGTCGATAAATTTGAGATAACCAGCGTCGCCCCAGACACTCTTGAAGAATCGGATCACAGGCCTCGAATCAGCAGGAGAGGATTAACACAGAGGGGTTTCCCTAGGGAAGTGAGCAGGCAACAATGCTGGTGCACACAGTCTGCGGATGACAGGCAAGACCAAGGGGGGCAGGGCTGTAAATTCAGCTCAAGCCACCCCAGGGTAGTCAACAGTTAGGGCTTGTTTAGGGAAGCTCTGAACAACCGCGATTTCGCCGCCCCAGCTAGCTGAGAGCCATTGCGGCATCAGGACTCCATTGGGCTTGGCTCGGTTTTTCAGAGGTTCCTTAGCCAGAGTTTGCTCAGCCGGGGCTTACCTAACCTGGGTTTGCTTGGCACGGAGGATAACCAAGCCTGGCTAAAGCAAGCCTTGCTGGTGCCGGGGCTGAGCCACTGAACTCAGTTGGTGAACAGCCTGTACTGGGGCTTGGCTGGGGTGTCGCTGGGGGAGTTTTGCAGCTGGGTATCACAGGTGACCGTTCCGTCCACAGTTGTGACGCAGTTCTTGGGCACCACCTTGGTGTTTGGTCCCACGTTGGTGCCGGGCCCTAGCAAATAGCTCTCCACCTGGGCCTGGGCCAGGCCAGGCACCAGGGCCAAGCTGAGGCTGCCGATTGCCAGCGCAGCTTGCAGAGCTTGGCGGATTGCCATCGATTCAACTTCGGAGCTGCCCCTCCATTCTGCCTGGAAGCACCGGCCTTGGCAGCTTTTAAGCCAGCTGATCCTGGAAGCACCGGCCCTGGCAGCTTCAGGCCAGCTGATCCTGGCGAATTTCCCGCAACAGCAAATCCAGTTGATCGAGGGAATCATCCAGGCCGAGCGCTCGCTGGGGCCGGATCCAGCCCTCTTCCCCCTGCCAGCGTTCTTCTATGCCACAGAGCTGGGCTGCCAGCCCCACCAAGCCCTCCTGTCCGTAGGTGCGCTGCAGCTCGTCGATCAACACCGGCATGCGGATCGAACTGGCCTGCAGCGCCCGGCGTAGATCCGACTGAGTGCGGCCGGTATGGCGCAGCCAGTCCTTGATGAAGGCCTGCAGGTCATCTAGTTGTGCGTTGCTGAGGCTGGCCATGGTGATCAGCGGCCTGGGGGGAACCAGCGATCCAGTCTGCGCTTTGCCCGCAGGCGGATCGCTGGGCTGCGATGACCACCACACAAAGTGAGCAAGGTGGTGAGGGCCACCAGATCGTCGGAGAAGCCTGCCACTGGAATGAAATCCAGCAATAAATCTACTGGCTTCAGCAAACTGGCATCAGCAAACTGGCATCAGTACTTACCTAGCAGATCAGCCGAGCCGGCCGAGCCCACAAACCCGCCAACCAAAACCACATGGCTGCCGCCCAATCCAAGGGCCCTGGCCCAGGGGCATCTCGATGCTGGCTACGGTTGCATGCCGACCCAAGTCAACCGATGACCCTGCTTGCCGCCATCCCTCCCGAGCTGCTGCCCCGCGCCGGGGTGGCCTACATGCACTACCTCAGCATCATGGTTTGCTTTGGGGCCCTGGTGCTGGAGCGGCGGCTGATCAAACCAAATCCCAACAAGGCCGATGCCACCTTGATGGTGATTACCGATGTGGTGTATGGACTGGCGGCCCTGGCCCTGCTGGGCAGTGGCATCCTGCGGGTGCTTTATTTCGGCCAGGGGGCAGAGTTCTATACAGAAAATCCAGTCTTCTGGTGGAAGGTGGGGCTGTATATAGCTGTTGGCACCCTTTCTCTTTATCCTACAATCACCTACATTCTTTGGGCCATCCCCCTGCGCAAGGGTGAATTGCCAAAAGTAAGTGAAGCGCTGGCCAATCGCCTGGCTTGGATTCTCAACATCGAGCTGGCCGGCTTTGCCCTTATCCCCCTGGTCGCCACGCTGATGGCCCGGGGCGTTGGCTTAGCAAACTACGGCCAAGGCCTCTGATGCATGCTCAAACCAGTGTCGGTCCAAACCCCTAGGAAAATCCTGTGGGAAGAGGCATTTACCTAATCGCAGCCACCGCCACTGGTTTTTTAGCAGCCACTGGTTTTTTAGCAGCCACTGTTTCCTCAGCCACTGGTTTCTTAGCAGCCACTGTCTTCTCAGCCACTCTTTCCTCAGCAGCCGCCAAGCCAGCTTCCTACCGAGCAGCAATTTCATCAACGACAATTGCCTCAATAGCCGTGCCCCCCGGAGGCTTAACCGGGCAAGATCCCTGCCCACCAGCCCTGGCCATCTCGCCGCTCGAACCGCCAGCGGAGCTAGCTGGCCGAGGCCAGCGGTTGCTTGCCGAGCGCTATGCACAGCCAGCTCAACCACCAGGCGCCGATTACCGCCAGCGGATCGCCACCAGCCCCTGGGGGCCGGCAATTTTGCCCTCCTGGTGCGTCTGGATTGAACCAGCGGCCGATAGCCCAGGAGCTGCGGCTGAGGCCGAGCGCTGGTCTGGGGCCGTCGAGGCTGCCCTGACCAGCTGGGGGGAATTAGTGCGGCTGCAGCGGGTGGATGATCCGCAGCGGGCCCAGGTAATGCTGCTGCGGCGCCGTCCCCCCCGCCGCGAGGAGGCCAACGGCAGGCATCGGGCCAGCAATGGCCGCTCGCAATTGGCCCTGGTGCTGGTGAGGCGGCGCCAACAGCAACTGCTCGAACCAAGGGTGATCGTGTGGGTGAATCCAGGGCAAAGGCAGCAGGTGATCCAAGCCGCAGCACTGCATGAACTGGGCCACGCCTTCGGGTTATGGGGCCACAGCGACCAGAGCGGGGACGCCATGGCCGCCAGCCCCGCTGGCCCGCCGGTGTTGCGGCTAACCAGCCGCGATCGAGCTACCTGGCGCTGGCTGCAGAGCCTGCCAAGTAAATTTGGACAGCCCTGGTCTGCCGCTCCAGCAGCTGGCTCTGCAGTTCCAGCAGCTGGCTTTGCCCTTCTAGCACCTGGCTCAGAGGCTCCAGCAATTGGAGGCAAAATGGGCCCTTAGCCCCGCCTTGGCGCCCCCTGCCGCTCGGCCAGCACCTGCTGCACCTGCCGCCAGCTGACGCCGTGGTGGGCCAGGGCCACCTGCAAATGAAAGATGATATCGGCCGCTTCGCCGGCGATTTCAGCGGCTATGTCGTCCTTGCAGGCCATCACAAACTCGGCACTCTCTTCGCCAATCTTTTTGAGGATGCGGTTGTCTCCCCCTGCTAACAATTTGTTGGTGTAGCTGTCAGCCTGGGGATGGTCGCGGCGGCCCTCAATCACGCGCATCAGTTCGGTGCAGATGTCGGCCGGGGGCGGTGGGGCGGTGGGTCCGCCCGCCGTCGGCGTGGCGGCCTGCTCGAAAAAGCAGCTGCGGGCCCCGGTGTGGCAGGCCACATCGCCGCTCTGTTCGATCGTCAGCAGCAGAACATCGGCATCGCAGTCGTAGCGAATCCCCCGCAAGCGCTGGATGTGGCCGCTGCTGGCGCCCTTATGCCAGAGCTCCTGACGGGAGCGGCTCCAATAGTGCACCTCGCCGCTGGCCAGGCTGCGCTCAATCGCCTCCTGATTCATCCAAGCCACCATCAACACGGCGCCATCAAGCCAGTCCTGGGCCACGGCTGGAATCAAGCCGGCCTCGTTGAAGCGCAGGCTTTCGATCAGGTCGCCGGCGCTGATCGGGGCATCTTTAGGCGGGCCGCTGGCGGACATGGGGGAGCTGCTAATCGGAAATTTTGGCCTGAGCCGCCCCTGGCAGGCTTCCCCTGGCAGCCTGCTAAGCAAGGCCAGCCAGGGGAAGTCGGCCAGGGGTGGATTGAACTGGAATGATTCCAGGGGGCCCCAAAGCGGCCACCGACTCGATCCTCCCCTATGCCCTCCCGCGCGGTCTATACCTGCAGCAAGAGCTTCCGGGGTTACCCCTGCAGCCATCGCCAGTGGCGCCATCCAGGCCACTGCCGCTTTGTGCATGGCTACAGCCGCAGTTTCACCCTCTGGTTCCAGGCCACGGCGCTGGATGATTGCGGCTTTGTGGTGGATTTCTCCAGTCTCAAGGCCCTGGAGGCGCGCCTGGCCGCCCAGTTCGACCACACCTTTTTGGTAAACGCAGACGACCCCCTGCTGCCCACCTGGCAACAGCTACACGAACAGGGGGCCCTCGACCTGCGGGTGATGGCCAACGTGGGCATGGAGGCCAGCGCCGAACTGGTGTGGGCTTGGGCCAACGAACTGCTGCGTAGCCGCGATGGCGGCCGCTGCTGCTGCTGGAAAACGGAAGCTCGGGAAAACGAAAACAATGCCGCCTGCTACGAAGCGGTTCCCAACTGGTTCCTGGGCTGACCAGGGCTTGCCGCCGACACCGCGTGCTGCGCTAGCGAGCAGCAAATCCAGGCAGCGCGCGAGCGGTGCCCATCCCAAGCATTGCTTGCAGCCTAACCTTCCTTACAGCTAAGCCTTGCTAACAGCTAAGTGTTGCTTACGGCTATGTATTGATTATGGCTAGGTAATGATTACGGCTAAGCGTTACTTACGGCTAAGCGTTGCCTGCAATTGAGCGAATTTTCAGAGTAGTTTTAGCTTCCTAATAGCAAAAATTATAACATCAATCCCAGCCACTCGCCCAGTCAGGCATAGCTAGTATTCTCTTGATATCCCCAGGGACTACCAGGGGAGCTAGGGCTAGGGAGTGGGGCTAGGGAGTGGGTCTAGGGATTGGGTCTATGTAGCAGGACTATTGCGGCAGACGTAGGCTCCGCAGAGAAACCTGGGAAAGCGCTTCGGAATCGCCAATTCGGATCAGGCAACGGCTGCTGTCCTCGTTCTCGCTCACAGCCACAAAAGAAGCGGCAACCCACCCCTTAGCAGAACTTAAATATTCAATGGGGGCGCCGCTCTGGGGCATACAGTCAGGACGCAGCTGATTTTTATTCATCAAAATGGGTTGCGTTAATAAACTGTACACCAGGGACAAGCTATCGCAACGGAATCCGGCGTATATAGAGCTAACAGGGTTTAGGAGGCACTGAACAATCGCCATTTCGTCGCTCCAGCCAGCTGAGAGCTATTGGCAAATCAGAGCTCCTTTGGCCGTGGTTCGGCTATCCCCCCCGCTACCAGCAAAGTTGTCCGCCCTGTCTGACGATCCACCAGGGAGCTCAGCCATGACTGATCCAATCGCCTTACGACCTCGAGTTGCGGGCTGAGATCGGCCAGCGGATGAGCTCTCTATACAAGCAGCCGGCCGGCGGATGAGCTCTCTATAGACGCAGTCGGCCGGAG
>DGYA01000087.1:917-7749 GCA_002396505.1 Cyanobacteria bacterium UBA5018 | reverse complement strand
GTGGCTGAAATCGCCCGTTCCACAGGGGTGAAAGCCTAGAGCCATTCCAGCTGGCGCCATCGCTGAAAGCAGGAAGAACGACAGCTCGGCAATATCAATTTGCTTTGCAATGGAGGCCTCGAAAATTCCCAAGTTCACCGCTTTCGTGAACTGAGAAGAATTTCGGCGGCGGGCTGGTCCACAAATCGCAGTAACCAAGCAAGAAACTTTATGAAGTGCTCTAATCTTTCCTCGCTTTATTCTTCGCTGCAAAATATCTTTGGCGGCCGCTGCCGCCCTGCTCCTGGTTGCCTCGCCAGGGCTGCGTAACATTTGCTACCAGCATTAGCAGTAAATGCTGCCCAGGGCCACCGGGCGCTTTGCTTAGCTTTTGGGCACGCTGCCCGATTACTTGCCTTGGCCCTACACCGCCACTCCTCCAGGCGTAATTGCCTGCTCTTGCTGGCAGCTGCCGCGATGCTTGGTGGCGGCTATGGGCTGCAGATGGCCCGTGGGGGCCAAGAGGCCCAGGGGGCCCAGAGCCCACAGCAGGAAGTGAACGTTTATTCAGGCCGCCATTACAACACCGACAAGCGCCTCTATGAGCGCTTCACCCAGCAGACAGGTATCAAGGTGAACCTGCTGGAGGGCAAGGACGACGAGCTGATCCAGCGCCTGCGCAGCGAAGGCACAAATGCCAAGGCCGATTTGTTGGTGCTGGTGGATGCGGCGCGTATCTACCGCGCCCAGCAGGCAAACCTGTACCGGCCGATCCGCTCTAGTCAGCTCAACAGAGCTGTGCCCGCCAACCTGCGCGATTCCCAGGGTCGCTGGTTCGCCCTCACCCGCCGCGCCCGCCCGGTGATCGTTAACGCTGCGCTGGTAAAACCGAGCTTGATCCGCACCTATGCAGACCTGGCGCGGCCGGAACTGAAGGGCAAGTTGTGCCTGCGCGATCGGGCCAATGTGTACAACCAGTCGCTGGTGGCAGACCAACTTATTCAGCACGGCACGGCCGCCACTAAAACCTGGCTGCAGGGCATGGTGACCAATGTGAAGCAGCCCTTCTTCTCCTCCGACACGCCGATCGCCCGGGCCGTGGGCAGGGGCGAGTGTGGCGCCGGGCTGGTGAACCACTACTACCTGGCCCGCCTGTTGGCCGCCGACAGCAGTGCCGCCGACCAGGCCACCGCCGCCAAGGTGACCGTGGTTTGGCCCAAGCCCACCCACGTGAATATCTCAGCTGGGGGCGTCACCCGCTACGCCCGCCATCCCCAGCAGGCCCAAAAGCTGCTGGAATTTCTCGCCTCCCCCAACTCCGGTGAGGGTTATGCATCTGCCAATAACGAATATCCGCTCAAGGGATGGGGCAATAACCCGATCCTCAAGCGTTTCGGCAGCTTCACCGCCGCGCCGGTGAGCCTGGAGCAGGTGGGCAGGCGCAACGCCGAGGCCGTGCAGCTGATGAGCCAGGCTGGCTGGCAGTAGGTGGCTTTGTGTTTGAGCGGTCGAGCTTTCCAGGCGGATAGGCCAGGTTTGGGCAGGGCAGGGCTGCTGCTGGCGGTGCTGCTGATCGGCCTGTTGGCCCTGGCGCCCCTGGCGGCGCTGCTGCGGGATGCCCTGTTCAGCGCTGAACCTGGCGCCGCCGGCCTCGGCGCCGACGGAGCAGCCCAAATTCGCGGCACGCTGCTGTTGGTGGCCGGCGAGGGTCTGCTTGGCACGGTGCTGGGTACGGCCACTGGTTGGCTCACCGCCGTCTGTCGCTTTCCGGGCCGCCGCTGGCTGCGCATGGCCCAGCTGCTGCCCCTGGCATTCCCCGCTTATTTGCTTGCGGCTAGTTTGATCGATTGGGGTAGCCAGAACGGCATCCGCATCTACGGCATCTGGTGGGCGGTGCTTTTGCTAAGCCTGGCCAACTACACCTATGTGTTTTTGCTCAGCACCGAGAGTTTTGCGATGAGTGGCCGCCAGCTGCTGGAGGCCTGCCGCAGTTTGGGGGTGGGGCCCTGGCAGAGTTTTTGGCGGGTGGCTTTGCCGCTGGCTGCCCCTTCGATCGGCGCCGGCGTGGCCCTCAGCGCCATGGAGGTGGTGAATGAATTGGGAGCGGTGAGGTTGCTGGGGGTGCCGAGCCTGTCGGCTGGAATTTTGAATCGCTGGCAGATCGATGGCGACCCCAGGGGGGCGGCCCTGTTGGCGCTCACCGCCCTAGCCATCGTGATCCTGCTGCTGGCGGCCGAACGGGCCCTAAGGCGCCGCAGCCGCCGCTGGAACCTGGGCACCGGCAGCGTTAGTTGCCAGGTGTGGCAGCTTACTGGTTGGCGCGCAGCCGCCGCCATTGGCGTCACCCTGCTGCCGCCGCTGGCCTGCCTGCTGATTCCGGGCCTCTGGATTTTGCAGGGTTGGCAGGTGATGGCTGCGGAACCGCTGGGCGAATTGTTGGCATTGGCGGGCCGCAGTTTTGGCTTGGCCCTGCTGGTAACGGCGATCACGGCCTTTTGTGCCCTGCTGCTGGCGATCATTCGCCGCTGGAGTGATCGACCGCTGGTGCATCAATTCAGCTTTATGGCCGGCCTGGGCTATGCGATTCCGGGCAGTGTGCTGGCCCTGGGGTTGCTGCTGTTGGGGGGGCCGCTGCAGCTGAATCCAGTGCTGTTGCTGGTGTGGGGCTATGGGGTGCGGTTCATGGCCGTATCCAAGCAGGGTCTCGACGCCGCCCTGGAAAGAATCCCGGTGAGCATCGATGAAACGGCCACCAGCCTGGGCTGCAGTTGGTGGCAGACCCTCGGGCGCATTCATTTGCCGCTGCTGCGGGGCCCACTACTTGTTGGTTTGCTGCTGGTGTTTGTGGATGTGGTGAAGGAATTACCGCTCACCCTGTCGTTAAGGCCGTTTGATTTCGATACCCTGGCGGTGCGGGTGTTTCAGTACGCCAGTGATGAAAGGGTGGGCTATGCCATGGCGCCGGCCCTGGTGATTATGGGCTTTGGTTTATTGGCGGCTATCGCCTTGATCCCCTCATTGGAGGAGCGGAGTTGAACATGAACAGCGATTTGAGCGCAGCCCATCTGCAGCTGCGGGGCGTCTGGCACCGCTACGCCAATGGCCATGGCACTGCCAATGGCAACGGCACTAGCACTGGCAGTGGCAGTGGCGACCCTGGGGGCTGGACCCTGCGCCAGATCGATCTATCGCTACAGCGGGGCGAGTTGGTGGGCCTGCTGGGGCCATCGGGTTGCGGAAAGACCACCCTGCTGCGGCTGGTGGCTGGCTTTGAGCGACCGGCGCGGGGGTCGGTTTGGATAGAAGGCCGCCAGGTGGCCGGGCCCCAGCACTGGCTGCCGGCGGAACGGCGGGGGGTGGGCATGGTGTTTCAGGACTACGCCCTTTTCCCACACCTGGATGCCTGGCAAAACGCCTGCTTTGGTTTGCGGCGCGGTCAAGACTTGAGCCGGGTGCGCTGGCTGATGGAACTGCTGGGGCTGGAGGGCCTGGAGCGCCGCTATCCGCACCAACTTTCGGGTGGCCAGCGGCAGCGGCTGGCCCTGGCCAGGGCCCTGGCGCCACAACCAAAGGTGCTGCTGCTGGATGAACCCTTCTCCAACCTGGATGTGGAGGTGCGGCTGCGGCTGCGCAGCGAGCTGCCCCGGGTGCTCAGCAGCGTTGGCGCCAGTGGCCTGATCGTGACCCACGACCCGGAGGAGGCGCTGGCCATCTGCAATCGGGTGGCCGTGCTGCGGGACGGGGTATTGCATCAATGCGCGCCGCCAAGGCAGCTGGTGCAACGACCGGCCACCGCCTTCGTGGGCCGTTTCGTGCTGCAGGCCAACCTGCTGCCCGCCAGCCTGGAGGCCGGTGAATTAGTGACGCCGCTGGGCCTCATTCCCACAGGCCAATGGCACTGGGCTGGGGATAGCCAGCAAGGCGATAGTTTGCATCAAGATGGCCAGCCACTGGCCGCTCAGCGATTGCTTAGCCAGCCAGCGGCTGGCGAGCAACTGGAGGTGATGTTTAGCCAGGAGGATCTGCAGTTGCAAAGCGATCCCCACGGCGATTGGCAGCTAATGGGCCGCGAATTTCTCGGCCCCGCCTGGATGGCCCTGCTGGAGGGCCGGGGCCAGCGGTTACGGCTGAAGCTTCCCCTAGACCATCCCTGTGAATTGGGTATGCAATGCAGGGTGACGCTGCGCCCCCAGGCCATCGCCACCCTCTTCGGTTCGGCCGAGGGGGTAGGCATGGCTAGCGATGCCATGGCTGGCGGTGGTGTTGCTAGCGGTGGTGTTGCTAGAAGGGATTCACCAGCCGTTGGTGTTTGATCAGGCCGTTGGAGTTTGATCTGAATCCCTGGGCCCAGTTGTTTTAATGTTCCTTCCTGGCCGGGGAGGATTTGCCGCTCTCCCGCTTCGTCCTCCACCATGGCCACCGCCCGCAAGCGTTCCAATAAGCCCCCAGCGGAGATCGACCAGACCTCCTCCCAGCGGTTTCCGCTGGTGCACAAGCTGATTCACTTCGCGGATCTGCGCAATTTCTACCGGGATATGCGCGATGCCCTGATCACCGCCAACCGCCGCGCCGGTGCCCAGCAGGGCTTGGTAACCAAAGCGAAGAAGAAGATCGTCGAGCTGGAAACGCAGCTGCAGCAGCTGGAGGGTGAACGCAACGAGTTGCTCGCCTACCGCCAGCAAGCGGAACGGGAGAATCAGCAAATTTCGGTGCTGCTGCCCCGGCTGAAGGGGCGACTGCTGCAGGTGCAGCAAATCGAGCAAGCCCTGGATAATTTGGCCGATATCAAAGAGGCGGTAGACCAACAAGACCGCACCAATGGCGGCCCCAGCAGCCAATCCAGCGCCGATCTAAAGCGAGCGGTAGAGCGACTACTGGAGCGGGCCGACGCCGTGGCCTTCATCGATGAAGCGCTGCCTGAAATTGACGAGGAGGGGGCTGATGGCCAACAGCCCTGAGTCCAGTAACTCTGAGCCAATTAGCCCTGAACCCATTAGTCCTAAAGCCACTGGACCGAGATCCGGCGGCATGAGATCGAGGCGCACGCCGATCAGCGATGGTTTGGGCGCCGATCTGCATAGCCTCGGCACAATCCTCGCCAGCCATACCCGCGGCCTCGACAACTACCTGCAGCGCCAGGCCCAGCGGCTCGACGAACGCCAGCAACAGCTCCTGGCCGAGACGGCAAGCGCCCTGACGCCTGACATCCTGATGCCCGCCGATTACCACCTGGAGGCGATGTCGGTGGAGGAATTAAAAAATATTTGCCGGGAGCAGCAGCTACGACGCTGGTCTCACCTGCGCCGCGATGAGCTGATCACTTTTTTGAAACAAGCCCTGGGCCAGGAGCCTTCCCTAACCCAGGCCAGCCCAGCCAACTCCGGGCCCGCTAGCTATCCCCCCGACGCGAACCGCAGCGAACGCCTCCTGTTGCTGCTGTTGCGCAAGTTGAACAGCAGCGATGAGGAAATTGATGCTGCCTGGGGGTATGAGTAAATTCAGTAACTTCTGAATCGGCGGTTTGTAGCTTGTAGTGGTGTTATGTCTTTACTGTTGCTGGTGCGCTCATGCACCTGGGACAGGTAGATGCAATCGGTCGGTCCCTTGTGGGCGGACCAGACCGCTACCCCATTGGCCATGGCGAGCGTCTGCAGCGAGGGTTGGGCTTCAGCTCCGCCCAGCTGATGCCGTCGCAGCTGCAGATCAAGGGCTTGATGGGCATGCAGCGGGGCCATGACCTCGGCATCCGCGGCCATCAACCGCGACCACCTGTCGGCATCGCCCTTAGCCTGAAAGCCTGCACACCCGTCGGGCCCATGCTCGCTCCGCCCCGCCCCCTGGAGAGCACGTCCGGCAGGGAATGGGGTGCCGGGCTGCCGGAGTCGCTCAGCTTGCCGGCTTCTCTCTGCGCTGGTCTGCGTTTCAGCCCCGAGCAATTTGCTGAGCTGTGCCAGGCCAATCCAGAGGCAGTGCTGGAGCTTGCCGCCGATGGTTCCCTGATCCTGATAACCCCTACTGGCAGCGAAACGGGTGCCCGCAACAGTGCCCTCAATGCCCTTCTCTGGCAGGCCCTCAAGCGCAGCGGACTGCCCCTGAAGCTGTTCGACAGCTCCACCGGCTTCCGCCTCGCCGACAACTCCGTGCTCAGCCCCGATGCAGCCCTAGTGGCCCTCGATCGCTGGCAGGCCCTTACAGCCGAGCAGCGCTGCGGTTTCGCCCCCCTCTGCCCCGATCTGGTGGTGGAGCTGGCGAGTCCCAGCGACGAAGGCCCCCGGGGCCTCACCGCTCTGCGCCGCAAGCTGGCCGCCTACCAGCGCAACGGTGCCCGCCTCGGCTGGCTCTTGATTCCGGCGGAGCAAGCCGTGGAAATCTGGGAACCGCTGGCGGATTCCCCGGCCCAGCCCCGGCGGCTAGAAGCGGCCACCCACCTTGATGCAGCTCCCCACTTCCCTGGGCTGGCGCTGGATCTGGAGCAGATCTGGGCGGGCTGAGGGGGGCCCAGCCCTGCGATGGTCCAAGCTGCCTGCCTCGTGCTTTAAGCCCACGCCATCAGCCTGGTCCGAGCAGGCTGCAAAGCGACAAAGTCGCAGCAAACACCCACGCCACCGACCTCGTCAGAGGGAAGGGCCTGGTAAGGATTGCGAAGAAGAAGATCGCCGAGTTGGAAACGCAGCTGCAGCAGCTAGAAGGTGAGCGCAAGGAGCTGCTCGCCTATCGCCAGCAAGTGGAACGTGAGTAGCAGCTGCGCCGCTGGTCTCACCTGCGCCGCGATGAGCTGATCACTTTTTTGAAACAGTCCCTGGGCTAGGAGCCCACCCAACCCAGGCTAGCCCAGCCAACTCCGGGCCCGCTA
>DGYA01000087.1:0-745 GCA_002396505.1 Cyanobacteria bacterium UBA5018 | reverse complement strand
AGCCAACTCCGGGCCCGCTAGCTATTCCCGCGACGCGAACCGCAGTTGACGCCGCTTATTGCTGCTTGCTGCTGCTGCGGAAGTTGAACAGTAGTGCCGAGGAAATTGACGCCGCCTGGGGGAATTGATGAGCAAGCCCTGAATCGGCGGCTTGTAGCTGGTAGCGGTGCGAAGATTTAAGCGGCTGTAACTAGTACAAAGCCACCACGGGTGAGCAGGGTAATAACATCTGGATTTCTACTTGATGCACTCAGTGATTCGTAGTGCTGTGAAAGTGGCAGCAATTAATAAGCCCATCACCTCCCATACTCTTCGGCATTCGCTTGTCACCTATAAGCTGGAGCGAGGACAGGATATCAGACTTATTCAGTGGCTACTTAGCAATATCGATATAATAACTTAATGATTTATGCCCATTAACCTAGCCGAAGCCTGTGTGGCATCGTCATCCCCGCCGACTTTTTGTAACACGGACAACACCACGTTGAATCGATCCGCTTAAAATTATGATGTAAACTGATGCACCTGCGGAAAAGTCTGTGTTGACTGGTTTTTGGGCTTCTTTCGCTTCAAGATTCGGAATTTTAAGCGGACAACATGCTGTCATCGCTAATTTTGGGCGGATCCGCCCAGCTTTTGTTTGGTAACATAATGAATTTTCAGCTTGTTGAGTTCCTCGAGAAGAACGCTTCAGCAATATTTGCATTGCTTGGCGCAATTTCAGGATCGTTATTGACAGGATTAT
>DGYA01000117.1 GCA_002396505.1 Cyanobacteria bacterium UBA5018 | reverse complement strand
CTGGGGCGCAGGCTGGGCGGCCACAGCGGCGATAGCTACGGGGCCTGCGTGGAGTGGAGCGAGGCCCTGGGCCTGCTGCTCATGGGCCTGGTGGCGCGGGCGGCAGCCTGAGGCGAAAGGCGTTGCCCGCGGCGGGCAGCTCCGGGGCCGCGGCCGCCGGCGGGATCAGCAGTTCCAACTCACCTCCCAGGGAGCGGGCCAGGTCCCTGGCCAGGGCCAGGCCCAGGCCTGTGCCTGGCAGGTCCGCCCCCTGGCTGCCCCGGATGCCCCGCTCGAAGATCAGCTGGCGTTCGGCCTCTGGGATCGGGCTGCCGCCATCCCACAGCGTCAATTGCCAGCCGCGCAGGTGATCGCCGCTGCAGTGCAGACCCACCGCAACGCCCTGGCGGCTGTAGCGGAAGGCGTTCTCCAGCAGGTTGGCCAGGATCTCGGCCACGGCGCCGCTGTCGCCCCGCCAGTCGGGCAGCAGGGTTGGCTGTTGCCAGGGGCGTCCCTGCAGGGCGGCGGTGGCGGCGGCGCGGCTGATCAATGGCTCCAGGGCCCCTGGCAGGGCCGAGCTGGTGCCAGGAGCCAGGGGCGGCAGCAGCAGGGGGATCGGCGCGTTGGCCGCATCTGGCAGCGATTCCGGTTCGCCGAGGCGATCGAGCGCATCTAGGTAGCGATTGATCTGCTCTTGTTCGCCCAGCAAGCCTTCCACCAGGGAGCGGTTGGGGTTGCCGGGTTCCAGTCGGCGCAACAACAGTTGAGCGAAGGTGCGCAGCGCCGCCAGGGGATTGCGCAGTTGGTGCAGCAGCAACTGCAGTTGCTCGCGCTGCAGCTGGAGCTCCGCCTGCAGTTGTTGACGTTCCAGATCCAGGCAGAGGGCCTGGGTGAGGCAGAGGGCGACCGCCTGCAGTCGCTGGCGCAGGGGCAGCGGCCAGGGGAGGGCGGCGGTTTCCACCTGCAGGGCGCCCAGGAGCACGTCCTCGTGGCGCAGGGGCAGCCAGCGGCGCGCCTCGGCGGGCTGGCGCAGGGGACTGTCGGGTCCCACCGTGGGCAGGGCCAGACCATCGCTGGGCCACTGGCCGATCGGTACCAGGTCGGGGGTGGGACCGGATCCAGGTTGGGCTACGTAGACGATCAAAGAGCGCAGATCATCCCTGTCGGCGAACTGGGCCAACTGAAAGCTCAGCAGGGTCAGGAACCGCTTGGAGACTGGCATCTTGGCCGCTCAGGCCCAGCATGTAAAAAAAGTTTTCCCGGGGGCATGGGAATTCTGAGAAAAAGTCTTAAGATGTCGGTATCGGCCAATACTTCGCAGTTCGCGAGCGGCCGGCCAGGCATGCAGCCCTGTGCGAAGCCAACATTGCGTTTTCACGCTTTTGAGGCTACAGCAGAGGCAGTTGCGTCCTGCTGAAGCCTATCGATCCGCCTCGGCGGATCGAGCTAAGCGATCCACTTCGGCGGATCGAGCTAAGCGATCCACTTCGGCGGATCGAGCTAAAGGCTTTTGGCATCCTCTCCCCCCGCTCTCGGGCGCCAGAAAGGGTCGGGCGTTGCTCGCTCTTTCTGGTTGTTCGGAAGGCTTCGCCGCCGGTCTGGCTTTTGCCGCACCCTGGCTTTCCTCGTCCCCCCTCTTCCTCCCTGACGGGAGTATTTCAATGTCCAAGAAGCGCAAGCGGATCAGCCGTCGTCGTCTGGCTGGCCAGCGGGTGCTCGCCCATGTGGGCACCCACAATCTGGAGACCGGCTCCCACAAGCCCGTCACCGCCGCCCGCCGCTACATCGCCGAAAACGGCCTGATGGCACCGGCGATCCTCAACGTGCGCCGCAACGAGCACACCACCGATCGTTTTTTCTGGGGTGAGAAGGGCCTGTTCAGTGCCCAGTACGCCGAGGAGAACCACTTCCTGTTCCCCTCTCTGCGCGAGATCGTCGACCGCATCGGTGAGGAGGTGCTGTTCGAAGGCCTGGAAGCGCTGGCTGCCGATGATTGGGAAGAGATGGAGGAGTACGAGTACGCCTTTGTGTGAGCGGTTTGATTGTGTGAGCGGATCGTTCAACTGACTCGTTCAACTGACTCGGGTAACTGACTCGGGTAACTGACGCGTTCAGCTGGCGGGGTCGTCGAAATCGCGAAATCCAGAGCCTCCTTGGGGGCCCTGTCGAGCAGCCCATGGGCGCCGCTGATATCAGCGACTCCCATGGGCTTCCCTCATGGTTAGCCCAGGCAGGCGCCTACGAAGTTGGCGATGCTGGGCAGTATGGCCGGGTCGATCGTGTGGCCGCCCTCAAAGGCCAATAACTGGGCGCTGCCACCACCGCTTACCAGCCGCTTGCGGGCTTCTTCGCTGGCGGCGAAAGGCACCACCGGGTCCTGTTGGCCATGGCTAAGCAGCACGGGCGGCAGCGGCTGTGCCGCGGTGGCCTGGGGTAGCCAGCCCTCGTGGGGATAGCCACTGCAGGCAACGATGCCGGCCACCGGTAGGCCGCTGGCCACATCCAGGGCCATGGCGCCACCTTGGGAGAAGCCCAGCACCACCGTGCGCCCAAGGGGCACGCTGCTGGCCAGCCGCTCCAGTCGCTGGCGCAGGGCCGCCCGCGCGGCCGGCAGCTGGCCCCAGTCGATCGGTTGCAGGTCATACCATTGACGGCCGATCCCCAGCGGGTGGGCTTCTGGGGCCTGCAGGGCCACCACGCTCAGCTCTGGGCCCACCAGCATTTCCCCCAAATCGAGCAGGTCGTGAGCATCGGCGCCCCAGCCGTGCAACAGCACCAGCCGGGCAGCGGCGCCGGCGGGCCCCAGTTGCAGTAAATCGGCTTGACCAGACAGATCGGGGCCAGTTTGGTCGAGGTTGGGGAGGTTCATGGCCGCTAGGAGGTCCCTGCGTAGGTTGGCGGTCCGCCATCCGATGCAGCAGCCATGGCCCCCACAGCTCTGTTGAGCGTGTCGCAAAAAGAGGGACTGGTGCCGCTGGCCCAGGGGCTGCTGGAGGCCGGCTATCGGCTGATCTCCAGTGGTGGTACGGCGGCGGCGCTGCAGGCTGCTGGTGTACCTGTAACAAAAGTAGCCGAGTACACCGGTGCGCCCGAGATCTTGGGTGGCCGGGTGAAGACGCTCCACCCCCGCATTCACGGCGGCATCCTGGCCCGGCGGCAGGAGCCTGGTCACCAGGCGGATCTGGAGGCCCAGCAGATCGATCCGATCGATGTGGTGGTGGTGAATCTGTATCCCTTCCGAGAGACGGTGGCCGATCCGGCGGTTGACTTTGAGCTAGCCATTGAGAACATCGATATCGGCGGGCCGGCGATGCTGCGGGCCGCCGCTAAAAACCATGCCGACGTGGCGGTGCTCACCGCCCCCAGCCAGTACGGCCCCTTCCTGGAGGCCCTCCAGGCCGGCCAGCTGGATCTGCAGTTGCGCCGTTCCTTGGCCCTGGCGGCGTTCCAGCACACCGCTGCCTATGACGCGGCGATCAGCGGCTGGTTGGCCAGCCGGCTGGAGGCGGCCGCTAGCGGCGAGCCGCCGGCTGCGCCCCTGCGGCTGGAGCTGCCCGCCCGCCAGGCGTTGCGCTATGGCGAAAATCCCCACCAGGGCGCCAGTTGGCATAGCGCCGAGGCCGCCGGCTGGGGCGGCGCGATTCAGCTGCAGGGCAAGGAACTCAGCTACAACAACCTGATCGATCTCGACGCCGCCCTGGCCACGGTGCGCGAGTTTGGCTATGGACCCGGCGCTCAGCCCGCCGCCGTGGTGGTGAAGCACACCAATCCCTGCGGCTTGGCCACCGGCGACGATGGCGCCCATGCCCTGGGCCGTGCTCTCGATGCCGATCGGGTGTCTGCCTTTGGCGGCATCGTGGCGCTCAACGGGGTGGTGGACCAGGCCAGCGCTGAGCAGCTCTGCGGCCTGTTTTTGGAATGCGTGGTGGCGCCGCAATTCACGGCCGAGGCCCGCCTAAAGCTGGCAGCCAAGCCCAACCTGCGCCTGCTGGAGCTGGCCCCTGAGGCCATTGCCCACGCCCCCCGGCAGCAGCTGCGCAGCCTGCTGGGGGGGGTGCTGGTGCAGGAACTGGATGATCAGCCCGTGCAGGAGCAGAGCTGGCAGGTGGTGAGCGAGCGCCAGCCCACGGCCCAGGAGCTGGAGGATCTGCGCTTCGCCTGGAAGCTGGTGCGCCATGTGCGCTCCAACGCCATTGCCGTGGCCCGAGCTGGCCAGAGCCTGGGGGTGGGGGCGGGTCAGATGAACCGGGTGGGATCCGCCAAATTGGCCCTGGAGGCCGCGGCGGAGCGGGCCCGGGGGGCGGTGTTGGCCAGTGATGGCTTCTTCCCCTTCGATGACAGCGTGCGTTTGGCCGCCAGCCATGGCATCACGGCCTTGATCCAGCCAGGCGGCAGCCTGCGGGATGGCGACTCGATCGCCGCCTGCAACGAGCTGGGGTTGGCGATGGTCTGCACCGGTCGTCGCCACTTCTTGCACTGAAGCCCCGCTGCCCCTGGGGTTGTTCAATTGTCAATCGGCCCCAGGCTGAACGGCAGCGGGGGCGGGATGAGCTGTAGCTTCGCAAAGCTGCCCGTTTCCCGCCCAGCACCGCGCCATGCCCGAGTCGCTCGCTTACAACCTCAACTTTCTGCATCCCCTGTTGATGTGGGGATTGCTGGCCCTTTCGGGATACGGCATGTTCCTGGGGATCAAGGCCAAGAAGACCCGCACGGCTGATGCGGAAGCTCGCAAGCCCCTGATCAAGGGGCAGTTTGCCAAGCGCCACTTTCAAATCGGCAGCCTGATCCTGGTGGTGATGGTGATCGGCAACTTTGGCGGCATGGCCGTCACCTACTTGAACAATGGCAAGTTGTTCGTGGGGCCCCACCTGCTGGTGGGCATCACCATGACCTGCATGGTGGTGGCGGCGGCCTCGCTAACGCCGCTGATGCAGCACGGCAATCTGATTGCTCGCAAAGTTCACGTGGGTTTGAATATGGCGCTGATGACCCTGTTCCTGTGGCAGGCCCTGAGTGGTGTGCAAATCCTGAACAACATTTGGGAGAAGCGCCCCGCTTAGATCGGTCGAACCAATTTGCTGGCAGTAGGGCTGGACTCGATCAGGTTCGGCTATTTTTGCGGCTATCTCCCATGCAGTTTACTCCGGTTAGCGGCATGGGTAGTTTTTGTTTTCCCTTAGGAAGCTCTGAAAAGCCTGAGCCAAGAGCAATAGATCCCTGATGCCACGAAGGCTCTCGGGTGGCTGGAGCGACTCAGTGGCAGCTGTTCAGAGACTCGCCAAGCGGGCCTGGTTTGTATATTAAAATGATTTAGATTTAAAATTGGGCTCGTCGTCGCGGCGGGCAGTTCAGGCCATGGCTGGCGTGGAAGTCTTCTTGCACCTTCCAGGTGAGACGTCTGGAGATCTGGCGCACGATCTGGCGTAGCAGGTGATCGCCGCTGGTCTGCACAAGAGCCTCAGGCAGCAGGCTGATCACTCCAGGTAGTTGTATCCATACGTTTAGGTCCAGGTCCCATATAACTTCCGTGCGCAGGGCGCTGCCATCATTTATTTCCATACTTTCTTTTGTATTGTCTTCCGTGGGATTCAATTGCTCTTGAAGCTTTAATGAGGCGTTGAACTCCACCTCATAGAGCCGTTCCAGCGGCGTCTCCGGCTGGTCTGAAGCCGCCGTGACGATCCGATATACCCCCCGGTCTTGGGGTAACAGCTCCAGGCTGATCGTGGGTTCCACCTCAAAGCCGAAATTGCCAAACCGGCCCAGGGTGAGCGAATAGCCGTTGTTGCCCAGGGGCCGCACTGTCATCGGCGCGGCGCAGCGCCTAAACCAGCCTTCATGGTGGTCCAGGTAGCTGGCCACCAGCTCGGCAGGGGCCCACATCTCCATCAGGTCGGAAAAGCTGCTGGAGTAGCAGCGCAGGCGGGGATCGCTGCTGTGGCGCAGGGGCGGCGAGGGGCAGCTCAACTCAGACTCCGCCCGCTCGGGGAGGGTGCTTGGCTCGGTCGGTGAAAGCGTGGACAACGACTGGCAACTCCCGAATCCCGAATCCGACATGGTCCGTTCATAACCGAATGTAAAGCCAGCCGTCTGGCCAGCTGTGCTGAAGACTTCTTTCCTGAGCGAGGGTTGGCGGCAGACCGCTGGCCTCAGCCGGCTTCGCTGAGGCCGATCAGCCGCTCGATCACGTCCTCTACCACCCGATCTGGGGTGGAGGCTCCGGAGGTGATGCCCACCCGGATGTGGCCGGCGGGCAGGAAGGGATCTTCCATGATCGATTCCTGATTCAGAGGCTTGTGGAGGATGCGGTTGCCAGGGCCGATGCGCTCGGGTGTATCGATATGGTAGGAGCGAATGCCGCGGGATACGGCGATCTCCTGAAGATGGGTGGTGTTGGAGGAGTTGTAGCCCCCGATCACTACCATCAGATCCAGGGGCTTATCGACTAGGGCGAAGATGGCGTCTTGTCTTTCTTGGGTGGCGTCACAGATGGTGTTGAAGGCCACGAAGTGATCGTTGAGTTCGATCGGCCCGAACCGTTGCAGCATCGTGCGCTCGAACATGCGGCCGATCTCCTCGGTCTCGCTTTTGAGCATGGTGGTTTGATTGGCTACCCCAACGCGAATCAGATCGCGATCTGGATCGAAGTCTGGGGAGCAGGCTTTGGCAAAGCGGGCCAGGAAGGCCTCCCGGTCGCCCTTGCCCAGGATGTAATCGCAGACCAGCTGGGCTTCCTTGAGATCGAGCACCACCAGGTAGGTGCCGGCAAAGGAGCTGGTGGCTAGGGTCTCCTCGTGCTTCACCTTGCCGTGAATGATCGAGGTGATCTGGTGCTTTTTGTGCTTCTCCACGGCGTTCCACACCTTGGAGACCCAGGGGCAGGTGGTATCCACGATGTGACAGCCCCGCTCGTTTAATAGCTGCATTTCCTGCACGGTGGCTCCAAAGGCCGGCAGGATCACCACATCGCCGCTGGCCACGTCGGAGAAGTCCTTAACCCCCTGATCAACGGAGATGAACTGCACGCCCATCTGGCGCAAATTGTCATTTACCGAGGGGTTATGGATGATTTCGTTTGTGATCCAGATCCGCTCTTTCGGGTAATGCCGGCGGGTTTCGTAGGCCATGGCCACGGCCCGCTCCACCCCCCAGCAAAAGCCGAAGGCCTCGGCTAGCAGCACAGTCAGCCGGCCCCGCTGCAGTTCGTGGCCGTTCTCACGCAGGCTGGCAACTAAATTGCTCTGGTAAGCCTGCTCAAGGCTGCCAGCCACTTCATTTCCCAGCCCGAAGCCGCGGCGGTTGTAACGGTCGGAGTGGTGCAGGGAGCGTTTAAAGGCGCGGGTATCCATCGGTTCACCGGCTGCTGCAAGCGACTCTATGGGGGGGAGTGGGTGTCGGTGTTGGTGCCGCAACAACCACACCCACGCCACTGGTCAACCGGAGATCAGCTCAGACTCAGATTCAGGTCAGCCTGAGATCAGGTCTGGTTAGCCGCAGGTCAGCTCAGCCCGAGACCGTGTTGAAGTCTGGATAGGCCTCCATGCCGTGCTCGCCGATGTCGAGGCCCTCGAGCTCCTCTGGCTCGCTCACTCGCAGGCCGCCGGAGAAGGCTGACAGCAGGCCCCAGGTGAGCCAGGCGGCCGCCACTGCGAACAGGCCGTAGGCCAGCGCACCGATCAGCTGGATCCCCAGCTGGCCAAAGCCGTTGCCGAGTAAAAGGCCCTTTTCCTGATTGAACAGGCCCACCGCCAGGGTGCCCCAGATGCCGCCGGTGCCATGCACCGACCAGGCCCCCACCGGATCGTCGATGCCCAGCCGATCGATGATCGCCACCGAGAACACCACCAGCAGGCCCCCCACGAAGCCCACCACCCAAGCGGCCGGCATCGAGTAGGCGTCGCAGCCGGCGGTGATGCCCACCAGCCCGGCGAGAATGCCGTTGATGGTCATCGATAGGTCTGGTTTGCCCGAGATGATTTGCGAGCAGATCGTGGCTGCTATGCCGCCACCGGCGGCGCCGAGGGTGGTGGTGACGGCGACGTAGGGAACGGTCTCGTTCATCGCCAGCACCGAGCCGGGGTTGAAGCCATACCAGCCGATCCAGAGGATCAGGCAGCCGAGGGTGGCAATCGCCAGGTTGTGGCCGGGAATCGCCTGGGCCTTGCCTTCCACGAACTTGCCAATCCTGGGGCCCAGGATGATCGCGCCGACGATGCCGGCCCAGGCGCCAACGGAATGGACCAGGGTGGAGCCGGCGAAATCGATGAAGCCCAGCTGGTTTAGCCAGCCGTTGGCATTCCATTTCCAGCTGCCGGCGATCGGGTAAACGAAGCCCACCAGCACCAGCGAGAACACAACAAATTCTCCAAACTTGATCCGCTCGGCCACCAGCCCCGAGACGATCGTGGCGGCGGTGCCGGCGAAGGCCACCTGGAAGAGGAAGTCGACGCTGGGCACCAGGGCGCCCTGCTTGACCATCTCCGCCGTCACTGCGGGATCAAAGAACAGGCCCAGGGGCCCGCCCTTACCGAAGAACAACCAGCCTTTTAGCACCGGCTCCCCGTACATCAGCGAATAGCCGATGATCCAGTAGGCCGATGCTGCCAACGCAAACACAATCAGGTTTTTTGCCAGGATATTTACAGCATTCTTCTGGCGACATAGGCCGGCCTCCACCATGGCGAAACCGGCGTTCATAAAGATCACCAGGATCGATGCGATTAGCAGCCAGAGGTTGTTGATCAGAAAGCCGGGGGTGAGTTCCGGCAGCTGGGCGGCGTGGGCCGAGAGGTTGAACAGGCCCAGACCGAAGAGGGCTACAGGGATGCAGGCCAACCAGGTGAGAGTGCGCGGGTGCTGGATACCGCGAATCTGGCTGGCCAGGATGCTGGGAGCCTCCAGCAAGCTGGCGTCTCTGAGCCTTGGTCGCCGCTGGCGAACTGCAGGGTTATTGGCTGGGGCCATGGGGCCATCCCTCCTTAAGTCAATAGCTAAAGGTCGCGGGAAAGTTAGCGAGCTCTGGGGGCATTTGGGTGTAGGAGCCTCAACTCCATTCGGCATTTTGGTCGCAATTGCTACTGAATATCGGATTCGGCGTTGGCTGTCTGGGGTTCCTGGCGTTCTACGGCGCTCACGCCTAGCCAGCTAACCGATTTGGCATCGAAGACATAACGGCAGGGCAGCACCTCCACGCCTGCGTCCAGGGCCTGGCGGAACAGTTCGCCATAGCGGCGATCGGCGGAGTCCCCCGGCGCGAAGCGGCTCACATCGCCGCGGCTGAGGCAGGGCACCAGCACCGCCCGCGCCGCCGGCAGCAGGGCGCGCAGATCCTGGAGGTGTTTCTGGCCCCGCTCGGTCACGGTGTCGGGGAACAGGGCCAGGTCGCCGCGGCTCCAGGTGGTGTTCTTCACCTCCACATAGATCGGCCGGGGATCGGCGGCCGTCGCCGCCGGCGTTAGCAGCAGATCGATGCGGCTGCGGCGATTTTCGCCGTAGGCCACCTCGGCGCGGATCGAAGCGATCGGGCCCAGCCAGGGCTCGAGCAGGCCGGCCTCGATCGTGGCCCGCACCAACCGGTTGGGCAGGGCGGTATTGACGCCCACCCAGATCGGCTGGCCGCCCGGGCCGGGCACGGCGGCCTGTTCCCAGGTCCAGGCCAGTTTGCGCTCGGGCCTGGGGTCGTGGCGCAGCCTCACCCGGCCGCCAGGGATCAGCACCCCGGTCATCGGGCCGGTGTTGGGGCAGTGGGCTGTAACCACCTGGCCGGCGGTGACCAACTGGCCGGCCTGATCGCCCTCCAGCAGCTCCACATCGGCCAAAAAGCGCTTGTAGCGCTTCAGCAGGATTCCCTCCAGCATCGGCTCCAGCTGCAGCACGGGCGTGGCTATAGCGGGCGTGGCCATAGCGCAGTAGGCGTAAGGGTTGGTGGCGGCCATACTGCCGCTCGATGACGCGGGCTATGGGCCCGGCCCCGATGGCGCGCTCGCTCAAACGGATCGCCCTGATCGTGGCGGTGGCCACGGCCCTGAGCAAGTTGGCCGGCCTGCTGCGCCAGCAGGTGATCGCCGCCGCCTTCGGGGTGGGGGCCGCCTACGACGCCTACAACTACGCCTACGTGCTGCCCGGGTTTCTGCTGATCCTGCTGGGGGGGATCAACGGGCCGTTTCACAGCGCCATCGTCAGCGTGCTGGCGCGCCAGTCCCGGCCGGAGGGGGCCCGGGTGCTGGCCGCGATCAACACCCTGGTGGGGGCCGCCCTGCTCGGGGTGACCCTGCTACTGCTGCTGGCGGCCGATCCGCTGATCACCCTGGTGGGTCCCGGGCTGGATGCCAGCCGCCACGACATCGCCGTGCTGCAGTTGCGCTGGATGGCGCCGATGGCCCTGTTCGCCGGCCTGATCGGCCTTGGCTTTGGCGCCCTCAATGCCGCAGATGTTTTCTGGCTGCCCTCGGTGAGCCCGCTGCTCTCCAGCGCGGCGGTGATCGCTGGCATCGGGCTGCTCTGGTGGCAGCTGGGCCCCGAGATCAGCGCCCCGAGCCAGGTGATTGTCGGTGGAATCGTGCTGGCGGGCAGCACCACCTTGGGGGCGGTGCTGCAGTGGCTGGTGCAGTTGCCGGCCCTGGCCCGCCAGGGTTTGCATGGCGTCAGGCTCGTTTGGGACTGGCGCCATCCGGGCGTGCAGGAGGTGCTGAAGGTGATGGCTCCGGCCACCTTCTCCTCCGGCATGTTGCAGATAAATGTGTTTGTAGACCTGTTTTTCGCCTCGGGGATAGTCGGGGCGGCGGCCGGCCTGGGCTACGCCAATCTGCTGGTGCAGACCCCCCTGGGCCTGATCTCCAATGCGCTGCTGGTGCCTTTGTTGCCGGTGTACGCCCGGCTGACGGCCCCGGAGGACAGGGGGGAGCTGATCGGCCGCATCCGCCAGGGTTTGATGCTCTCCAATGTCTCGATGCTGCCGCTGGGGGCGCTGATGGTGGCCCTGGCCGGGCCGATCGTGCGCCTGGTCTACGAGCGCGGCGCCTTCAATGCTGCCGCCGGCGAGTTGGTCACCAGCCTGCTGATCGCCTATGGCCTCGGCATGGGGGTGTATCTGGCGCGCGATGTGTTGGTGCGCGTCTTTTATGCCCTCGGCGACGGCTACACCCCCTTTCGGCTCTCGCTGGCGGGCATCGGTCTCAACGCCCTGCTCGATTGGCTGCTGGTGGGGGGACCCACCCCCTGGGGTCAGCAGCTGCCAGCTCTTAACTTCGGCGCCCCGGGACTGGTGCTGGCCACGGTGGGCGTGAACGCCGTCACCTGTTTGGCCCTGCTGCTGGTGCTGCAGCGGCGGCTGGGGGGTATGCCGCTGCGGGCCTGGGCCCGGGACAGCCTGCTATTGCTGCTGGCCGCCCTGGTGGCCGCCGCTGGGGCCTGGGCCTTGGCCTCCTGGTTTGCTTGGCCCGCCGGAGTGCTGGGACTGGTAGAGCAGCTGGCGGTTAGCGGCCTTGCCGGTACGGCGATTTACGGGCTACTCGCCGCCGCCGCTGGGGTGCCGGAGGCCCGCCAGTTGTTGCTGCAGCTCAGTCGCCCTCGCCGTTGAGTTGCACGCGCCGCTCCTCGCGCACCTGCATGGGCAGTTCCAGATGGGAGCGACCGATCAGCTGGGGGCCTTCCACCGAGATGATCCGCGCCTCAATGCCGAACTCCCGGAAGGCGTTGGCCAGTTCCTGGATCAGGGCCTTTTCCACCTGGGCCTCGGCATCCACCACCCGGCCAATCAGCCGGGCCCCCAACTTGCCCATGCGCTTTCGCACCACTTCGCGGGCGTTCGTGACCTCGATCAGCAACACAACCCGCCTGCGACCTGGGTAACCCTATCGACAAAAGCCATCGAGCACATCCTCCAGGTCCCGCAATTGTCCAGCAGGAATCAGCCGGGCCAGGGGCAGGCGGGTGCTGCCGCCGCCGATCGGCACCTGCACCGCCTCCAGGGACTGGCGCGCCGCCACGGCGGCGCCTTGATCGAGGCGGGCGGCGCATTCGATCGCCAGGGTTTCGGCCAGGCCCGCATCCCCCAGGTAGAGGTGCCAGCCCGCCAGCTGCAGATAGATCCGGTCGGCTAGGGCCAGCTCCAGTTGCTTGAGCTCTGGGCCACTGAGGCTCATGGCTGGGGGAGGGTCATGACTGGGGGATGCTCATGGCTGGGGGGCGGGGCGAAGGGCGATCAAGATTCCACCATGCACCAGCAGTAAAGCCAACCAGCCCAGGCTGAGCCAGGCCAGGTGGTCCCAGGGATGGCGCAATTGCTGCACCACCCATAAACCGCTGTTGATGGCGGCATAGAGGGCCCCGTGCAGGGTGAAGTTCACGATTCGCTCGAAATGGCAGTAAGTGGGGTCTTTGGGGTTGGCGGGGCCGTACCAGCGGATCGGCATCGGAACAGAAGCGAAGGGTGGGTTGGTCGGTTGGTTGGTCGGTGCGTTTGACGAAGGGGCCCCCCGTGAGGTCAAAATGGGCCCATGCGCTTGTAGCTCAGCGGATTAGAGCATCTGACTACGGATCAGAGGGTCGGGAGTTCGAATCTCTCCAGGCGCGCTTTCAATCAAAACCGCCCTCTGGGCGGTTTTTTTGTGGCCGTTTTTTTGTAGCAGCCCGGCGGCTGGTTTGGGCTGCCCCTGTCCATCTGGTGCCAAGTCCGTACCATTCCTGTCTGCCCCCCCCCTGCTGCCAGCTATGGCCCCCACCGGCGCCGCTGCCCTGAATCCCGCCCTGGCGGTGAGCGATCCGGCGATCGCCGCCCTGATCGGCAAGGAACTGCTGCGACAGCAGAGCCATCTGGAGTTGATCGCCAGCGAGAACTTCACCTCCCGCGCCGTGATGGAGGCCCAGGGGTCGGTGCTCACCAACAAGTACGCCGAGGGGCTGCCCACCAAGCGCTACTACGGCGGCTGTGAGCATGTCGATGCGATCGAGCAGCTGGCGATCGATCGGGCCAAGCAGCTGTTCGGGGCTGCCTGGGCCAACGTGCAGCCCCACAGCGGCGCCCAGGCCAACTTCGCCGTGTTCCTGGCGCTGCTGCAGCCCGGCGACACGATCCTGGGCCTGGATCTCAGCCACGGCGGCCACCTCACCCACGGCTCGCCGGTGAACGTGTCGGGCAAATGGTTCAAGGCTGTTCATTACGGCGTCGACCCCGACAGCCAGCAACTGAACATGGCCAGCATTCGCCAGCTGGCCCTGGAGCACCGGCCCAAGCTGATCGTCTGTGGCTATTCGGCCTATCCCCGCACGATCGACTTCGCCGCCTTCCGGGCGATCGCCGACGAGGTGGGCGCCTACCTGCTGGCCGACATGGCCCATATCGCCGGCCTGGTGGCGGCCGGCTTGCACCCCAGTCCACTGCCCCACTGCCATGTGGTCACCACCACCACCCACAAGACCCTGCGGGGTCCCCGGGGCGGGCTGATCCTCTGCAATGACGCCGAGTTTGGCAAGCAGTTCGACAAGGCCGTCTTCCCCGGTAGCCAGGGCGGCCCCTTGGAGCATGTGATCGCCGCCAAGGCGGTCGCCTTTGGCGAGGCCCTGCGGCCGGAGTTCAGCAGCTATTGCCGGCAGGTGGTGGCCAACGCCCAGGCCCTGGCCAGCCGCCTCCAGCAGCGCGGCATCGACGTGGTCAGCGGCGGCACCGACAACCACCTGGTGCTGCTCGACCTGCGCGGCATCGGTCTCACCGGCAAGGTGGCCGACCAGCTGGTCAGCGCCGTGCACATCACCGCCAACAAAAACACAATTCCTTTTGATCCCCAGTCGCCCTTCGTGACCAGTGGCCTGCGGCTCGGTACCGCCGCCTGCACCAGTCGTGGCTTCGATGAGGCGGCCTTCATCGAGGTGGCCGATGTGATCGCCGATCGCCTGCTCAACCCGGAGGACAGTGCCCTGGAGCAGCGCTGCCGCGAGCGGGTGGCGCTGCTCTGCGATCGATTCCCCCTCTATGTCTTAGAGCCCCAGCTGCAGCCGGTGTGAAGCTGGTCAAGGCCCGTAACGTGGGCGCCAAAGGTCGCCTGCCGTGACGCTCGCCTACAGCCCAAACGCGGCCGCGCTGCTCACCCTTGTGGCTGCCACGCTGATCACGGCTGCGGTGGTGCCCCTGGTGCGGCGCCTGGGGCTGCGCTACGGCCTCACCGATCCCCCCGATGCGCGCAAGCAGCACACCTTGCCGATGGTGCGCCTCGGTGGGGTGGGGATCATGCTCGGTTTCAGCATCGCCCTGGCGATCGTTTGGGGGCTGGGGGGCTTCGCGGAGCTGGCGGCGGCAAAAGACCAGTTGATCTGGACCACCCTGGCCGGTTCGCTCTGTTTTTTTCTGATCGGTCTGGCCGACGATCTATTCGCCCTGCCGCCCCTGCCGCGCCTGGCGATCCAGCTGGGGGTGGCCATCGCCGTCTGGAGTCAGGGGGTGCGCATCGGCGCCATCGACCTGCCCATGGGCCGCGAGGGGGCGGCCTTGATCCTGCCGGACTGGCTCAGCTTGGTGGCCACGGTGATCTGGCTGGTGGGGATCACCAATGCGATCAATTGGCTCGATGGCCTAGATGGGCTGGCCGCCGGCGTTAGTGGCATCGCCGCGATCGCGCTGCTGTCGGTGAGTTTCAGCCTCGATCAACCCGCCGCTGGCCTATTGGCCGCAGCCCTGGCCGGTTCCTGCCTCGGCTTTTTGCGCCACAATTTCAATCCAGCCCGCATCTTTATGGGCGATGGCGGCTCCTATTTCCTGGGGTTTGCCCTGGCGGCGATCAGCATCGTCGGGCCGGCCAAGGGGGTTACAGGGGTGAGCCTGCTGCTGCCGCTATTGATCCTGTCGCTGCCTTTGGCAGACATGTCGGCGGTGATCATGGGCCGGCTCAGCTCGGGCCGCTCGCCCTTCTATCCCGATCGCCGCCATCTGCACCACCGGCTGCTGCGGGCTGGCTTTAGCCATCGGCGCACGGTGCTGATCATCTATGCCTTCACCCAGTGGCTGGCGGCATTGGCCCTGGTGGTGGCCAATGCCGAGATGCGCTTCCTGTGGCTTGCCCTGGCCACCGCAATTTTGATCGGCGTGGTGGTGGTTGCTCGCCGCCAAATCCAAAGCGAAACCGCCCAGCGTTCCCTGCCATGACTTCCAGCCCCGAATCATTCCCCGTTGACATCAATTCGTCGGTTGATGTAATTAATTATGAGGATGGTCAGGCGGTGGCTGAGCTATCTGGGCCGCTGCCTGGCGCCGAGATCCTCTGCATTGGCACCGAGCTGTTGCTGGGCAACATCGTTAATGGCAATGCCCGCTGGATTGCCGAGCAGCTGGCTTCCCTCGGCGTTCCCCACTACCGCCAGGAGGTGGTGGGCGACAACCGCGAGCGGCTGATCGCCGCCGTGCGCGCCGCAGCCGGCCGCTGTCGCCTGCTGATCACCACCGGTGGGCTGGGTCCCACCCCCGATGACCTCACCACCGAGGCGATCGCCGCGGCCTTCGCCACGCCGCTGCGGGAGTGGCCGGAGGTGTGGGCCGACATCCAGGCCAAGGCCAGCGCCCGCGGCCGGGTGTTGGCGGCCAGCAACCGCCGCCAGGCCCTGCAGCCTGTGGGGGCGGAGCTGTTGCCCAACCCCAGCGGCACCGCCCCGGGGATGATCTGGAGTCCAGATCCCGCCGGCTTTGATGGGGAGCTGCAGCCCGGTTTCACCGTGCTCACCTTCCCGGGGGTGCCCAGTGAGATGCAGGCGATGTGGCTGGCTACGGCCGCCCCCTGGCTGCGGCGCTCCGGCCTGGCCCAGGGGGTCTATGCCAGTCGGCTGCTGCGCTTTTGGGGCGTGGCCGAATCCAGCTTGGCCGAGCAGGTGGCCGATCTGCTCGAGTTGCAAAATCCCACCGTGGCCCCCTATGCCGGGGCTGGCGAGGTGAAGCTGCGGCTGACGGCCCGCGCCGCCACAGAGGCTGCTGCGGAAGCGCTGCTGGAGCCGCTTGAGCTGGAGCTGCGCGCCCGCACCGGCCGGCTCTGCTATGGGGCCGACCAGGACAGCCTGGCCTCGGTGGTGCTGGAGCGGCTGCGGCGGCGCGGCGAGACCCTGGCGGTGGCCGAATCCTGCACCGGTGGTGGTCTCGGTGCGGCGATCACCGCTGTGGTGGGGGCCTCCGATGTGTTTCTCGGCGGTGTGATCGCCTATGCCAATTCCCTCAAGCAGACGCTGCTGGGAGTGCCGGCGGCACTGCTGGAAAGCGATGGAGCAGTGAGTGATCCGGTGGCCTTGGCGATGGCCGAGGGGGTGCGGCGGCTCAGCGGTGCCGATTGGGGGATTGCCATCACCGGCATTGCCGGGCCGACCGGTGCCAGTGCCGACAAGCCCGTCGGGCTGGTGCATATCGCCGTGGCGGGTCCCGATGGCAGCGCCAGTGAGCCGGTGCGGTTTGGCTCCACCCGGGGCCGCGGTTGGATTCAGACCCTCAGTGCCGGCGAGGCCCTCAACCGGCTGCGCCTGCGCCTGGAAGACTGAGCCCTGGGGCTCTGCCCAGATAATGCTTATCCCCTAAGGCTTATCCCCTAAGAGTTTGCAGAAAAACCA
>DGYA01000059.1 GCA_002396505.1 Cyanobacteria bacterium UBA5018 | reverse complement strand
TGGTGCGCACCCTGGTGTTTCGCGGCTGGGCCGAGGGCGCCGCCCTCGATCTGCTCACCGACGGCCGCAGCGCCAAACCGGCCGAGCTGGCCCAGCAAGCGGCGGTGGAGCTCTGCTGGCTGCTGCCGCGGGCCCGCTGCCAGTTCCGCCTGCGGGGGATGTGCCAAACCCTGGCGCCGGAGCTGGAGCAAAGGGAGCGGCAGCGCCACTGGCGGGCCCTCACCCCCGGCGGCAGAGCTCTGTGGGGCTGGCCCAGTCCCGGCGAGCCGCTTGATCTCGGGGCCGCCTTCCCGCAGGCCCTGGCCGACGACGCGGCCATGCCGGATCATTTCCAGCTGCTGCGCCTGGCGCTCAGCCAAGTGGAACTGCTGGAACTCACAGGCCATCCCCACCGCCGCCGCCTCTGGCGGTTGGCGAGCGGCTGGGCGGAGCAATGCTTAAACCCCTGAGCTTGCCTAAACCCCTGAACCCTGCTGGAAGCTCGGCAGCAACAGCCCCGACCGCTCGCGGTAGGCGGCAAAGCCGGGATAGCGGGCGAGGGATTCATCCTTCTTGCGCATGTTGGGAAGAAACACTCCCAGGCCAAAGCTGGCCAGCACCAGATAGGGAAGCCAGTGCATCGCCACCAAAGCGAAGGAGAGATAGATGAGCAGCTCCCCCAGGTAGTTGGTGTTGCGGCAGCGGGCGAAAAAGCCATCTTCTATCAGCCCCGGCTGCAGCTTGAGTACGAAGTGCTTTTGGGCATCGCTGCCGAAATGTAGAAACACTCCCAGCGAATTGATGGCGATGGCTACGGCCACCAGCGGCAGGGGCGGCACCACGCCGGAGGAAATCAGCAGGAAAGGCGCCAGCCAGTAGAGAGCCAGCACCAGGAATCCCACCACCGCCTGGGGCCCACCCACCGGCTGCTGCCACTGACGGTCGGGGAAGATTGATTCCTTCAGCAGCCAGAGCATGCCATAGCCGCCATGGAGGGCTAGATACACCCAAGCCCCCAGGGATGAATTGCCGTAGGCAACCATCAGCGCACCAATAAAAAAGGCTGTTAATCCCTTATGGAGGTTGATCACATGCCGCAGCTGCATGGTGCGAAGGCCAGAAGTAGCACCTAGGCTAGAAACCTTCTTGCAGCTGCGGTGGCTGCTGCCGGCAGCGGCCTTGGCTGTTCAATATTTATGCCGGGTTCACTGGGTCTGGCTTGGCATTGGTTTGGGGCAGGGGACCCCGCCAGTTTTCTTTGATCAGCTGGCGGGAGCGTCCTAGGGCTAGGGCGCCATCGGGTACGTCTTTGGTGATACAGGAGCCGGCGCCGATGGTGACATTTGCGCCAATGGTGAGCGGCGCCACCAATACGCTATTGGCACCGGTTTTGCTGCCCGCTCCAATGGCGGTGCGATGCTTGTTGACGCCATCGTAGTTGGCGGTAATTGTGCCGGCTCCAATATTTACACCAGCCCCAACAGTGGCATCTCCAATATAGCTGAGATGATTCACTTTGCTGCCCGCACCCACAAGGCTTTTCTTGATCTCCACGAAGTTGCCCACCCGGCAGTCCGCAGAGAGGTCGGCGCCGGGGCGCAGGTGGGCGTAGGGGCCGATGGCGCAACCCGCCGCCACCTTCGCCTCGCGAATCACCGCGTAAACGGCTTCCACTTGATCCCCCAGCTCCGCATCCACCAGCAGGCAGCCCGGGCCGATGCGGCAGCCATCGCCCACCCTGGTTTGGCCGCGGAAATGACACTGGGGCTCAACTACTACATCGCTGCCAAAGCTGGTGCCATCACTGAGGGTGCAGCTGGCTGGATCAATGAAAGTAACCCCCTGCGCCATCCAGTAATTGCGCAGTCGCTCCTGGAGGGCCGCTTCGCAATTGGCCAGTTGAATGCGGTCGTTGATGCCGCCAATTTCACTGGCATCACTCACCTCCAGATGCACCGCCGAACTGAGCATCGCCACCGTGTCGGTGAGGTAGAGCTCCCCCTGGTCGTTGTCGGCGCTGAGCTGGGGCAATACCTCTGCCAGCTGCGGCCAGTTGAAGCAGTAGATGCCGGCATTGATCAGCGAAATTTCCAGTTCTGCTGGGCTGCAATCGCGATGTTCCACGATCGCCGTTACCGCGCCGCTTGCATCCACCACCACGCGCCCATAGCCGCTGGGATCTGGCAGGCGGGCTGTCAGCAGGGTGACGGCAGCGCCACTGCTGGTGTGGCGCTCCAGCAACCGCTCCAGGGTTTCGGGTCTCAGCAAGGGCACGTCGCCATTGAGCACCAATAAATTGCCCTGGAATCCCTCTAGCGGTGTCAACAGTTGCTGCAGGGCATGGCCGGTGCCTTTTTGGGGCTGTTGCAATACGAATTCCAGGCCATCAATGGCCGCCAGCGATTCGCGCACCCGCTCCGCCTGGTGGCCAACGATCAGCAGCTTGCGCTGCGGCTGCAAGCTGGTGCAGCTAGCCAGCACCCGTTCGATCAGGGTGGCCCCGGCCAGGGGCTGGAGCACCTTGGGCAGCTGGCTCTTCATGCGGGTGCCCTTCCCGGCGGCCAACACGGCAATGGCGAGCATCGAGACGGCAGTGGCTTGGCGGGAATCTAGGCGCTCTCTTGATCGGGCCTGAAAAGCTAGGTGCCCTAGTCGCCTTCCTTAGCCGGCGCCGGTAATTGGTCACCTTCCAGGCCCCAGCGCTTGCGCCAGGCGCTGGTGGATTCCACGCCGCCCTCGGCGCCTCGGCTGCGCTGCTGCCTGGCGCGATCGGTGAGGATCGTCGCGGCTGAGGCCCGGCCATCGGGATCGCGGTAGGGCTCCGCCGCATTGGTGGCCAGGTGCTCCCATTCCATCGCCGCCAATGGACGCAGAAATTTGGATGTAGCAAGCGGTGTGGGGCTGGCGGCGGTGCCGCCGCTCCAGGCGCCCGGGCTCTGCTTTGCCGGTTCGTGGTGGCGGATCGCCGCCAGCTGCAGCCCCACCAGTTGCAGGCTGCGCCGCACCGCCGCCGCCGAGCTGTAGGTGAGCAGGCGGCCGTCGGGGAGCAGCAGTTGGGCCAGGCCTTTCAAAAATTCGAGGCTCCACAGCTGCGGGCAGCGCTGGGGCGAGAAGGCGTCGTGCATCACCAGATGACAGCTGCCGGCGGCAAGGGCGAGCAATTCCGGCAGCCGCTCTCGGGCATCTCCCCAAAACATCTGGCCTTGGCCCAGGGGGCTTTGCCACTGGTCGCCCTGGCTGAGTTGGCGCAGGGGCTCGATCGCCTGCTGCGGCCACTGGCTTTGGAATTTGGCGTCGGCCAGGGCCAGTTGCAAAGGTTGGCGATCCAGTTCGATGCCCCACCAGAGCAGCTGCAATCCCAGCGCCGCGCAGCGCTCCAGCAGGGCGGCCGTATTGCTGCCGGTGCCGACGCATAAATCGAGCGCCACCAACGTGCTGCCTGGGGCTAATCGCTCCAACTGGGCTGGATTCACGAAGGTTTCGCGCGCCTCCCGCAGGGCGCCGCGACCGCAATGAAACCCCTGTTGAAATTCGCCGCTCCAAAGACTGAAACTGCCGTCACCGCCCCAGCTGGGCCGCAGGAGTTCTGGCTGTAGAGGTTCTGGCTGCAGGAGTTCTGGCTGGGGTAATTGCTGCTGGGGAAATTCTTCAGGCTCGCAGGCGTTCAAGGTCTTGCCAGAAGTTGGGATAGGAGACGGCGGCGGCATCGGCCCGGGCCAAGCTGCTATTTCCCTTGGCCACCAGGGAGGCCACCGCCAGGCTCATCGCCACCCGGTGATCGGTTTCGCTGTCCAGCTGGGCACCGTGCAATTGCACGCCGCCGTTGATGGTCATGCCGTCTGCCAATTCCTCCAGTTGGGCCCCCATCGCCCGCAATTGACGCGCCATCACCGCCAGGCGATCGGTTTCCTTCACCCGCAGTTCGGCGGCGCCGGCAATGCGGCTGACGCCCTCGGCGCAGCAGGCCGCCACCGCTAACACGGGGATTTCATCCACCAGGCGGGGAATGATCTCGCCATCGATGCTGAAGGCCCGTAGGGGGCCGTGGCTCACCTGCAGGTCTCCCACCGGTTCGCCGGCCACATCGCGTTGGTTGATCACTTTGATCCGGGCGCCCATCTGTTCGAGCACATCCAGCACGCCGGTGCGGCTGGGGTTGAGACCAACGTTTTGCACCGTTAATTCGGCCCCGGGGGTGATCGCGCCGGCCACCAGCCAGAAGGCCGCCGAGCTGATATCGCCCGGCACCACCACCTGCTGGCCGTGCAATCTGGCGCCGGGGGTGAGGGTGACTGTGGTGTTGTTATGGCCCCCCACCACCAGATCGGCCCCGAAGGCCCGCAGCATGCGCTCGCTGTGGTCGCGGCTTTGGGCCGGTTCCACCACGGTGGTGGGACCCGAGGCGGTGAGGGCTGCCAGCAGGATGGCGCTCTTCACCTGGGCGGAGGCCACCGGCGTGGCGATGTTGGCCCCCTGCAGCTGCTGACCCAACACCGCCAGGGGGGCGAGATTGCCGCCGCTGCGGCCATGGATCTGGGCCCCCATCTGGGCCAGGGGTTTTGCGACTCGGGCCATGGGCCTACCCCGCAGGGAGGCGTCGCCGCTGAGCACGAAATGGCGCCCCTGGCGGCCGGCCAAAAGGCCCAGCATCAAGCGCATGGTGGTGCCTGAGTTGCCGCAATCGAGGATGTCGGCCGGTTCCTGGAAGCCATCGAGGCCCACGCCGCGCACCAGCACCGGCTCGCCGGCCCGGATCGGCGACACCTCCACCCCCATCGCCCGCAGACAGGCCGCCGTACTGAGGGGATCCTCCGCCGGCAGGAGGCCTTCGATGCGGGTTTCACCCTCGGCGATGGCGCCAAACAACAGGGCCCGGTGGGAGATCGACTTATCGCCCGGCACCTGCACCTGGCCCCGCAGGCTGGCACCGGCCGGCAGGGCCAAGCTGGCGGCGCTGGCACCTGCTGCCGGGGCTGACGGCGAGGGCATGGCGGCTTGGCTCGTCGGCATCGGCCCGAGGGGGAGGGGGCTCGATCCTATGGAGTGCCAATGCTCTGATCCCGCGAACCTGATCCCGCGAACCGGCAGCCCGCGAACCGGGATCCTGCGAAGGATGACAGCCACCCCGGGAAGTTCAGGGGAGCTCAGCTAGGTTGCCAAATTGCTGTTATGTGCCGCCCCATGGCCGAGTCCCTGCCCCTGCTGCTGCGCGCTGCCCGAGGGGAGCAGGTGGAGCGGCCTCCGGTGTGGATGATGCGCCAGGCGGGCCGCTACATGAAGGTGTATCGCGACCTGCGCGATCGCCACCCCGGTTTTCGCGAGCGATCCGAAAACGCCGATCTCTCCTATGAGATTTCGATGCAGCCCTTCCGCGCCTTCCAACCCGATGGCGTGATCCTGTTCTCCGACATCCTCACGCTCCTGCCGGGTCTGGGGATCGACTTCGACATCGTCGAGAGCAAGGGGCCAATCATTGAGGCCGCCATCCGCAGCCAGGCCCAGGTGGATGCCCTGAGGCCTCTCAATCCGGCCGAGGCGCTGCCCTTCGTGGGCGAGGTGCTGGGCCGTTTGCGCCAGGATGTGGGCAATGCAGCCGCCGTGCTCGGTTTTGTGGGTGCCCCCTGGACCCTGGCCGCCTATGCGGTGGAGGGCAAAAGCTCCAAGACCTATTCGGTGATCAAGCAGATGGCCTTCCGGGAGCCGGCGCTGCTGCATCAGTTGCTGGGGCACCTGGCCGATTCGATCGCCACCTATGTGCGCTATCAAATTGATAGCGGCGCCCAGGTGGTGCAGCTGTTTGATTCCTGGGCCGGCCAGTTGAGCCCCTGCGACTACGACGTATTCGCGGCCCCCTATCAAAAGCGTGTGATCGACCAGGTGAAGGAAACCCACCCGGATACGCCGCTTATTCTCTATATCTCTGGCAGTGCCGGGGTGCTGGAGCGGATGGGCGGCACTGGCGTGGATTTCATCTCGCTGGATTGGACTGTGGACATGGCGGAGGGCATCGCGCGGCTGCCCGAGCACGTGGGGGTGCAGGGCAACGTGGATCCGGGTTTGTTGTTTGGCACCCCGGAGGCGATTCGCGAGCGGATTGTGGATACGGTGCGCAAGGCCAGGGGCCGCAAGCACATCCTCAACCTGGGCCATGGCATCCTGCCGGGCACGCCAGAGGAGAACGCCCGGGTGTTTTTTGAGACGGGCAAGGCGGTGAATGAGCTGCTGGGAGCCGCCGTTTGATGGCCCGGGCGCCTGGGCGGCAGCGGATTTTGATTACTGGCGCCAGCGGTTGCGTGGGCCAGCACATCGCCAGCTTGTTGTATCGCCATAGCGATGCCCAGCTGTTGCTGTGGTTGCGGGATCCGGCCAAACTCACGGCCGTGCCTGCCGATGATCCGCGCATTGAATTGTTGGTGGGCGACCTGCGCCAGGTGGAGCCCCACCGCCAGCAGATCGCCAGCGCCCAAAGGATCATCCACACCGCCACCGCCTGGGGGGATCCGGAAAGGGCCCAGCAGGTGAATGTGGTGGCGGTGAAGGAAATGCTGGCGGCCACCGATCCAGCGGTGTTGGAGCAGGTGATCTACTTCTCCACCGCAAGCATTTTGGATCGGCAATTGCAGCTGCTGCCGGAGGCGGCTGAATACGGCACCGAATACATCCAAACCAAGGCCCTCTGCCTGCAACAGCTGGAGCGGCACCCGCTGGCGGAGCGGATCGTGGCGGTTTTTCCCACGCTGGTGTTCGGTGGCCGGGTGGATGGCAGCGGCCCGTATCCCACCAGTTACCTCACCGCAGGGCTGGCGGAGGGCAGCCGCTGGCTGTGGCTGGCCAGGTGGCTGCGCACCGATGCCAGCTTCCACTTCATCCACGCCGCCGACATCGCCCAGGTTTGCGTGCATCTGGCCACCCAGCCGCATCGGCCCAATCCGGAACCAAATCAAGCGGCGGTAAGGCGGCTGGTGTTGGGCCAGGCGCCGATCAGTGTGAATGCCACGGTGGCCAAGCTGTGCCGCTGGCGGCGGGTGTGGCGACCGCCGTTTGGCGTGGATTTGAGCGGCTGGTTGATTGAACGGTTGATCCGCTGGCTGCCGATTGAGGTGAATGCCTGGGATCGGTTTTCGATTCGGCAGCGGCACTTCATCCACGAGCCGGTGAGTCCACCGGAGCGGTTTGGCCTGGTGAGCCACGCAGCCAGCCTGGAGGCCGTGTTGGCGGATGCGGGCCTACCCCAGCGGGGTCGCATCCCCAGGCCGCAGTGCTGAGGCTTGCCCGTTTTCCCGGCCGCCAGCCACAAGGCATATGGAGTTGTGTGGCAAATGTTGCGAACCTGGGCTTGCTGGATCGCAACCGGGCCTAAGAAGACCTATTTTTGAGCCGTTGCACCTGCTATGAAGCGCCTTACCATGCGCCGTCTTTTCTCTCTGCTCGCTCTCTGCCTGGCTTTGGTGCTGGGTGCAGCTCCGAGCTTCGCTGCTGACGCCGCCCACGGCGGTCAGATTTTTTCCGCCAACTGCGCCGCCTGCCACATGGGTGGCGGCAATGTGGTGAATGCCGAGCGCACCCTCAAGGCCGATGCGCTCAAGGCCTATCTGGCCAACTACGAGGCTGGTCCTGAGGCCGCCGTTGCCTACCAGGTAACCAACGGCAAAAACGCCATGCCCGCCTTCGGGGGCAAGCTGAGCGCCGGTGACATCGAAGATGTGGCCGCCTATGTGATTGACCAGTCCAACAAGGGCTGGTGAGCCAAGCCGGGGGGCCTCGCCCCCCACTGGTATCAGTGACCAATTCAATTCAATCGCAACCCCGCCGCGGCGGGGTTTTTTGTTGTTTAAGCGTTATGGCGCCTTTGGGCTAGCACCGCCAGATAGAGCTCTTCTGGCACGTCGCGGATGTCGTATTCAGAAGGCAGCACCCCATGCACATGGCGATGCACCGCCATCCAGCAATTGCGCTCTGCATCCTTGCCACTGGCATCAAACTCATGGGAGGCCGCCACCAGGCTGGCAATCAGCTCAGGGCCAATCAGTTCTGGGGTGCTGGTCATCGCGGCGGTGGTGGGAAATGGTTTGTAGGTGCAGCATGCCATCTGTCGGAATGCGGCGGTGGCTGGGGGTAAGGGAAGGTGGCAGGGTGGGGAGTGGCAGGCAAGGGGCTTGGGGTGGCGAAACAGAGAGGCAATGGTGGCCTGTCCACTTGAGAGGCCGGTCAAACAGCCATCTTCGCCTTGTCAGTAGCGCTGACATGCAGTTGCAAACCGAGCGCCGAGATAACCTTCAATATCTACTAGTGCAGCGGCTACAAGCTGAGGATCTCCATCCTGAAGAGCAGCTTCCAGATAAGCCGCGACATCATCGGCGGTCGCGAGGTGTATGGCTGGGTCCCAGATAGTTGTGGTCGTTTTTGTCATTGGAGTCTCCTAGAGACAAGGATGACTACTGCATCTCCTTGTTTTGTGAAATAGATCCGATAGCCGGGACCGTAATGAATTCGCAGCTCTGATACGCCCTCTCCTGCGGGGCGAACATCGCCTGGGTTGCCTAGGGACAGACGTCTGATCCGAATGTCAATGTGAGCTTTGGCTACCCGGTCACGCAGAATCGTTGATGTAGGCGGAGATATCACGAGGCATAAATTATCCTCTTTGTTTTCTCTATTTCGAGAGCAATTACTTCATTGCGTACAGCTCCGCCCATGACCAGATCAACTTTTGATCCAAGAAGTTGTTGCAGTTCGTCCAGCATCTCAAAATATGCATGAAATTTAGCGTGTCCACCAATCGGCGCAAATTCGACAAGTAGGTCCACATCGCTTTCTCCCGGTCGGTAATCGTCACGAATTGCCGATCCAAACGCAAATAGCCTTTCTACATTGTACTTGCGACACAGTTTGGCAATTGCCCCTTTTTGATTCTCTAGAACATTGATCATGGTTCACCTCCCCTCTTATCATAGCTGAACAAGCCTGTGTGGATTTGTGCACACTGTACCGATGCTCCTGAAGCCGCCGTTGCCTACCAGGTAACCAACAGCAAAAACGCCGATGTGGCCGCCTATGTGATCGACCAGTCCCGCCCCGGTGGGGTTTTTGCTGTTTAAGCGGTATGGCGCCTTTGGGCTAGCAAGGAGCTTGGGGTGGCGCAGCCGAAAGCTGATGGTGGCCTCCTGTCCACTCGAAGGGCTTGTACGGAGGTCTTTTGGCGATACTTCGAGGTTTACGCGAATTATTTCAGAGAACTCAGTGCGTTTTTAAACCAGTCTGTCCAATCCTGATTGGCATGCATCTTGCCTGCCTGCTTCAGTTCAGTGAGTAGCATGAGGCCTCTGGAAAGATACTCTTGCCGCTCCTTAATCAATAGAATTGAATTAAGGCTCCCAAGCTTTCCGCAGGATACGGCCACATCAACTTGCCACTGCGTGTTCGCCGGATCGC
>DGYA01000140.1:53309-58713 GCA_002396505.1 Cyanobacteria bacterium UBA5018 | reverse complement strand
AGCCCGCCGCGGCTGGCGGCTCTGGTGAGCGCCCTGCAGCGCCAGGGCTGGGCCAGCGGCGGCAGCGGCGTAATGGCGGGCCAGCTGCGCAGCGAAGCTCCCTGGTCAGTGGTGCTGAGCAGCGCCCTGGGGCTGGCCGCTGCTAAATAATTGGCCAGTTCGCCAGGCATCGGCCCATGGCCTCTGAAATCTTCGGCATCGCGGCCCTGTTCTGGGTGCTGATCCCCGTGGGCCTAGCAGGTGGAGCCCTACTGCTCAAACTCGCCGACGCCGATTGAGGCGCTAACCAGCCGCGCTAGCCAGCCCCGCTCGCCCCTGCTGGCCTGGCCCGCCCGAGTCGATCTCGAGCGACCACCCTTGGCGCCTGCTTATCGCCGCTGCCTGCCGGTTTTTGCGGCAGCCAAGCGATCGGCATGATTTGTGCTGATCCTGTTTGGCCGCCTTTCGCTTGGCCTGAACACGGCGGAATTGATCGCGGCGGACCTGAGCCAGCGGCTGCAGCTATTCGGACGCACCCCTAGGCTCAAGCCCGCTTGAAGACTTTCCATGCAGGTTCTGGTGATAGGTGGCACGGGCACCCTGGGTCGCCAGGTAGCCAGACGCGCCCTCGACGCCGGACATCAGGTGCGCTGCATGGTGCGCACGCCCCGCAAGGCTTCGTTCCTGCAGGAATGGGGCTGTGAACTCACCCGTGGCGATCTGCTGGAACCCGCAAGCCTCGATTACGCCCTGGAAGAGCAGCAGGCGGTGATCGATGCCGCCACTGCCCGGGCTACCGATGCCGGCAGTGCCTATGACCTGGACTGGACCGGCAAGCAAAACCTGTTCGCCGCCTGCCAGCGGGCCGGGGTAAAGCGGCTGGTGTTTTCCTCCCTGCTCGATGCCCACAAGCACCGTGGGGTGCCGCTGATGGATATCAAGGCCTGCACTGAAGACTGGCTTGCCGCCTCCGATTTGGACTACACGATCCTGCGGGGAGTGGCCTTCATGCAGGGGCTGATCAGCCAGTTCGCCATCCCGGTGCTGGAGGGACAGACGGTCTGGGTGAGCGGTTCGCCCACGCCGATCGCCTACATGAACACCCAGGACATGGCCCGCTTCGCGGTGGCCGCCCTGGAACGGCCCGAGACCCTGCGCCAGGCCTTCCCCGTGGTGGGACCCAGGGCCTGGACCACAGGCGAGATCACTCAGTTGTGCGAGCGGTTTACCGGCAAGGACTCACGGCTGTTCCGCGTACCGCCGGCCCTGCTTAGCTTTACCCGCAGCGTGGCCAACTTTTTTGAGGCCAGTCTCAATGTGGCTGAACGGCTTTCCTTCGACGCCGTCACCGGTGGCGGTGTGGCCCTGGATGCACCGATGGAGCCGAGCTATGGGGCTTTCGGCCTCGATCCGGCCGAGACCACCCGGCTGGAGGACTATCTCAAGGAGTACTACGACACGATCCTCAAGCGCCTACGGGAAATGGACGCCGACCTGGACAAAGACGCTAAGAAAAAGCTGCCTTTCTGAGTTGTCCCCGGCCTCCACTACTAGTCAATATATATTTCTAGACAATCCACACTGCTAGGCAATCAATACTGCCAGACCATCCACGCTGCTAGATAATCCGCACTGCTAGATAATCCGCACTGCTAGACAATCCATCGCAGCTAATCCTGCAAATAATATATCGGTTGAATGCCAGCAAGCCATGCCGCCTAATTTGCCGGCAAGTTAGGGGCTTCACGCTCTTCCGCAAATGCTAGTTTTACTGGGCCATGATCCAAAAAGGTAGCGGCCTCTGTTGATTGCTGCTGACGAGAAAATAATGCAGCTGAATTGCCCATTAACACCAGCGAGACAGCCCCTGTTGTTTCCCTGTACTCACAGCCGCCTATTATTGGCTGCAAGCTTTTCTGCCGTAGCGCCTCCCATGTCGATCGCCCAGATCAAGAACCTGCAGCGGCGAATGGCCAACCTGGAACAAGAGGCGATCGAGGAGGTGACCCGCGCCTGCGGCCATGAGCTCTGGCAGAACCTGGGATTCGATGCCCTAGATAGTGTCGAAGATCCAGATCGACGGGCCCGGGCAAATTATTACTACGGCCAGTTGCTGACGGTGCGGGAACTCAAGGAGTCAATCGGCTAATTTGCCTTCCCGCAAGTTCCTGGCCCGCCTATTTTTCTAGGCAGGGGATGAAAAAGGCAGGGGTACAAAGCGGAGCTTGGCTACTCTCTTTCGCCAGTTCAATCGCGGGCTGCGCTCCGGCCCCGGCGCTGGCCCGAACCTGGCGGGTTTGAAGCTGATCCGTTTGACGTTGGTAGCTTTAAAGCTGACCGGTTCGAGGCTGACCGGCTCGAGGCTGACCTGCTGGCCCCCAGCAAGCGCTGCAGCCGCAGATCTTCAGCGGTGCTCACCTGGCGCCAGCCGCCCGGCTCCAGGCCCAGCAGGTTGAGCGGGGCCTCGCCATCCATCAGATCGATGCCCATCCGGATCAGGCGCAGGGTGGGCAAGCCAACCGCGGCGGTCATCCGCCGCACCTGTCGATTGCGACCCTCCCGCAGCTCCAGCTCCAACCAGCTGGTGGGTAAGCTTTGGCGCTGCCTGATCGGCGGCTGCCTTTGCGGCAGCTGGGCAGCGATAATCTCCGCCGGATCGAGCGGCCTGGCCCGGGCCGGCAGGCTGAGCCGCCCCTGCACCGCCACCCCCCGAGCCAGTCGCTGGATCGCCTCGGGCTGGGCGGCCGCCTCCCCCTCCACCTGCACCCAGTAGCGGCGCCAGTGGGCATGGGCCGGATCGGTGAGCCGTTGCTGCAGCCGCCCGTTGGCGGTCAGCAGCAGCAGCCCCTCGCTATCGGCATCGAGCCTGCCGGCGGCATAGACCCCGGGCACGGCGATGAAATCGGCCAGACAGCGCCAGCGGCTGTCCGCCTCGCGGGTGAACTGGCTCAACACCCCGTAGGGCTTAAAAAACAACAGCGCCCGAGCGCTGCCGGTCAGGACTTGCGGGCCTTCCACAGATTCACCACCCCGATCGAGATCAGCAGCAGAGCCAGGTCGAGGGACAGGGGGGGCAGGATCAGCGGTTGGGCAAGCATCCGAGGCAAATGGCGGCACTCGCCTGAACTAGACTCAGCCTATCTGTTGCCTGTGGTATTCCCGCCCGCATGATCGAAACGTCCGGTGTGATTGAGAAGGAGCAGGGGAACGGGTTCTATCTAGTAACCCTGGAGCAGCCGGCTGGTCACCAGTGCCTCTGCCGCGCGGCTGGCAAGCTCACCAAGTTCCGCATCAAGTTGCTGGCTGGCGACAAGGTGCTGGTGGAGATCTCCCCCTACGACCTCACCCGCGGGCGCATCACCTATCGGGAGCGGAACGTGGGCGCCACCGGTCCCCGGCCGGGCGGCAACCGACCCGGCGGTCCCCGGCGGCGCTGAACGCCGCTGCGCTCAGGCTGGCTGGCCGATCAGGGCCTCAATCGCCGCCTTGAATTCACTGCGGGGCTTAACCCCGCGAAAACTCTGCTTCAGCTGCTTTTGCCAGAACAGCTGCACGGTGGGGGTGCCGTTGACCCCGGCCTGCAGGGCAATCTCCTGGTCGACTTCGATGTCGATCTCAACACCTTGCACGGTACCGGCCAGCTCATCGATCACCCGCTTCAGCTGGGGCTTGAGTACATGGCAGGGGCCACAGGAGGGGGAGGTGTACACCACTAGCAGCGGTTTGTCGCTGTCATGGTATAGCTTTCGCAGGGCATAACCACCTTTTTGCCATAGGGAATCTGGGTCGTAATTTTCGGCATCGCTCTGGGCGGCCCTGGGCTGGATATCGGCAGCCGGTTCCGGATCCACCGGGCTGTGGCTCACGGCAACGGCCAGGTTTTGGTGGCTGAGCCAGCGCTCGGCGGCCAGGGCCGCCTGGCAGCCGCTGCCGGCGGCGGTAATCCCCTGGCGCCACTCGGCATCCGCCACATCACCAGCGGCAAACACCCCCTCCAGGCTGGTTTCTGGACGACCCGGGGTGGTTACAAGGTAGCCATGGCTATCCAGCTCCAACTGGCCCCGCACCAACCGAGAGTTAGGCGTGTGGCCAATTGCATAAAACAGGCCCCGCACCGGCAGCTGTTCCAACTCACCGCTGACGCTGTGCTTCAAGGTGATCGCCTCCAGCCAATTCGAACCGCTGGCATCGCTCACCTGGCGTTGCCAGTGGACTGTGATGGCGGGATTGGCCAGCACCCGATCCACCATGGCGGCACTGGCCCGTAACTTCTCGCCGCGCACGATCAGGTGCACCTGGCTGCCGTACTTGGTGAGGTAGACGGCCTCTTCACAGGCGGAATCGCCCCCGCCAACCACGGCCAGGGCCTCGGAGCGGAACTGGGGAGTGGCACCGTCGCAGATGGCGCAGGCACTGATGCCATAACTCCAGAAGCGCTCCTCGCTGGGCAGGCCCAGGCGATTGGCACTGGCGCCCGTGGCCAGGATCAGGGCATGGGCGTGATAGGTGTTGCCCTCGGCAGTGATCTGAAACGGCCGTTGCGAGAGGTCTATGGCGGTGGCATCGGCCTCCAGCAGGCGAGTGCCCCAGCGCAGCGCCTGGGACTTCATCCGATCCATCAAATCGGGCCCCAGGATGCCATCGGGGAAGCCGGGGAAGTTCTCCACATGGGTGGTGGTCATCAACTGGCCGCCGGGGATGCCACCGTCTTGAAAGCCGGTGAGCATTAAAGGAGAGAGGTTGGCCCGAGCGGCATAGATGGCGGCGGTGTATCCGGCGGGCCCTGAACCGACGATCACCAAATTTTCCACGGCGGCGCCGTTGTCAGCAGAAAAGGAGGAAGCGGCGGGGGCAGCGACCACGGCAGCCAAGGCGGAGTGATTATGAGTTAAGCCTAGGGGGTCGCTCGGAAAACTGTTTGCTGGAATGGCCTGCTGAAATGGCTTGCTGGAATAGGGGTGGCTGGTATCGGGCCCAGCCACGGCCCTGGCCCATGAGCCTCACCAGGCCAATTCCCAGCCAGGCAAATGCGAATATCTTGCCCCCAGAGCCTTGAAGCCCTAAAGCGCAATGGCTTTAGGGAAGCGCGAAAAAACCAAGGTTTCAGCGATGTCAAGCTAGGAGAAGCGTTGCAGACCAACCCTCCCCTTGCACTGGTGCGAGGAATAGGAAATTTTTCGAGGTGCCTTTTAGCAGCTGGAAAAGCTAGCATCTTGCCAAGCATTAACCGAGGGAATCGCTAGATATCAACCAAAGCATCGCCAAAAAAAACCATCAAAAAGAAATATCAAATTCGACAATTCGCCGAAGCCGTGTTTGGCTATTGTCATAGCTTATTGCTATAGTGACTTGTCTGCGATGCTGCTTATCTGTGCTGCAGTTTGTCTATGCGCAGTTTGCCTATGGGCAGTTTGTCTATGGGCAG
>DGYA01000140.1:11756-53099 GCA_002396505.1 Cyanobacteria bacterium UBA5018 | reverse complement strand
TTGTCTATGGGCAGTTTGTCTATGGACGGTTTGTTTACGGGCAGTTTGTTTATGGGCAGTTTGTTTATGGGCAGTTTGTTTACGATGCGGTTTGGCTATGTCACGGCTTATTGCTGCTGAAAGCTCCAGGAGGCCGGTGCTCAAATTTCCAGTAAGCCGTCGGTTTCTGGCTGGATCATGCGACTCAGATCGCGAGGCACCATCAGCACGCTGGCATAAAGCAATTCAGGATGCTCTTCCAAGCAAAGCAGCCACTCACGGAATTCTTCGTTGAGGGCGAAACTCTCTTCAAAGTGCTCAAGACAATCAAGGGTAGCCCCCCGGGCCAGTGCCCAGCTCACTGCGACAGTTAGTCGACGATGCACTGAAGCGTCCATGGCTGATCCCGTGGAAGTAAATATACGCTGCCGAGGGACCGGCCATCGGGAGGTATTGGTTGACACAAGATTTGAATTAAGTTTGCCGCGCCGATGCACCCAGCGCTGACGGCTGACGCCCTTATAGACAACCCGCAGGAGCAAATCCTCGCACTCCAGGCCCCGCTACCACTCAAATAGTCGCCGCAGCCGGGGTTTTCCGCAGGCCGCCCAAGACCCTTGCTCCCTCCTGGCTGGGCGGACGCCCCCTCAGCGGTTGCGGGATTTGCTGGCGGAGGTCAAAAAACTGGGCAGCTCCGGTCCCCGGAAGCGGATCAGGTCGCCTGGGCGCTCGTCGATCGCCTGCAGGGGCAGAGTGCCGCTCGGCGCGCCGCCCGCCAGGGGCTCGCCAGGAAGGCTGCGGGGGCGGATTAGATAGGGCTCGCTGAGCGACCAACTGCGGGCAAAGCCGATCAGCAGCGGGTCTGCTGGGGCGTAGACGTAGGAGGGCAGGCGGGGAATCGCCTCCAGAGCGGCCCTGCCGGCATCGACCCTTACGGCCCTGGTGATCGCCTGCAGGAAGCGGCTGCGGGTGACCACCGTGGTCAGGTAGGTCACCACCCTCAGCCGCAGGGCGTCAAACCCCTCAGCGCACATGTCGATGCTCACCAGCCAATCGGCCTCGCCGCCGCGAAAGGTCGCCATGCGCCGGGCCGCCTCGGGATCCTGGGAGTGCACCAGGTGCACCCGATCCCCCTGCTCCTCCAACAGGCCGGTGATGCGCCGGGCGTGGGCGATGTCGCGGGCGATCACCAGCCCTGCCGCCTCGGGGTGGCCTTGGCGCAGCCGCTCCAGCCGGCTGCGACCCTGGAGCAGCAGCCTCAGGGCGATGCTGCTCTCGTCTCCGGGTTCAATCGCGCGGCGCAAATTGCGCGCCCGCCAGCTCTCCCGCGATTCGGCCGAGATGGGCGAAGTTTCCAGGGGGGCCGCCTGGGGGTAGCGGCCATGGTCCACCCAGCCGTCTTGAAAGCAAAATTCCAGCGGCCTCACATCGCCCGCAGCGATCAGCTCGCGGGGCTCAACGCTGAGGTCGGCGGCAATCTGCTCGACAATCTCCTCCCCATGGCGCAACCGCAGCCGCCTGGCGGCACAGAAGGCCAGATTGTCGGCGCGAAAGGGGGTGCCCGTGAGCCCCAGGCGCAACTGGGCGGCCTGGCTGAGCAGGTTGAAGGCATGGCCCCAGGCGGCGGCCTCCGGTTCGTCTGGATCCAGCCCCAGGTGGTACACCTCATCGGCAATCGCCAACCAGCGGCCAAAGCCGGCGGCCGCCAGTTGCCGCTCCAGGCGCTGGCGATTGCGAGCCGCCCCCTGATAGGTGAGCAAAAGCCCCGCAGGCGCCTTGTTCCCGACCATGGTCCCAGCCAAGGCCCCAGCCAAGGCCCCAGCCAGGGGATTGGCACCAGTCACCGATTCGTCATCCCACTGGCGCAGATCCAGCCCCAGATGGCCGGCGGCCTGCAACCACTGGGCGGCAATCGAGCTGCGGTGACAAAAAACCAAAAAGCGATCCAGGCGGCCCTCGGCGCAGAGCTGTTGGAAGCCGAGCAGCGCACCCAGGGTCTTGCCGGCACCCGGGCCGGCGTGCACCAGCAGGTCATGGCCCCCCGGGATGGGATTGATCAGCCGGGTGCGCAGCAACTCGATCAGACGGGCCTGCCACTGGCGTGGCCGAATCGCCCCACCGCTGGACTCGATGCCAGCCGCGGCATTGGGCTCCATGCCAGTGGTGAGGCTGGCTCCAGGGCCCAGAGAGCTGTTGAGAACAAACGATGGTGGCGCCATCCGGCCATTTTGCGGGCCCCAGCGAGTTTTGCGGGCCCCAGCCTGCTGCCTGGCCCCCCATGGAGCAGCCATGGAGCAGCAATGGCCTTTGGGTTTGGGCTGCTGCCTAGACCCATTTGCAGCGGCTATGGCCGCTGGGTGGTTCCTAGACCCAGTTGGACTGGCCAGGGCCGCTGGGGTGATCCTGGTGCTCCCTTGCGGCCGCTGCCATGGGGAAGTGCGCACAATCGACGCGTTTCGCAGGTCAACCTTGCATTGTTCAGAGGTTAAGTGCAGCTAAGAGGAGTGCTGGATTGCTCAGCTTGCTGATCGTTCAAGAACGGCGGGCCGGTGAAACCCGTGTGGCCGCCACCCCCGAGACGGTGCGTCGGCTGCGGGGTCGCGGCTTGAGCATCCAGCTGGAGCGCGGAGCGGGCCTCACCGCTGGCTACAGCGATGAGGACTACGCCGGTGCCGGTGCCCAGCTGGTGGATGCCAATGGAGAAAGTTGGCGCTCTACAGATGCCCTGCTCTGCGTCAATGCACCGGAGCCCGAGCGGCTCTCGACCCTGAAGAGCGGAGCGCTGCTGCTCGGCTTACTGAATCCCTATGGCGCCAAGGAGCTGGTGGCCACCCTGCAGGAGCGGCAGCTCTCGGCCCTGGCCCTGGAATTGCTGCCCCGCATCAGCCGGGCCCAGAGCATGGACGTGCTCTCCTCCCAGGCCAACATCGCCGGCTACAAGGCGGTGCTGCTGGCGGCGGCGGCCCTTGATCGCTATGTGCCAATGCTGATGACGGCGGCCGGCACGATCCAGCCCGCCCGCGCCTTGATCCTCGGCGCTGGCGTGGCTGGACTCCAGGCCCTGGCCACGGCCAGGCGCCTCGGGGCGGTGGTTTACGTGAGCGACGTGCGGCCGGCCGCCAAGGAACAGGTGGAATCCCTGGGGGGCCGGTTCATCGACCCGCCTGAACTGGAGGAGCGGCCGGCCGAGGCGGGCGGCTACGCGAAGGCGGCCAGCGAGGCCTTCCTAGCTGCCCAGCGGCAGCAACTCTCCGACCAGCTGGCTCTAGCCGACATGGTGATCTGCACCGCCCTGGTGCCCGGAAGACCGGCGCCGCGCCTGATCAGCGAAGAGATGCTCGACCGCATGCGCCCTGGCTCGGTAGTGGTGGATCTGGCGGTGGGCCAGGGGGGCAATTGCGCCGGCACTGTGGCCGGCGAAGTGGTGCTGCGCAACGGCGTGCAGTTGGTTGGCGCCGATGCCCTGCCCGCCAGCGTCGCCAACCATGCCAGCGCCCTCTATGCCCGCAATCTGGCCGCCCTGATCGAGCACCTGTTGGTGCAGGAAGAGGGCGAAAGCAGCTTCCAGTTGGATCCCAGCGATCCCATCGTCGATGGTTGCCTGCTCTGCCACGGCGGAGAGTGCCGCCTTATCCATGTCGTCACACCCCCAGGAGCTGCCTGATGAACTCCCTTTCCCAAGCCCTATGGGTGCTGCTGCTGGGCAGCCTTCTGGGTCTTGAATTGATTGGCAAGGTGCCGCCCACCCTGCATACCCCGCTGATGTCCGGGGCCAATGCGATCAGCGGCATCACGGTGCTGGCTTCGCTCACCCTGATTGCCGAGGCCAATGGCAACCAGGCGCTGCTGGTGCTCGGCTCCCTGTCGCTGGGCTTTGCCCTGTTCAACGTAATCGGCGGCTTTTTGGTCACCGACCGCATGCTGGCCATGTTCCGCCGCCGGGACAGCTGAGATGCAGGATCGCTTGCACTCATCATCGCAAGAATTCGCGAAATTAAGCATTTGCGATGGCAACCATTCTCGCTAACAAGCATGCGTGATACCAAGTATTCGCGATGTCAAGTATCCACGATGCCAAGCACTCGCTGTGCGAATCATTCGCGATACTAGGCATTACCGATTGACGCCTGATTGATTACAGCACCAAGTAACTGCTTTTCGGCACTATCTCCGCCACAACTAAGAACATCATGGACATTCCAGCCCTGGATTTACCCGGCATTGACACCAGTGTAATGGAGATCTTCTCCTATGCCATCGATCTGGTGGCGGTTTTGTTGCTGGCTCTCGGTATTAAGGGCCTGTCCAAGGTGCGTTCGGCCCGCTCCGCCAACTCCCTGGCGGCCCTGGCGATGGCCTTAGCGGTGGCGGGGCTGCTGATTCAGCTGCAGCCAGCCCCAATTACCTGGCTGTGGATTGGCATTGGTACCGCCGCCGGCGGTCTGGCCGGCCTGATCACCGCCCAGCGGGTGCCGATGACGGCGATGCCAGAAACGGTGGCCCTGTTCAATGGCTGCGGTGGCATGGCCTCCCTGCTGGTAGCCCTCGGGGTGGCCCTGTTCCAAAGCGACAGCACCGATCTGGTGGGCAGGATCTCGATTGTGGTGTCGGTCTTTGTGGGTGCGATCACCTTCAGTGGCTCAATCGTGGCCATGGCCAAGTTGCAGGGTTGGCTGGATACCCCTGGCTGGACCCAGGGATCAATTCGCCACGTGGTCAATATCAGCCTTGCCGTGCTCTGCCTGGGATCGGCGATTATTTTGCCAGGCGATCCTGCGGGTATCTCCCTGTGGGTGCTGGTGGTGGCCTCCAGCCTGCTGGGGGTGGGCGTGACCCTGTCCATCGGCGGCGCTGACATGCCGGTGGTGATCTCGCTGCTCAACTCCTATTCCGGCGTGGCGGCCGCGGCCGCCGGCTTCGTGGTGGGCAGCCAACTGCTGATTGTGGCCGGCGCCATGGTGGGTGCGGCGGGCCTGATCCTCACCCAGGTGATGTGCACGGCCATGAATCGCTCCCTGGTTTCGGTGCTCTTCGGTGGTGCCCTGGGGGTAGCCAAGCCTGCCGGCGGCGGTGAGCAGGTGGGTTATACGCGGATCACCAGTTGCAGTGCTGAGGAGTGCGCCATGGCTCTGGAAAATGCCGAGCGGGTGGTGTTTGTTCCCGGTTACGGCCTTGCCGTAGCCCAGGCCCAGCACGCCCTAAGGGAATTGGCCAAGGTGCTGGAGACCAATGGCACGGAAGTTAGCTACGCGATCCATCCGGTGGCTGGCCGCATGCCTGGCCACATGAATGTGCTGTTGGCGGAGGCCGATGTGCCCTACGAACAGCTGATCGAGATGGACACTATCAATCCAGAATTCCCCCGCACCGATGTGGTGATCGTGCTGGGCGCCAATGACGTGGTCAATCCAGATGCCAAGACCGACCCCAGCAGCCCGCTCTACGGCATGCCGGTGCTGGAAGTAGACCAGGCCCGTCAGGTGTTTGTGGTGAAGCGCAGCCTCGGCGCCGGCTATGCAGGCATCGCCAATGCCCTGTTCGAGCTTCCCCAGACGGCAATGGTGTTCGGCGATGCCAAGGCTGTGCTCAATTCGCTGCTCTCCGAGTTGCGCGAACTGGGGGTCGGCCGCAAAGTGGCCGCCTAGCCCCAACCTGACTGAACACCTTGCCCGCAGCGCCGCTCCCGCCAGAGCCCATAGACCAGCCAGTTGACCAGCAACTAGACCAGAGACTAGATCAGCGCATAGAACAGAAAATAGATCAGCAACTAGACCATTCAGTAAATCAGCTAGTTATAGAGAAGCTGCGCTCTGCCGAGGAGCTGCTCAAGCTTCTCGGCATGCCCCGCTTCCGCCAGCGCCCCCCCTGGTGGGGTCCCGATCTGCAGACCCTGCGCGACACCCTGCGACCGGTGGCTCTGCCAGCCGAGCAGGGCCAAAAGATCGAATTTCCCCTACCGGGGGGGGGGCGGTTGCTAGGCCTGCTGGATAGACCGCTGGCGGGTCAGCGGCCCCGGGCCCTGGTGGTGCTGCTCCATGGTCTGGGGGGCTCCAGTGAGCGGGAGGGACTGCGGCGCATGGCGCTCACCCTGCAGGCAGCGCAGCTGGCTGTGCTGCGGCTCAACCTGCGCGGCGCCGATCCGGGCCGCCAGCTGGCGCCAGGCACCTACGCCGCCAACTGCAATGCCGACCTACTGCCGGTGCTGGCCCAGGCAAGGAAATTGGCCAAACAGCTGGAGGTGAGCGCGGCAGCCCTGCCGCTGCTGGGGGTGGGCATCTCCTTGGGGGGCACGATGCTGCTGAATGCCTGCCTGGCGGGGGCTGAACTGGATGGCCTGGTGTGCACCAGCAGCCCCCTGGATCTGGCCGACTGTTCGGCCCAGATCGAACTGCCCCGCAACCGCATCTACCAGCGCTGGCTGCTAAAGCGCCTGATCGCCCAGACCCTGGCCGATCCCTTCGGGATCAGCCCAGCTGAACAGCAGGCGCTTGGCGGCCCCCGCCCGCCCCGCACAATCCGGGCCTTCGACGCGGCGATCACGGCGCCGCGCTGGGGCTATGGGTCGGTGGAGCACTACTACGCCGCCGCCAGTCCTCTGGCCCAGCTGCGGGCCGGTGCCCAGCTGCCTCCCAGCCTGCTGCTGCACGCCCTGGACGATCCCTGGGTGCCGGTGGCCCCGGCCCTGTCCCTGGCCCCGATCCAGGCCACGGCCCCGGCCCCGAACCCGGCCCTGAATACCCCCGACGAATCGGCGGCGCCCACCCCTGCGGCCCAGTCGAGCCGCCTGCAACTGCTGATCACCCGCCACGGCGGCCACAACGGCTTCCACGGCCAGGGCGATGGCAAGCACGAGATCTACGCAGGTGGCGCTGGCGGCGGCGATAGCCACGGAGATGGCGGTGGAGATGGGGAGCTCTACGAAACCGACAGGGCCTACGCCGGCGCCGATGGCAGCCCGCAGCAAAAAGCAACTGCCAAGCAGATGCCGGGATGTTGGGGCGACCGGCTCACGGCTCGCTGGCTTCAATACCAGCTGGATTTGAATGGGTGAATGGCTTAATGACTGATGACTGATGACTGATGGCTGATGGCTGGGCGATTGGTGCCTGGTGTGAGGTGGGTAAGTGGGCGATAGAAAAGCTCTGGAAAAACCGCGATTCTTGTGATCCTGCCAGCAGAGAAGCTGGGGTGTCAGGCTTCCATTGGCAGGGGTGCGGGTTTTCCAGATTCTTCTATTGCTGCTGGCTTGTGGATAGCTGCTGCTGGCTTTTGGTGGGTGGCTACTGGCTTGTGGCCGATAGCTGCTGGCGGCTGGCCTGTGGTTGATGGCCGGTAGCTGACGGCTAACGGCTGATTACTGATTACCGATGACCAAAGGCCCGCCCAGGAGCGATGGATGCCAGAGATAGCCACACCATTCGTTTAGCTGGCCATCCAGATCGCCCAGCACCCAGCGATTCGCCAGACCAAAGGCACCGGTCGCCTTGGGGCGTTGGCGGTAGTTCCCTTTTCGGCGGGATCAAACGACTATGAAGTCTGTAGCCGTAAGTATGGGCCTTGCCAAGGGAAAGGGCATGACGACAGCAAACTCCAATGGGGTAAAAGCAGCCGCGCTGCCATCACGATCATAGAACAGCGAGCCGCTGCCAAGCCTGTCGTAGATAATACGATGATTGGGGGTAGTGGCCGTGGTACCAGTGGTGAACGCTGTGCCTGCCAAGGCGCCAGCAGGCAAACCAATAAAGACAGCACTGCTAAGGGCAACATGATCAGCTAAGCCAGGATTGAAATCCATGATCCTGTCGCGGTTCGCAGCAACCAGCGGGGCATCGAATAGATACCGATCAGCCCCTGCTCCTCCTGTCAGATCGTCCCGCCCTAGACCACCGGTAAGCGTGTCATTGCCATTGTTGCCAGTCAGCACATCGGCGCCATTATTGCCAGTCAGCACATCCGCGAGCTGAGTACCGCGGATGCTGTTGGCGCCATTGTTGCCACTGATGGTCAGGCCGTTAGACACGGCAGAGGCATCAACATTAAGCTCAAGGCTGGTTAGAATGGGCTTAGCCCCAGTGCCAGTGCCAATGCTGACGCGCTCCACACCGGTGATGAAACTGCTGAGTACAAGCGTCTGACCGACTAGAGCCGGTGCAGTGGCGCTGTAGCGGATTTCGTCGGTGCCACTGCCACCACGAATGATCTCTCCGGCCGGATGAAACGTCGCGTCAGAAATCATGAACAGGTCATCACCTCCTGCGCCATCCAGCTGGTCCGCAAACCTTGTGCCGGTGATGACGTTCCTGCCGTCGTTACCGAGAATGGTCAGGGCGTTGGGAGCAGCCCCAGCATTTACAGACAGGGTCGTTGTTTCTGCGCGCACAGCAGTGCCAGCAGGCGCTACTGGATCTGTACTGAGCACCACATGAGTGAGTCCTCGATCGCCCGCAAACACCGTGATAGTGTCGTTAATCATCGTGGAGGTGAACCGCAATTCATTTATATCGCCCGCAGAGATGGTGTCGTTAATTTCCGCAGCACCATGCTCAGCCGCAGTTCCAACGATATAGACATCAGAGCCGGCACCACCTTCCATGATATCCAGCCCTGAGCCACCATTTATGGAATCATTCCCTGAGCCACCGTTGATGACATCAGCCCCTAGGCCACCATTGATGAAATCAGCAAAAACAGTTCCACGCAGCCTGTTCACCCCGCTGTTACCGAAGATCGAGAGGCCATTTGGCGCCAGGTTGGCATCAATATTTTTGGGAGTTGTGCCGGTTAGAACGGGGAAATCCCCGGTGCCAGTACCAATCGTTACTTCCTCAATGCCCACATCGCTCGAATAAATAACTAATGTCTGCTCCAGGGGATTGGTGGATGCGAAGCGAAGCTCATCGCGGCCGTCTCCAGCAGCACCACTGTCGCTGATTTCGCCACCGCTGTGATGGGCAGGGTCGGTCACAACATAGATGTCTTTTCCGCCGCCGCCGTCCATGAAGTCAATAAGGTCATTGCCCACCAGCACATTTGTGACCGCCGGGATCTGATCTACGGTGATGCTGTTGGCATTGAGATTTGCAGTACCCTGTCGGGCACTACCCCTGAGGATCAGATTTCTGTAATTGGGATGCAGCACCGTCACGTCAGCATCATTGCTGAAGGTCTCGGCTTTGCGAACGAAGCTGGCCAGGTCGTTGCCAGCCAGATCCTCGACCACACCGGTCAAATCATTCCCGGGGGGATCGGTGTAGGCAACCTCCACCGGCACATTGCCGCCTACCAGTGCGGGGCCTGCCAGGATGATCGAGAGCTCGTTCGCAAGACCAGCGGCAATCGAGGCCACAGGTCGTACCACTCCTGCAACCCTTATGGTGAAAAGGCTTACGGCACCAGGGTCGAAAAAGATGGGCTCAGAAAATTTCAACAACAGCCTCACCCCCGGTGAGGGAAGAGCCGTCGTGTTAACTACGATTATATCAAGCAGCGCAGGTTTGTTGGCCTCTGTGAGATCCAACCCCCAGAGCTCGATGCCCTCGAAGACAGGCCCGGAGGGGCTCGTGAGCGTGCGGTAGGCCGACATGAACATGATGTTGGCTGCCACCGTCAGATTACGGGTCGTCCCAGAACTGTTTTCTATAACATAAAAATCGGTACCAGAGCCCCACATCGTCTTGGATGTCAACCTCCTGGCGGTGTCGGTTACCAGATCAGTCACCCAGAGCTGCCTGCCATTGACGCCATCGTCGGCAGTGAAGTAAAGCCTGGATCCCACGACCGTGAGATCGAGGGGATTGCTATTGCCACTGCCTAAGTTGATGTCGGTGACGCGCCTTGTGCCAGGGGCCGTTCCATCTGTACGCCAGAGCTCCCGACCCCAGGTGCCATCGTTGGCCACAAAATAGAGGATTGAAGTGCCTGCGGCGGTAAGTTGGTCTGGCAGAGAAGATATAGCTCCAACGGCAATATCGCTCACCTGGACGGTGCCTGCTGGAGTTCCATTCGACCGCCAGAGCTCATCGCCATGGGTGCCATCATTAGCCACAAAGAACAGCTGCGATCCAAAAGTAAGCATCAGAGGCCTCTTTCTCCCGTCCGGATTGGACTGTACTGAATACCAAGAAAAGGACCGGAGCCACACCGGTGGCGGCAGTGCCGTGGTGTCATAGGCCCAGAGGCTGTACCCACCTGCTGTATCACTGCCGCCAAAAAACAGTGTCGATCCCACTGCGGCAAGATGGCGTGGACTTGCGGGCAGCGGAGTTGCAGCCCCAGATGGCATAACCACACGAGTTGTTACCGCGCCATTGGTTCGCCAGATGTCGTTGCCATTTACAAAAAAGAGGTCATTGCCAGTTCCAACAGCCGTCATATAAAACGGGTTGAAAGGACCAGCTCCGGCGGGGTTAACAATGCGGACAGAAACACCGAGAGGTGTGTCCAAAAACCACAGATTACCCTGACCTGCGTAGTATAAATTGTCAGCCGTTGCCACCAGCGAGAAGGGGTTCAAGGTGGTTTAAGGGCTAAACTCGCGACCAAGCCATCGGAACGATACAGGAATTGGGAAAAACCATTATAAGCAGCAAAAAAATATAGACCTCCAAATACAGCCCTGCCGCTCCATCCCGGACTGGAGCCACCGAAAGGTGGTGGACTCAGGTCAGCGACCTGACGGGTCCCCGCCTCGGTGCCATCGGAAATCCAGAGCTCTGGCCCCGTACCGTCTGGATCAGCGGCAAAAAACTCGATTGCCGATGGCCGTGAAATTCACGGGTTGCGAATTCCCGGGGCCTCTGTTGATGTCCCTGATTCTGAACACCATGCAATTGCCTCCGACCAGCAAAGATCGTTTCCTATCTTGAGTCAACAGCGGCCCCAGAAGTGTATCCTGGATCACAGCTCTGGCGCCAGCCACTCCTGCAGCTTGGTGTAACGCCTGTGGCCTAGGTGGTTTTTCACCGCCACCACCAGGGTTTTTTCTGGCCCACCAGCCCTACCAGTTGCTTGCTGCAAGTTAGGCCCGTGTACACCAGAGGGACCGTTGCTCAGTTGGTGGTGGTGGTGATGGTGGTGGTGGTGGTGGTGGTGGTGCGGCAGGGATTGATGTCAAATGTAGGCAACCGCAGGCGTGAACTCATCGCCTCGCGATCCAGGCAGCCAGCGACGCTGACAGCTAGGCGCCTAGCCAGAGAATCACGCCACCAGAACTGGGTGATCCACTTCGCACGGGTTTTTCCCGCGTCAACCCTATTGCCCATTGGCGTCAATCAAGTTGACCGGTCGGCTCTGCTGCTCTAGGGCTCAGTCTGCCGATTCAAAGCCAATAGGATAATTCTGATTTGCCTACTTGTTGCTGGTCGTGGCTTGTTCTGGCCCCCCTGGCTGAACGGGTCCAGGCGCCCAGGCCGGCGGACCTGGTGGCCGAGATTGACCGCGTCGAGCGCAACCACAGCCGCTTGATTGCCGAGGCCTTGGGGGCACCAACTGCGGTGGCTGCAACGGCTTGAACCGCTGAGCTCCCGGGGATGTTCCGATCCGGGCCGAGTCAAGCCACCATTCAACCCCCATCCACGCTCGTCGCCCAGCCCCCGACCATCGCGGCTGCACCCAGGTTCAGCCCGGCCCCGATTAAGCCCCCACCGGCGGCGGCCAAGCTGACCAGGGTTTGCAGAAGCAGTAGCAGGATGCCCAGGGCCGAAAAAGCCTGGATGCGGATCTTGGCCACTGATCAGCAGATTAGGGCTGGAGGCCCAGCAGCCGGAGCAACCCCAGCAAGGAAGGCCCCCATGCCAAGTCCAGGTTGCTAAGGGCAGCTTGCCCGGACCAGCTGGAGCAGGACAACTGGATTACCTTCGATCTTTCAGCTGCAGCATTTACCAAGGAACAACAGGGTTATTTCACGAATTAACATTCTAATTACATCTAAACCTGCTAATTACATCTAAACCTGGCAATTGCATCTAAGCCTGACAGTCACATCTCATCCTACCAATTAAATCTAAACCTGATAATTATATTTAATCCTGACAACTATAGCCTCAGCCTTCGCTGTCTACGCCACGCACAATCCGGGATAATTCGCTCCGCTCGTCACTGCTGATGCGATGGGGCACACCGGAGATGATCCGCTCAAAGTTAGAGAAGGAATTCTTGATCTCTGGTCCGTTGCCGGTGATCACAAATTCGCGAATGCCCTTGTCATGCCATGAGCCGCGCATCTTGAACACATTGAGCGCCCGGGCCATCTCACCGCGAATTTCCACGTACTGCAGCATTAGAATCGTATCGGTAATCGTGGAAATGTGCGAGTCAGTGATTGAGTGACTACCCATAAATTCTTCGGAAGTATTTGTAAAGAAGCCGGCAATTTCTTCCTGCTTGGCATAGCCAGTAACGCCGATCACGAACTGGCGGAAGGCATTGTGGCTGACGCCACGGGCCAGGGCGCTGAGGGAATCGATCGCCATACGCGAAGGCTTGAATTGGCTGATTTCCGTCTTGATAATCTGTAGGTGATCCTCTAGGCCAGTTGACTCGGGATAGGCGCAGATAATTTTTAGTAGCCCATCCTGTTCCATCTGCTCGAAATCTATACCCCAGCTGGTGGCATTGCGCAGCAGCTGAGACCGGGATTCCTCATAGGCAAACAGGATCGCCCGCTCCTTGCTGCGGCAGGCATCCTCCACAAACTTACTCACCAATAGAGTCTTACCAGTACCGGTGGCGCCGGTGGCCAAAATGATCGAATCTTTGAAAAAGCCGCCGCCGCACATTTCATCCAGCTTCGGCACACCCGAGCTAATGCGCACGTTAGAGCTGCGTTGGGTGAGCCGCATGGCACCCAGGGGAAAGACATTTATGCCATGGCTACCCATGGTGAACGGAAATTCCCCTTTCATGTGGGTGGTGCCGCGCAATTTGAGAATCTCCACGGTGCGACGGCGGCGCTCTCCCTCCAGCACATTGCGCAGGATCACCACGTTATCCGATACAAATTCTTCCACGCCATAACGGGCAATCGGGCCATATTCGTCGATGCGCTCAGTGGTCATCACCGTGGTGACACCAATCTCCTTCAGCCGGGCGATCAGGCGGAAAATCTCCCGTCGCAATACTGAAATCGCATCGTATTGCTGAAAGACAGCCGTAATTGAGTCAATTGCCACCCGCTTGGCTTTGTACTTGCGAATGGCGTAGTGAATACGCTCAATCAAACCAGACAAATCAAAACTGCCGGCCACATCCTGTCCGCCTGGATCCGGCGATGCATCCAGCAAAAATAACTTATCTCTGTCTACCATGTCTTGCAAATTCCAACCAAAACTGGCGGCATTGCGCAGGATATCCGTTGGGGATTCCTCGAAGGTTACAAAGATGCCTGGCTCATTATATTGCCGAACGCCATTATGCAGGAAGTTTAAGGAAAATACGGTCTTGCCGGTGCCGGAGGTGCCGCTGATCAGGGTGGATCGACCGATGGGCAGCCCACCATGGCAGACATCATCGAAACCCTCAATACCAGTGGGCAGCTTCTGCACCTGTAGCAAGGCGTTGGACTTGGCGGCTGAATCCTGCATCGAGGGAGAAATCCAAAAAGAAAATTAAGTAGAAAGTGATCGCTTGCGAAGCATTCGCTAGCACTATTCAAAGCTAAAGATCAAGCAGCGCATCATCCGCAGGTCTGGTAATCCGTGGACCCCTTAATCTGTGGGGCTCATGATCTGTCACCCCCATCATCTGCAGGCTCTGCCATTAGTGAACCTCATCATTTTTTGGCCCTATCATTGGTAGGTACCGTTGTCTGCAGACTGTGTGATCAACAAGCTGTGTCATTGGCCGCCGTATTGGCTGTTTTGGCAGCGGGTTTAGTCGCTTTACGACCAGGTGAATCAGTGGCTAAATCGCCCGTTGAATTGCGAGCTGGCGCGGCAGCCAAGTTATCGATTTTGGCCTTGACCGAACGATTTGCTGAATCATCAGCCGAATCATTTGCGGAATCACTAGCTGAACTACCAGTCGAACTATCAGCCGAATCATCGGCCAAATCACCGGCCGAATTATCGGCGAGAGTATCCGCTGAGTTCTCGGCTAAATCTTCATGGACAACCTCGTCATCGATTTCAAACATTGACTCTTCCGAGAGCTCGTCATAGAGGAGGTCCAGGCCGATTAGCACCCGCTCACGGTCAGAGAGGTCGCCGATGATCCGACGTACCGGTGGTGGTAAAATCTTCGCCAAGGTGGGGGTGGCTAAAATTTTGTCCTCCTCGGCTAACTGTGGATTTTTGAGCACATCGATCACCTTGAGAGCGTATACACCTCGAAACTCCTCATCGAGAATATTGCGGAGTGTTTTCAGGGCCCGCATGGAATTGGGCGTGTTGCCCGCCACATAGAGCTTGAGAATGTAGGTCTTGCGAGGACTCATAACTGACACAAAGAATCAAGCTGTGGCAGCGCTGTCTGCCTTGGTGGCAGACAGGCTGGTAAGGGCGGGGGACATTGGTAAATCTGGTGGCATGGAGCGGCGATACATCTCACAGAGGTGGGCCATGACATCAATGAGGGCAAGGCGGTAGTCCTGGAGAAAATCGCTCTTGTGCCCTTCCATCTTAAGCTGTTTATCGAAATTGTCAATCATGTTTATGTGAATTTCAACGGCTTTGGTCACGGGAAGATCACAGAAAAAAGCCGTGTTCACAAAACTCTCCAAGGCCTGATTCGCCGCCGCCGGATCGCGAAAGTAGCTCAACAGCAAATCACGATAGGTGCGTTCCAGAGAACCCAGTAAATGCTCCCGTTCCTGGTCGGGAAGCTTGCGCAGAAAACGGGATGGATCGCGCTTATAAAAAACTCCCAGATAGCCAAGTCTGCCCTTCAGGCGGCTGACGGGCTTCCAGTGGGCCGCATCTTGGTCTTGGGCGGATAACTGCTCGCAACCAGGGCTGCTGGCCGCCGGGTTACCAGCCTCCATACCCTTGCGGAGGAAGCCGGAAATCGCCGCGTCCATGCTGTAGGGCAGTTGCTCCAGCTGGTCCGGGGGCAGGTGCAGCTCGGTGGGGTGGTAGTCGATATCGCCGCTAACTTCGCCGATCACCACCGCCGGCAACAGCAGACCACTGTCGCGCAGCAGCTGGCCGTTTTCACCATCGAGCGCCCCACGCTCCAGCAGCAGCCCGTCAAAGCCAGCGCGGCGCTGGCGCAACTGAGCCACCGGATCAGCGCTCCAATCGAGGGGCTCCAGCCGCAGGGCCGTATCGCCCAGCCTGAGGCGGCAGCAGTCCAGCAGGCGCTGATCGCGGATCAAACAGGCAATGGTGAGGGCCGTTACGGGCATCGACAGCCGATAGGGACGAGCGAGGGCCGCGGCGGTTCCCCGCGACATGACTTCTCATCTTGACGAAAGCGGCGCCAAAACCCGAGGATCATTGTTTGTCTTCCATTTGTGTGCGCCAGGCCAAATGACGGCCTGATCGCCCCGCCAGCAGCGGCCACTGCCTAGACGGCAGCGGCCATCTCAGCCCTGGACCCCCGTCGGCCCCAACCCCTTGGGGCTCGCCGGGCACCGCGATCTTCCGTCAGCCTGTCCACACCATTGCCGCCATGAGCGAATCCACTCCCACCACCAGCAGCGGTCCCTACGCGATCGTCGAAGCCTCCGGTCAGCAGTTCTGGCTGCAGCCAAACCGCTACTACGACATCGATCGGCTGGTCGCCGAGGTCGATAGCACCGTCACCCTGGACAGCGTGCTGCTGGTGAACGACGGCACGGCCGTCAGCCTCGGCCAGCCCTACGTGAGCGGCGCCAGCGTCGAGCTAAAGGTGATGGCCCACCGCCGTGGTACCAAGTTGATCGTGTACAAGATGCGCCATAAGAAAAAAACCCGCCGCAAGAACGGCCATCGCCAGGAGCTCACCCGGGTGATGGTGGAGTCGATCACGGTGGCCGGCAAGGCCCTGGCCTGACGCGGCCAAGGCCTCAGCTAGCTAGGGCCTTGGCTGAACACCGGCAAGACCCTGGCCTCACTCGGCCCCATTCTTCTGTTCAACTGCTTCCTAAACATTCCTTCCCCCCATGGCCCACAAGAAAGGCACGGGTTCCACCCGCAACGGTCGCGACTCCAACTCCAAGCGCCTGGGTGTCAAGGCCTACGGCGGTGAGAGCGTCACGGCCGGTTCGATCCTGATTCGCCAGCGCGGCACCTCCGTGCTGCCCGGCATCAATGTTGGTCGCGGCTCAGACGACACCCTGTTCGCCCTGGTGGACGGCGTGGTGAACTTCGACACGATCAAGCGCGACCTGCGCACCCGCAAGCGGATCAACATTGCCCTCGGCTGAACCGCTGCGCCGCTGGCCCCAGGCCCGCTGAGCTGCTTGTGACGTCAGCCACTGCCTGCGGCCCAACCACTCCCTGCGGCCCAGCCACACCCTGTGGCTTCCTGGTGCTGGACAAGCCCGCCGGCCTCAGCTCCCATGCCTGCGTGGCGCGGGTGCGGCGGGCCTATGGCCTGCGCCGGGTCGGTCATGGCGGCACCCTCGATCCAGCGGTTACGGGGGTGCTGCCCATCGCCCTGGGCCCCGCCACCCGGCTGCTGCCCTACCTCAGCGGCGATAAGGCCTATCGGGGCGTGATCCAGCTGGGCATCACCACCAGCTCCGACGATCTAGAGGGCGAGCCGCTCGAACAGCGTCCCGTACCCCAGCTCGATAGCGCTGAGCTGGAGCGGGCCCTGGCAGCCTTTCGCGGTGCGATTCAACAGCGGCCACCTCAAATTTCCGCCGTACACGTGGATGGCGAGCGGGCCTACGTCCGCAGCCGCCGCGGCGAGGCCCTGGAGCTGGCGCCTCGGGCGGTGACCATCCACCAATTGAATCTGCTGGGCTGGGATGCCCAGAGCGGTGAGCTGGAGCTGGAGGTGCACTGCTCGGCCGGCACCTACATCCGCTCCCTGGCCCGGGATTTGGGGGCCGCCCTCGGCTGCGGCGGCAGCCTTGCCCGCCTGCGCCGCACCGCCGCCCTGGGCTTGGGCCTGCACCAGGCGGTGCGCTTGGAGCAGCTCGATCCCAGCTGTCTGCCGCCGCTGCTGGATCCCCGCCTGGTGCTGAGTGATTTCGCCTGCCAGCAACTGCAGCCAGAGCAGTGGGGGGGCTGGCGCTGCGGGCGGGCCTTCCCGCCGCTGCAGGCCCACGCCCCGGATACGCCGGTGCTGGTGCTCGGGCCGGATGGCAACCTGGCGGGCATGGCCCGAGCCGGAAGCGACGGTCTTCTGCAGCCAAAATTGGTCTTTGATGCCGCCAGCTGAGGTGTCTGCCGCCGGGCCCCGCCCAGCTCCCTTAGCTGCCGCGCCACCTTTTTCCTTCCCCATTCCCCCAGAGCGATGGCCGGCCACAGCAAGTGGGCCCAGATCAAGCGCACCAAGGCCGTAGTCGATGCCAAGCGGGGTGCCGTATTCACCCGCGTAGCCCGCGAAATCCTCGTGGCCGCCAGGGGCGGTGCCGATCCGGCGGGCAACTTCCAGCTGCGCACCGCCATTGAAAAGGCCAAGGCGGCCGGCATGCCCAACGCCAACATCGAGCGGGCGATCGCCAAGGGCTCCGGCCAGCTAAGCGGCGAAGACGAGCAGTTTGAAAGCGTGCGCTACGAGGGCTATGGGCCCGGTGGCGTGGCGGTGCTGGTGGAAGCTTTCACCGACAACCGCAACCGCACCGCCGCCGACCTGCGCCTGGCCTTCAGCAAAAACGGCGGCAACCTGGGTGAATCCGGCTGCGTTGGCTACATGTTTGAGCAGCGCAGCGCCGTGCGGTTAGCGGCTGGCAATTCTTCAGCAGCCAAAGCTTCAGCAGCCAAAGCTTCCGCAGCCAACCAGGCAGCAGATAAGCCAACCAATCAGGCCGCAGCGATTGCGGAGGAAACCCTTTTGGAGAGCCTGCTGGAGCTGGAGGGGAGCGGCGGGCCGGCGGTGCTGGGCTACGAGTTGCTGGAAGACGATGGCGATCCAGAGGCGCCCGCCCCCGGCGGCGCAGAGGTGTTCGCGGCCTACGCCGATCTGGAACGCCTTCAAGATGGCCTGCGGCGCCAGGGCTGGAGCGTGGTTGGCTGGGAGCACCGCTGGATACCCCAAACCGCCTGCAAGCTCAGCGATCTAGAGCAGCTGCGCCGCTGCCTGCGCATGCTCGATGCGATCGATTCCCTCGACGATGTGCGCAGCTTCGCCACCAACCTGGAGGCCGATCCCAGCGCTATCGAACAGCTGCAATCCCTGGGTTGAGCTTGGTTAGGCGCCGCCCGTTAGGGCGGCCCGATCGGCGATCAAGGTGAACTGGCGATGGCCCCGCAACCAGCTCGCCGGCAGCTCCGGGCTGGGGGGCTGATGCAGCAGCCGCTGCAGCACGGCGGCTTTGGCTGCCCCGATCACCACCAACAGGATTGACGAGGCGGCGTAGATCTCCCGCAGCCCCAGGGTGATGGCCTGGGCGGGCACCAAGGCCGCATCGCCACCAAAATCGGCGGCATTTTGCTGGCGAGTGGTGAGCGTGAGCGGTTCACAGCGGCAGGCCGCCTGGACCGTACAGGGGGGTTCGTTGAAGCCCACATGGCCATTGAGCCCCAGCCCCAGTAGTTGCAGATCCACCCCACCGGCGGCGGCCAACTCAGCGCCATAGCGGCTGGCCTCCTGGTGGGGATCGCCGGCGCGGCCGTCGGGCAGGCGCACCTGGCTCGGATCGAGCCCCAGGGGGGCCACCAACTGGCGAGCCATCACGGCACTGAAGGAGCTGGGATCCGCAGGGCCTAAGCCCACGTATTCATCCAGGTTGAAACTGAGCCAACCGCGCTGCAAAGCTTGGCGCTCCCCAGCGCTCAGGGCCCACCAGCGCTCCGCCAGGGCGGCGTACACCGGCTCCATCGTGCGACCGGTAGCCAACCCCAGAGGTCCTGGGCTGGCAGCCAAGGCGACGCGGCGCTGCTCCAGCAGGCGATCGGCCACCGCCGCAGCCACCATCGGGGCGTCATCGCAGGCGATCAGCTGCATCTCAAGGGCTCACCAGGGCGGCGGGGTAGGGCCGCAGCTCGCTGCCCCGGTAGTAGTGGAGCAGGATCCGCTGGTAGTCCTCGCCGCGGCGGGCGAGGCCGTAGGCACCCCATTGGCTCATGCCCACGCCATGGCCAAAGCCGCGGCCAATCGCCAGCAGGGTGGGCGGGGTGAGCTGCAGCGGCTCGGGCACGATCGCCGGCAATAGGGGCGGTGGCGGCAGCAACGACGCCAGGCTGTTGCTAGTAGGCATGCCTGGGACATAACCACCTACGGCAGTACCAGCCTGGGAGGCATTACCCGCAGCGGCAACAGCTGCCGCCGAGCTCGCCGTGAGCGGGCTTATGGCTAGAGCAGTTTTTGATGCGGGGCTAATCGCACCAGAAACCGGCGAGCCAGAAGTAGCTGAGCCGCTGGCAATTGAGCGATAATTAATTGCGCCGAAAGTGTTCGGGGTGGAACCGCCAGCCAGCGGCACGCTGATGCCACTGCTATTTCCTGGTGATATATTTCCTGTTGATATATTTCCTGGTGATATATTACCAGCTGCTGTATTGCCCAAAGCTGTATTGCCAAACGCTGTATTACCAAACGCTGTATTACCAAACGCCGTATTACCTGGCGACATCGCGCTAATTGGCCTAGCGCTAGGTGCCAATTTTGGCGAGCTGGGCAGCGTCGTCCAGGTGGGCTGCGCCGCTGGATCTAGCGGCCGATTGGTCACTGGATCCAGCGTCACACTTTCAAAGCGCACCAGGGTGCTGCGCAGGCCCAGGCGACTGCGCAACTGGGTGCCACTGAGCAGCAGAGTGCCCGCCGGACCTGTCACCCGGGCCTGGCGAATGCGTCCACTGGCGCTGGTGGTCAATACCTCGATGCGCAGGGCGCCGCCGATCTCGCCAAAGGCCTTGCGCAGCAGTTCCGGTGCCAGGGTCTGTTGCCAATTTTTCACCGGACTGAGATCGTCCAGGTCGGGCACGCTGACCAGATAGGGCAGTTGCTGATTCCAGATTTCACCGCTGTTTTCGGTACTTGCACCACCGCTGCTGCTGTGAAAAACCGCATCCAATAGGCCGCCTTCAAATAGCAGCACCTGGCCTCTGGTGGCGGCCACCGCTTCTCGGGTGGAGGCGGTTTCCGCTTCCAAGCCCCGGTACACCTGGCTGGCCGTGGTGGCCGTGACATCGAACAGGGCCCGCGGCTTGCGCTGGCGCAGCGCATAGGTGCGCGCCGCCACCGCCTGGGCCCGCAAGGCGGCCTGGGGCCAGCTGGCCGGCATCTCACTGCCCACCACACTCGCCAAATACTGCTCCAGGTGCAGATGGTTGATCACCCGCAGGCCGGAGTCAATGGGCAGGATCTGCAACTGACCGCGGTAGCGGCGCTCCCCGATCTGCAGATCGCCCCGGCCACCAACTGCGTCACCAGTCCAGCCGCCAACCGCGCCAGCACTAGCGCCACCAACTGAGCCGCTAGCGCCAGTCCCAGCAGCGGCCCCGCTGGCAGCTCCGACCGCACCGGCACCGGTAGCCCCTGCTCCAATTCCATTACCAGCGGCTGGAGCCCCCGCCAGAGGTGCGGCAGCAGCCTCTGGGGCTGCCGAGCCATCCCGTTCCCGCCTGCTCGAGCCCAGGCCCCCCCCAGGGGCTTCCACTGCCAGCCAGTAACAGGCCGCTGCTGGCAGGGCGCTGCGCCCATTGGCCGCCTCGACCACCAATTGACCGCGCTCGAGCCAAAGGCGGGCCAGTTGCCCTGGTGCCAGTAGCAGCGAACCACCAGCCGCCTGATCCCTGGCAGCTGGGCCAGCGGCGGAATTAGCGGCTGTGGCGCCGGCGCCGCAGCCACCTGGATCCGCCCCCGTCAGGCGCAGGGGCCGATCCAGGGCCGCCAGGGGCAGCTGAGCCGCCTCCCACACGAGCACCCGCACCGGGGGGCCGGCGCCCTCCTGGGCCAGGGCCAACCGGCTGGCGCTGGTGGCCAGTAACAGCGGTAGCCCCACCAGGCTGAGGCCAGCCAGCCAGGCTCGAGGAGGGCAGGGGGCGGGCAAGCGATCAAATCTCTCTAGCCAGCCATTGTGGCCGCCGTGGCAGCATGCGCCAGAGGCACCAAGGGCGTGCAGGTCACCTTTCTGGGCACCAGTTCGGGCGTGCCCACCAGGGGACGCAATGTTTCGGCAGTGGCCCTGAGGCTGCCGCAGCGCAGCGAGCTGTGGCTATTTGACTGCGGCGAGGGCACCCAGCATCAGTTTTTGCGCAGTGAACTGCGGGTGAGCCAGCTCAGCCGCATCTTCATCACCCACATGCACGGCGACCACGTCTTTGGGTTGCCGGGCCTGTTGGCCAGCATGGGGTTGGCGGGTAGCTGCACCGGCGTGGATCTCTACGGCCCCGATCCACTGCCCGATTATTTGGAGGGGGTGTTGCGCACCAGCTCCACCCGCATCGGCTATCCGCTGCGCACCCACCCCGTGCGCCAGGCCGCCGCCAGCGGCAAGCTGCTGCTCGATGACGGGGATATCTCTGTGCGCTGCACGCCGCTCACCCATCGGGTGCCGGCCTACGCCTACCGGGTGGATCAGAAACCGCGGGCCGGTCGCTTTGATGTGGCCCGCGCCCAACAGCTGGGCATCGCGCCCGGCCCGATCTATGCCCAACTGAAGCTGGGCCGCACCGTCAACCTCGACGACGGTCGCATCATTCGCGGCGCCAGCCTCTGCGGCCCGCCGCGGCCGGGGGCCAGCGTCGTGTACTGCACGGACACGGTGTTTTGCGAAGCGGCGGTGGCCTTGGCCCGCGGCGCCGACCTGCTCATCCACGAGAGCACCTTCGCCCACGCGGAAGCGGCGATGGCCTTCCAGCGGCAGCATTCCACCAGCACCATGGCGGCCCAGACGGCCCTGGCCGCCGGGGTGAAGCAACTGGTGCTCACCCACCTCAGCCCCCGCTACATGCCCGGCAATCCGGTCACCCCAGACGACCTGCTGGCGGAGGCCCGGGCGATCTTTGCCAACACGCTGCTGGCCAAGGACTTCATGAGCCTGGAGGTGGCCGGCCAGGAGCCCGCTGAGCAGCCCCCTGACTAGCCCGCTGACTAGCCGGCAGAACAGCGCCCGCTGACTAGCCCACGGAGCAGCTAGATCCGGCCCAGGCGGCCCCCGGCGGCGACTGAACTGGCCTGGGCCGGGCCCTAAATGCGGCAGCGGCTAGATCAGGGCCTGCAACAGTTCTCCTGTTTCGCTCCCAGAGGCCCCGCCGCCCGTGATACAAGGTCTCCGATGCGGTGATCACCGTCCTTCCGCCCGGATTCTCCCGACCGGCTTTCCTTGATGGCCTCCTCCTTCTCCTCAGCCATTCGCGCGCTGGCTCGCACGCTTCTGGCGCTACCTCTGGCACTGCTGCTGTGCGCCGGCTTCGGAGCTCCCGCCCTCGCTGCCCAATGGACGGCAGATCAGCTCACCGTGCCCGCCTCCCCCGACGGCACCCTGGTGACCTTCTCTGAACAGGAGATCAAAACCGGTAAGAAGCTGTTCAACAACAGCTGCGGTGAATGCCATGCCGGCGGCATTACCAAGACGAACCAAAACGTGGGCCTTGACCCCACAACCCTGGCCCTCGCCACACCGGCTCGCGACAATGTCGCCGCCCTGGTGGACTACATGAAGGATCCCACCAGCTATGACGGTGAGTTCAGCATCTCCGACGTACACCCCAGCATAAAAAGCAGCGATATCTTCGTGAAGATGCGCGATCTTGACGATGCCGACCTCAACCTCATGGCCGGCTACATCTTGGTTTCCCCCAAGGTGCAGGGCATCCAATGGGGCGGCGGCAAGATCTACTTCTGATCGCTGGATCAGCGGGCTAGTTTAACCGCTTCGGTGGAATTGGCTCAGTCAGATCACCTAAGTAGCCAAATTAGTTAGCCAAATTTCCCAAGATTAAAATCACTTGACTGACCAGCCGGCCCCACAAGGGCCGGTTTTTTGCTGCCAGCCAAACTGATGCCAGCCTGTCTCTGGCCAGCGGACGCCCCCGGTTGAGTTGCCCCTGGGCGACCTCCGCCAGTCTGCTGAAGCAACAAGCGCCAATAAAAATCAGACTGGCTCTTGAGACTGGGTTGGACTGATATTGGATGGATCTAAAGATGCGGGCAATTTGCTATACCACCATTCCTGCAGAACTGGAGTCAAGCGGATTGGAAACAATGTGATCACGGTGCGGGTGGAACGGGCGCCAGGTTGCAGCAATTCCACCGCATAGGAAGGGCAGCGACGGGCCGCAAGATCGGCTACAAAGCGACGACCCACCCGGCGCCAGCTGGGCTCCTTGCTGCGCCATGCCAGGCGACAACAGGGCCAGGGCAGCTCCTCACGGTCGAACAGGCGGCAGCAGGGCCCCAAAACTCGGTAGCTGTAGTGGCCGCCGGGACTGGTGTGCTCGCTGCCGGGCTCCAGCAGCACCCGGGCCTGGCTCGGCTGGGCAGCGGCCAAGGCAAGGCCTTGGGAGGCAGCGCTGGCGGCGGCGCTAGACATCAAAAAACCAACCGTGAGCTTGGCCGGACGCTAAACCATAGCCAGAGAGTTGGAAAATCGCCAAATTCCAATCTGATCGATCAAGTTGATTGATCAAGGTTAAACGCAAATCCCTTGCCAGACAAGCTGGAGTGGTGATTGGGCAAGGAACATTGAACCTGGAGCATTGGACCTGGAGCATTGGACCTGGACCATTGGACCTGGACCCATTGGACCTGGACCATTGGACCTGGACCATTGGCCGCGGACCATTAGACGCGGACCATTAGACGCGAAACTCTGGACTCGGAACATTGCATCGAAACAAACCGAATTCCAATAATCCATAAGCTAGTGGGGCAGGCTAAAAAAAAGGACGGCACCAACAAAGGAGCCGCCCTAAAAATTTTCAAACTACCTGCCGGCAAGTAAGCCAACAAATTGGTTGAATTATCAGATTAGAGAGATAATTCGTAGCGCGTTCCCGGCAATGCCTGGGGAACTCGAGGATACCATTGCGAAAGCTTTGAGGACTTATCGCTAGGTCGGCTGATTCAATTGGACAGCGATGGATTCAAAAGCTGAAAGCCGGAAAATTAGCGATTGCTCGTAGAATCACCAGGCGGCCTAACCGAACCGGCTGCTCAATACAGCTCTTCTTCGGAGTGGGTCTTGATGGTGCAGTCGCTGGTGGGATAGGCCACGCAGGTCAGCACATAGCCAGCTTCAATTTGGTCGTCATCAAGGAAGCTCTGATCGCTTTGATCAACGGTGCCTGCGGTCAGCTTGCCAGCACAGGTGGAGCAGGCGCCAGCGCGGCAGGAATATGGCAGGTCGATTCCCTGCTCCTCAGCAGCATCAAGGATGTACTGGTCGTCGGGTACCTCAATAGTTTTGTTGAGACCCTCGCTCTCGTTGATGAGGGTGACCTTGTAGGAAGCCATGGAAGAAGTTGGGGCTCACAGGCGACCGGCGAACCGGACCTGTAGGACCCGCCATTCATACATCCGGAGCAGCCTGTTCCCGGCGGTTTGAGCGTTCAAGTCGGAGAAGGCCAATCAAAGGCTGGTCACAGATCAGTGTGCCTTATGTAACACTAAGAGCCCCCAGCGCCCCTGCTGCGCGCTGAGCTCCGCCCGCCAGCCCTCTGCTGCCAAGGCCTGTTGCAAGCCCGGAGCCTGATCCACCAACAGGCCACTGAGCAGACCCACCCCGTCGGCGGCCAGCACGGTGTGGAAGGCGGGACAGAGGGCCTCGATCACCGGCGCCAGGATGTTGCAGAGCAGCAGGTCGGCCGGTTGGCCCTTCAGCAGGGTCGCCAGGGTCTCCACGGAGCCTTGGCCCACCTCGACGGCAGCGTGTACACCACTGCTGGCCAGGTTTTCGCGGCTGGCGCGCACCGCCAGGGAATCTGTGTCCACGGCAGCCAGGCTGCTTGCCCCCTGGAGCAAAGCCGCCAGGCCAAGGATGCCGGTACCACAGCCCAGATCTGCCACCCGCATGGGCCCCAGGTCTGGGGGACCGCCGCTCTGGAGGCCCCTGGCGACAGCCAAGGCTTCAATCGCCTCCAGGCAGAGGCGGGTGGTGGGATGGCTGCCGGTGCCAAAGGCACTGCCTGGATCCATGCGGATCACCAGCCGATCGGCGTACTCCGGGGGCAGCTCCAGCCAGGCGGGCAGGATCAACAGCCGCTCGCCCACCGGATCGGGCTGCCAATGCTGCTTCCAGGCCAGGCTCCAATCCTCATCGCACTGCTGGGTCCACTGGATCGGCGGCAGCTCCAGGTCGAAAGTGGCCGCCAGCGGCGCCAGGCTGCGCTCCAGCTGCGGCAGCTCCTGCTCCGGCCAGTCCACCTGGGGCAGCCAGGCGATCAGCCGCCGCTCGGCGGGCGTCTCCGGGTGGTGGCCCACCGCCACTCGGGATATGCCCAGATCATTGAGCTTCCAGAGCAGCGACTCCTCCAATTCAGGCAGGGCGGCCATCTCCAGCCGCCACCAGGCCAAACCCATCTAGAGGGTCACCGGATTGGCTGTCTGGATGCCTTCGATGGCATGGATCGCGGTAAGCAGATCCGAGGGGATCGGATCGTCCACGCTCAATACCATCACCGCATCGCCGCGCACGATGCGACGGCCCACCTGCATCGAGGCGATATTGACGTTGTGCTGGCCCAACAGGGAGCCCAACTTACCGATGATGCCCGGCATGTCTCGGTGGCGGGTAAACAGCATGTAACGGCTTGGATTCACCGTCACCGGGAATTCATCGACACTGGTGATCCGTAGCTCGCCATCGGCAAACACCGCGCCGGTGACGGTGTGGTCGCCCTTGGCACTGCTGGAACTGAGCTGCAGGGAACCACCGGCGAAATCCCGGGCCGACTCGTCCTTCACCTCCAGCACATGAATGCCCCGCTCCTTGGCCTCCAGGGTGGCGTTCACATAGTTGATGCTGTCGCCAAGGGCGGTGGAGAGCATGCCCTTGAGCGCCGCCACCACCAGGGGCTGGGCCGGATGGGAGGCGAACTCACCCTGCAGCCGCACCTGCAGCTGGGCGATCGCCCCGCCGGTCAGTTGACTGAGCAGCTGCCCCAGGGTTTCCGCCAATTGCAGATGGGGCTTGAGCTGCTCCAGCACATCGGGGGTGAGGCCTGGGATGTTCACGGCGCTGCGGGCCGGCAGGCCCAGCAGCACGTCACGAATCTGCTCGGCCACGTCGATGGCCACATTTTCCTGGGCCTCTGCGGTACTGGCGCCCAGGTGGGGGGTGAGCACCAGCCGCTCCTTCACGGCCCGCAGCGGTGAATCGGCCGCCAGGGGCTCTTTGGCAAACACGTCCAGGGCGGCGCCGGCGATCACGCCCTTCTCCACCGCCTCCGCCAGGGCGGCCTCATCGACGATGCCACCGCGGGCGCAGTTGACCAGCCGAGCGCTGGGTTTCATCGTGCGCAGCAGCTCAGCATTGACCAGGTTCTCGGTTTCCGGGGTGCGGGGCAGGTGCAGGGTGACGTAGTCGGCCTGGGCGAACAGCTCGGCCAGGCTGAGCAGGTTCACCTGCAATTGCTGAGCCCGCTCCGCCGAGATGAACGGGTCGTAGGCGAGCAACTCCATGCCCATGGCCTTGGCCACCCGGGCCACGTGGGAGCCGATCTTGCCCAGCCCCACCACGCCTAGCTTCTTTTTATAGAGCTCATTGCCCACATAGGTCTTGCGGTCCCAGCCACCGGCCATGGTGCTGGCATGGGCGTGGGCCACATGCCGCGACAGCGAAAGCATCAGGGCCAGGGCGTGCTCGGCGGCGGCGATCGTGTTGCCCTCGGGGGAGTTCACCACCAGCACCCCGCGCTTGGTGGCGGCGGGCACGTCGACGTTGTCGACCCCTACACCGGCCCGGCCGATGATGCGCAACTTCTTGGCGGCCTCGATCATTGAGGCGGTAACAGTGGTGCCCGAACGAATCATCAAGGCGTCGTAATCGCCGATGATCGCCTCAAGCTCCTGGGGCGACAGGCCCGTGTTGACGTCCACCTGGGCCACCTGGGACAGGATGTCGATCCCCGCCTGATCGATGGGATCGGAGATCAGTACCTTTGTCATGCCCGGCGGGGAGTTCAGAGAGCCGGAGGTGCAGTGTAGAGAGCCGCTGCCGCCAGCCCCCGCCACTGATCACTCCACTGGCCCCATGGGGCGCCTGCCTGGGCGCCAGAATGGAAGTGATTTGAACAGTCCGCCCTGCGGCGGCAGGGGGAAGCGGTTGGCCACGCGGGTGGTGTTGGTAATCGACCGACACGAGCGTCTGAAGCTGCTACGGGAAAAGCTGGCGGCCCAGCAACCGCCCCTGGCTTTGCTCACCGCCATCGGCGAGGGGGAAATGCCGATCAATGAGGTGGTTCAGCTCAACCCCGCCGCCGCCCGTCGCCAGCGCCAAAAGAATTTGGTGCGCTGGTTGTTGCCATTTGGCTTTATGGCTGGCCTCACCTTCACCTACATGACCGATCTGGATACCTTCGCCTTCTTTGGCGCCTGGAGTCAGCACCTGATCGGCGCCCTGCTGGGCCTGGGCTCCGGCTGGATGGGCAGTTATGCCGCGGCGGCCTCGGTGCGCTCAGAAGCGGACGACCGCATCCGCAGCCTGCGCAATCGCCTGGAGGAGGGCAACTGGCTGCTGCTGGTGGAGACGGCCAACGGCGTCGAGATGCCCTGGACCACCCTGCAACAGGCACGCCCCAAAGCGGTGGTGCGCCTGTCGGATAGCTGAGATGCTGCCCCGCCATGAGCTGCTGCGGGGCTCGCGCCATCCCCAGCTGCTCGAACCCCTGATCGCCTCTGCCGAAACGGTGCTGCGCACCTGGCAGCCCCAATGGACCGCCTTCCTGGGCGGCGCCCTGCGGGAGGAAGCGGAGGCCTGCCTGGGTCAGCTCAGCGAACTGACGCTGCACAGCGACGGTGGCTACCCCGGAGCCGAGCGGCGGCGACTGCTGCTCCAGCGCCGGGAATCCAGCCAGGAACCCTCCCAACTGGCAGGCGAGCTGGTCGGAGAACTGCCCGTAGACCTGGCCGGAGAGCTGACTGGCTTGGAGATCAGCGGCAATTTTCTGTTCGATCCCGCCGAGGCCGACGATCTGCGCCAGGCCCTCTGGGCGGCCGGCGCCGCGGCGGCAGACCTCGGGGATGTATGGAGACTGGGCGATCGCGGCGGCCAGGCGATCGTCACCAGCGACCTGGCCCAAAGACTGGATGGCTGCCAAACCAATGTGCGCAGCGTGGAGGTGCGCTTGGAGGCCCGCCCCCTGGCGGATCTGCAATTGCCGGCGGTTCGCAACCCCAAACGGCTAAATACTGTGGAGGCGTCGCTGCGGCTGGATGCCGTCGCCTCGGCGGGCTTTGGTCTGTCGCGCGCTCGGATGGCCGAGCTGATCCGCCAGGGGGAGGTGCGCATCAACTGGCGCTCGGTGAGCAGCCCCAGTAAGGAATTGGCGGTTGGAGATCGCGTGCAGCTGGCTGGCCGCGGCGAATTGGAACTGGAGCAAATGACCATTACCAAGCGCGATCGCTGGCGGCTCACCCTGTTAAGGCGCTGAGCTGGATTAAGGCGTTGAGCTGGGCCCCTGAGGCGGCGACTCTTCGCTGGCGACTGGGTGCGGGCGCTGGAGCGCCGGCTGGCCAGGTGCCGGCTGGCGAGGCGCCGGGTGGACTTCAGAGGGGCGCTGGGTAGCTGGCGAGGCGCTGGGTGGCGACCGGCTGCTAGGTTCCTGGGGCTTGGGCGATTAGCTCAGAGGTAGAGCACTACCTTGACACGGTAGGAGTCACTGGTTCGATTCCAGTATCGCCCACTCCCTTATTTTTTAAGTTCTGTTGACTCCGGCGCAAGCAATCGCCTCGTCCCCTGCCGGCTCGCCCAAAGCTTCAGTCCGCACCGCGGTAATCGGCCTGGGTCGCTCGGGTATGGGGGTGGCCCGGTTGTTGCATTTCCAGGGGCAGGAGGTATCGCTGCTGGAAAGCCAGGCTGGCCCCCAGCAGCAGAGCCAGGCGGAGATTCTGCGTTCAGAGGGCATACAGGTGCACCTGGGGGTGCCTCTGGAGCTCGCCGCCCTTGAGGCCCTCGGCCCCTGGGACGCTGTGGTGGTCAGCCCTGGCATCCCCTGGGACCATCCCACCCTGGTGGCCCTGCGCCAGCGAGGCGTGACCGTTCAGGGGGATTTGCTGCCCGCCTGGCAAGCCAGCGGCTCGGTGCCCTGGATCGGTATCACCGGCACCAATGGCAAGACCACCGTCACCCACCTGGTCAGCCACCTGCTGCGCCATGCCGGCTTGCGGGCGCCGATGGGCGGCAACGTCGGCATCTCCGCCGCCGAGCTAGTGCTGCGGCATTGCCTGCAAGCTGGCCAGCCAGTCGATTGGCTGGTGATGGAGATGAGCAGTTATCAAATCGAAGCAGCCGACTCGATCGGGCCGCGCATCGGCATCTGGACCACCCTCACCCCCGATCACCTGGAGCGCCACGGCACCCTGGCGGCCTATCGAGCAATTAAACGGGGCCTGCTGGAGCGCAGCCAGCTGCGCATCCTCAACGCCGACGACCCCGATCTGCTGGCCCATGCCAGCGGTTGGCGGCAGCCGGTGCAGTGGATCACCGCCGGGCCGCGGCGGGCCCTGCCGGCGACGATCACGCCGCTGCTGTCGATCTCGGAGGGGCGGGTGTGGCTGCAGCGGGCCGACCAGCCCGAACCGCTGGATTTGATGGCGGCCGACTGTCTGGCCATGCCCGGGGACCACAATCTCCAGAATCTGCTGCTGGCCGCCGCCGCTGGCCTGGAGGCGGGCCTGAGCGGCGCCCAGATCGAGGCGGCTTGCCGCTGCTTTGCGGGCGTGCCGCATCGCCTGGAGCTGATCCGCCAAAGGGAAGGCATCAGCTGGTTCAACGACAGCAAGGCCACCAACTACGACGCCGCGGCCGTGGCCCTCAAGGCCCTGGTAGGCCCCCTGGTGGTGCTCGCCGGCGGCCAGGCCAAATTGGGCGACGGCGACCCCTGGGTGCAGGCCCTCAGCCGCCAAGCCGCAGCAGTGCTGGTCTATGGAGCGGCCAGGCAGGCCTTCAGCGAATTGCTGAGTAAAGGCGGCTATCCAGGCCTGGTGCAGGGCTGTGACGGCCTCGACCAGGCGGTGCCCCTGGCTGCCCGGCTGGCCAGCGAATTGGGCTGCCGAGCCGTACTGCTCTCACCTGCCTGTGCCAGCTTCGATCAGTACACCGACTTCGAGCAGCGGGGAGACCACTTTCGCCAGCTGGTGATCAATCTCTGATTTGGCGTGCTGGCGATGGGATTCTTATATGGCCAGCTGGTGATAAACCTCTGATTTCAGCGGCTGGGGATGGGGATCTGATGAAGATTGGCCTGAATCAGGCTTGCTCAGCGCTGAGCTCCAGGTAGGCAGCGGCGCCGATGCATACCGCCAGCGGCGTGGTGGCGAATAGACCCACGCCGCAGGCCAGCAGGCCCAGCAGGCCGATGCCGCCGATCACCAGCAGCAAAGCGGCGATATCAAACCAGCGGGCGGTTACAAGAGCTCTCGAGATGGCCATGGCATCCAAAAATGCGACGCGGCGATCCACCAGCACATAGGCGCCAAACCAGTAGGCGACGGCCAGGTAGATGCCAGGGATCCCGAAGGCAAGCAAACCAAAAAGGATCGCCACCAGGGCGAAAACTTGGAAGCCCAGCAGATTAAAGATCTCGGCGGAAACGCCAAATAAGTCGTTGAATTTAAACGTTTGGCCCTTTGCGGCCAGCAGTCCGCCGTGCAGCAGGGCAACGTGGCCCACCAGATGCGTAACCACCTGCAGCAGTAACAAGAGCAGGTAGGGCACCAAGAGCCAAAGGGAGCCTGTGGCAGCACCAGCCTCGATCATGCGGCCCGACACCAGCGAGGCCAAGCAGCTGAGCAAGCCAATTACCAGGGCGTAGACGAGCGCAAAGCCCACTAAAACCCAGGCATTGCGGGCAAAGCCTCGCCAGCCCTGTCGGATGATCGCGCCGTAGTGCATGGTGAGCCCAGCTTCAATAGCTAGAGCTTAGTCTCGGATTTCCGCTCAAGACCGTCAACGGCAACGAGGTGACCTGCAATACAATTTGGCCCCGGGGCACTGCCGACTAGCCCTGAATCCAGTTACAGGCAATCTATGGGCCCCTCAACCATATGGTTCCCTAAACCAAATGGTTCCTTAAACCATGGGGCCGCAATCCATTCACCTCTAGTCCATCGACCTGCATCCATCGACCCATCTTAATCCCTGGGCTCCTAACTAATGGGCCCTCAACCCATACCCTCAACCCACAGCCTTAAAGCAACAGCCTTAAAACCACAGCCACCCACCCACAGCCTTAAGGCAACAGCCCCCGGCCTCAGCTAGCCAGTAACAATGGAACCCCATCAACAAGACAATCCCAGCGCCGAATCGGCGATCAATAAAACAGCTGATTTGCCTGTCAATGCCGAAACAAGTTCACTCGGCGACGCCGTGAACTACTGGCTAATGAAAAGCGAGCCCGATACCTATGGGATCGACGACTTAGCGAGAGAGATTACCACTCTTTGGGACGGCATTCGCAACTATCAAGCCCGAAATTTTATGCGCTCAATGCAGCCGGGGGACAGGGCTTTTTTCTATCATTCTAACGTCAAGACTCCTGGCATTGTGGGGCTGATGGAAGTAGTTGAAACTGCTCTCGTAGACCCGAGTCAGTTCGATGCCCAATCGCCTTACTTCGATCCGACAGCCGATCCAGAAAAGCCCCGTTGGCACTGCGCCAAACTGCGTTACCTGCGCCACTTTCCCCAACTTCTTAGTCTTGATCTGCTCAAGGAGCAGTTCTCCGCCGAGCAACTGGGGGTGGTGAAACGGGGCAACCGGCTCTCGATCCTGCCGGTGCCCCAGGACACCGCCCAGCGGCTGCTCATCCTGCTGGAGCAGGGGTGAAGCCAGTTGCTCCAATTGACGCCAAGCCAATTGCCATCCGCCAAGCGGTGGATGCGGGCTGGCATGCCTATCGGCGCCATCCGCTGCTGTTCAGCGGCTTCAGCCTGCTCAGCGGTGGCCTGAACCTGTTGGCGCAGCTGGCCTTCCGCTGGGCCTGGGCGGGGGCCTTCAATGCGGCTGGGGATGCTCAACCCCTGGCGATGGCGGGCGCCGGCTTGGCCCTGGCCAGCTACGTCCTAACCGGCCTGTGGCTGCTGGTGGGCCTGCTGCGCGGTGCGGAGCAAACCATCGGCGGCGAAACCCCCAGGGCCGCCACTTTGCTGCGCCCAGACTGGCCTGCCATGGTGAGGGCCAGCGGCACTTTGGCCCTGCTGGCGGTGGCCCTCTGGGGGGTGCGGGAACTGGCCGATGCCACCGCCAGCCTGCTGGTGTTGATCCAACCGCCACTGGCCTCGCTGCCCCTGGTGGCCCGGCTGGCGGTGCTGCTGTATCTGGCCGCCGATCAGGTGCTCTGTCTGCCGATCGCTGTCCTGGGCAGAGCCTCGCCCCTGCGGGCGGTGCAGAGCGGCCGCGCCGCCATCGATCCCCACTGGCTCCAGGCCCTGGGCCTGGCCCTGGTGGTGGGCCTGATCCTGCTGGCGGGAGTGCTGCTGTTGCTGCTGGGCTTGGTGGTGGCGCTGCCAGTGGCCCTATGTATCGTCACGGCCGCCTACCGACAACTGTTTGGCCTGCCAGAGCGAAGCGAGCCGCCGGGGCGCGAGCCACTCAACCGGCCCTGAAGCCAGGCTGATTGGGGAAGATGTTGCGGAGATAGCAGCGGGTGAGGGCGCGACTGGTCGCTCCGTTCTGGACCAAGAAGCCGGCCAGGGCAGCCTGCACCAAGCGGTATTGATCCCAGTTGGGATGGCTATCGATGAACAAGCGCATCGAGGCGAGCAGTGGAGCCGGCACCTCCGCCCGCAAACTCACCATCGCCTCAGACTCCCGAAGGATGTCATCCATGCATTCGCACCGATCCGCCAACCCAGTTCCCCACAGCCGCCGGCGGCTGTCAAATCGGGGAGGAGCGACAGCCTCTCAACCTGTCTCGCCATGAGACAAGCCGCCGCTCCAGGCTTGACCTGGCCGCGGCCCCAGCGCATCCCAGCTAACCAAGCCAAGCTGCGGCAGCTGTCAAGGGGACTGGGCACAGCCGCGAGCTTCTCCCCAAGATCCAGTGCCGGGCAGGGGCAGGGCGCCGCCATGCTGGGGAAAACAGGTGGAAATCACCTGGACTGCGGCGATCCGGCAGCGGAAAGACCTGGCCATCAAAAGAGCTGATCTGCCGCAGATTGATGGCGTGTCTCACCTAGAGCCCAGCTTTGCTCGGGCCATCACCAACCATTCGCCCAGCTGCAAGCCACTCGCGCAGCCGCAAATCAATCGCCCAGCCGCAAGCCATTCGCGCAGCCGCAAAGCCATTCGCGCAACCGCAAAGCGGGCCGGCTCAGGGCAGGGCCAAATCGGCCAGGGCAGCAGTAATCGCCGGGCTCGCCTGACAGCTCCAGCCGGCCTCCACCGAGCGACTGCCAGGAGCTGGGCTGAGCACAAAGCGCAGACACCAACAGCTGGGCTGGCCCTCCAGCTCCATCCACAGGCTGCCAGGTGCGAGATCCCTTTCCAGTTCCAAGCCGATCTGCTCTTCTGGCATCAGCTGATCCGCCAGGGAGGCCAGCTGCCGCTGCAGTCCAGAAGCAAGCTGCTGAAAAGCCCTGGCTTCGCTGACCGTTAGCTCGAAAGCCCAGCCGGCTCCGCCCACCAGCACACAAAAGTGGCCACGACTCGGATCGACCAACAGGCGCCAACCCTCGCCCTCTAAAACCTGCACAACGCGCCGATACTTAGGGCTTGAGCCAAGTGCTAGCCGGGCAGCAAGTTGGGTTGGTCCTGTTCGTCGGAGAGCTCGATGATCGCCCGCTGCACAGGCTTGACCATCGCTTCATCCATGAGGCCGTCGAAGTCGTCAAAACGGCGCTGTTTGGCGCGAAAGGCAATGCGTACGGTGGTGAGGTAGCGATTGCTGGAGTAACGAATCAAACTCTCTGCTCGCTGGGCAAGTTCCTTGGCGCTCAGCTGCACACCGCTCTGCATGGAAAGCCCTTCAATTAATGCAGTCTAGATCAAGGCCCTTGGCCAAGGACCTTGGTCAAGGCCCTTGGCCAAGGGCCTTGATCTAGGCCGTGGCCATCATCCAGCTGCTGCTGAGGGCCCGGCGGACCAGCTAGAAGAGCTGCATGCTCGGTACCCTGGCCATCGATTTGGGCAGCACCACCACCGTGGTGGCCTGGCTCGAACGCGGCGGCGAGCCAAGGCTGTTGCCCATGACCCCCTATGGGCTGGAGGGTCAGTCTCTGGTGCCCAGTTTGCTCTGGTTGGCCAGCCCCGACAGTGGCAGCCCCCTGATCGGCCGGCAGGTGCTGGAGGCGGGCCTGGCAATGCACGAAGGGCCGGAATTGCATCGCGATTTCAAGCGCCTGATCGGCGCCGCTCAACCAGCGGCTGGCACCCTGCTCAATGCCGAACAGGCCGGAGCGCTGCTGCTGCACCGGCTTTGGCAGGCCCTGCCCCAGGAATTGGAACCGGAGCGCCTGGTGCTCACCGCCCCGGTAGACAGCTATCGCGCCTACCGCCAGTGGCTGCTGCGGGCCTGCGCCGAACTGCCCGTAGCTGAGTTGGCCCTGGTGGATGAGCCCACCGCCGCCGCCATCGGTGCAGGCCTGCCCGCCGGCAGCAAGGTGCTGGTGGTGGATTTCGGCGGCGGCACCATCGATCTGTCCCTGGTGAGCCTGGAGGGCGGTGAGGGGCGGGCGGCCCCCATCGCCCAGCTGCTGCGCTTCGGTGGCCGCGACCTGGCCAACAGCGCCCAAACCCCGCGCACCGCCAGGGTGCTGGGCAAGGCCGGCATCGCTCTGGGCGGTCGCGACCTGGATCGCTGGATCGCCCGCCATCTCCTTGCCGATGCGCCGCTGACCGCGGGCCTGCTGGAGGTAACCGAACGGCTCAAATGTGAGTTGAGCGATCGCCCCGAGGCGATCGGCCTGTGGACAGATGGCAGCGGCCGCTGCCAGGAGTTGCGCCTGGGCCGCCCGGAACTGGAGCGGTTGCTCGAGCAGCGAGGTCTGCTGGCGCAGCTGGATCAACTCTTGGAACAGGTGCTGGCGGCCGGACGGGCCCACGGCATCCGCCCCGCAGACATCGCCGCCGTACTGCCCGTGGGGGGAGCTAGCCGCATTCCCCGCCTGCGGCGCTGGCTGCAGGAGCGCTGCGACGGCATCCCAATCCGCGGTGAGCGGCCGGTGGAGGCGGTGGCCCTGGGCGCCCTGGCCCTGACGCCGGGATTGCGCATCCGCGATGTGCTGAGCCATGGGGTGTCGCTGCGCTGTTGGGATCAACGGGCTGGCAGCCATCGCTGGCATCCCCTGTTTCTGCCCGGCCAGGGTTGGCCCAGTGAGCAGCCCCTGGAACTGGTGCTGGCCTGCAGTCAAGACGGCCAGGGGCAACTGGAGCTGGTGCTGGGCGAACCAGAGTCAGATGATCGCGCCGAGGTGGTTTTTGAAGCGGGGGTACCCGTGCTGCGCCCGCGCCCGGCGGGCCAGGCGCGGCTGGTCCCCTGGCAGCAGCAGCCAGCAGCGATCCCTTTGCTGCCGCCGGGCAAGCGCGGCCAGGACAGGCTGAGATTGCTTTTTGCGATCAATGCTTCCGGTGAGCTCCAGATGGGCGGCAGCGATCTGCTCAGTGGGGCGAGCCTGGAGGATCGCTGCCTGGGCCCAGTGCGCTAATTGCCAGGCCGCCCATTCACCCCTAGTCAAAGTCCCTGGAATTGCATAGAAAGGGTGGCAAATCGCCAACCCCTTCCCTTGGGCCTGCGCCAGCACAGGCTGCCCCGGATCTGGCTGGGAATCACCCTCGGCTTGTTGGCCGCCGGCGTGGCTGGGGCCTACTGGTGGGAACATCAGCTGCCCCTAAAACTGGAACAGGCGGCCCAGCGGGGCGATCTGGATGCCTGCCTTCGCTATGCCAGCCAGCTGGAGGCTTTCCGCTGGCTGGATGGGGCCGCCCCGGGCGAACAGGGATCCTGCCGGCGCCGCAAGGCCTTGCTGCTGTGGAACCAGCACCACTGGGGAGAAGCATTGGCAATGCAGCTGCAGCTGGTGAACTCCCAGGCCGGCAGCGCGGGCGATGAGCAGCGGCTGAGCGCCTGGCAAACCGAGCTGCAGCAGCGGGCACTTGTTAGATACCGCAATGGCGATCTCAGCGGCGCCCTGGCCCTGCTGGAACTGATGGGTGAAAACCGTCGCGCCGATCGCAGCAGCCTGGGGGATCGACTGCGCCAGGGATGGACCAGCAACCGGCTGCAACTGGAACGGGCCAAGGGACTGGTGGCCCAGCAGCGCTGGTGGGAGGCCCTAGATGCCCTCAATCGCCTCGACCATCCCTGGTGGATAAAGCAGGCCAGCGGCCTGCAGGCTCAGGTGGAGCGCGCCATTTCCCGGCTCGACCACGACCACAGCGGCCAGGACGCCCACGGCCCCCTCCCCCACATGGTGCCCGAAGCCCAGCTCGATGCCGAGGTGCGCAAACGCCTGGCCCGGGGCGAGAACGACTGGGCGGCATTTGAGGGAGCCTGCCGAGCCCTGGGCGGCAGGGTGGTGGAGGCGGGCCCGGAAACCGCTTGCCAACGCTGAAGGCGTGGAAGCTGAAGGCGCGGAAGCTGAACGCGTGACAGTATTATCTCTGCCCTCAACAACCTCAGCTCAATGCAGCCAGGTGATCAGGTAAAGGTGAGCCAAAACGTGGTGGTTTTTCATCATCCCCAACATCGGGGCCAGGCCTATGACCTCATCGGCCAGCAGGGTGAGGTGGTGACGGTCTTGAACGATTGGAAGGGCAGGGTGATCAGTCCGAACATGCCTGTGGTGGTGGCCTTCGGCAAGTTCAAGGCCCACTTCCGCCCCGACGAACTGGAAACGGCCTGAGTTTCAGCTGCGCACCAGGAACACCCCCTCCTCGCCGTCGATGTTCCGCAGGCAAACCTGAATGGTTTCCTGGCGGCTGGTGGGCACCACCCGGCCGCAGTAGTCGGGCTGGATTGGCAATTCCCGGTGCCCCCGATCCACCATCACCGCCAGGGCCACCCGCTGGGCCCGCCCCCAGGTCTGCAGCGCCTCCAGGGCGGCCCTAACGGTGCGTCCGGTGAAGATCACATCGTCGACGAGCACCACCTGCCGATCCTCAACCCCCCCCGGCAGCTGGGTGGGTTGGGCCAGGCGGGTGCCGACCCGAGCCAGGTCGTCGCGGTGAAAAGTGGGATCCAAAATGCCTTGCTGGATCGGCTGGCCAGAGATCAGCTCCAGCCGCGAGGCCAGCACCTGGGCCAGGGCCACCCCCCTGGTGGGAATCCCCAGCAGCAACAGGGCATCGAGATCATTGGCCCCCTCCAAAATCTGCGAGGCGAGGCGATCCAGGGTGCGGCTCAGCTCCTGGGCAGACAGCAGTTCAAGTCGGGTCATCGGCCGGGTTTGGGTGGAACATAGGCGCCAGGAACTGTGACTAAAGCCTGACGCAATCGGGATCTAGCTAGGCAGATCCAGGCCCGAGCTGTAGCTTGGGAAAAGGAAGGCGTGCCCAACCTCGTCATTCATAGGTGCGTGTGAAGTGGTACGGGTGAAGTCAAGTCCCTCCCAACACGATTCCAGGCCCGCATCCGACAGCGGCTCGCACGCCTGTCTAAGTGCTGCCAGCTTGGCTGACCCTGTTTCTGTGGCTCCAGTCGTTCTGGCCATTCTCGATGGCTGGGGCTATAGCCATGATCTTGAGCACAACGCTATTAGGGTTGCCAAGCCCGTGGTGATGGATGCCCTCTGGCATGCCTATCCCCACACCCTTATTGCAGCGAGTGGCGCCGCAGTCGGGTTGCCCGACGACCAGATGGGCAATTCTGAGGTGGGTCACCTCACGATTGGTTCTGGCCGCATCATCCGCCAGGAACTGGTGCGCATCAGCCAGGCGGTAAAAGATGGCAGTCTGTTTAGCAACCCGGCAGTTCAGCAGCTGGGAGATCAGCTGTTAGCCAACGGCGGCACCCTGCACCTATTGGGCCTCTGCTCCAACGGCGGCGTGCATAGCCACGTGGATCATCTGGGCGGCCTGCTGAACTGGGCGGCGATGCGCGGCCTGGAGCAGGTCTGCGTCCATGTGATCACCGATGGCCGCGATACGGCGCCCACCAGTGCTGCTGTCTTCCTGGCCCAGGTGGAGCAGCTGATCGCCGAGGCAGGCGTGGGCCGCATCGCCACCATCTGCGGTCGCTACTGGGCGATGGATCGCGACAACCGCTGGGATCGCACTGAAAAGGCCTACAGGCTGCTCACAGAAGCCAGTGAAGCAGTTGAGCTCAGTCCCCAGGAGGTAATCTCCGCTTCCTACGCGGCAGGGGTTAATGATGAATTTCTCGAGCCCGTCAGGCTCGCCGAGGGGCTGATCAAGCCCGGCGACGGCCTACTTTGCTTCAACTTTCGCCCCGATCGGGTGCGTCAGTTGATTCGCGCCTTTGTGCTGCCTGAATTTGATGCCTTCCCCCGCCAGCAGATTGAACAATTGCAGGTGGTCACCTTTACCCAATACGAGCAGGGCTTACCAGTGTCGGTGGCCTTCCCTACAGAATCCCTAGACGGCTTGCTGGGCCAAGTGATCTCAGAAGCGGGCCTACTTCAATTTCGCACTGCGGAAACTGAAAAGTATCCGCATGTCACCTACTTTATGAATGGGGGCATTGAAAAGGCTTTTCCCGGTGAAGATCGCCATCTAGTGCCCTCCCCCAAGGTGGCCACCTATGACCAGGCGCCATGCATGTCAGCCAGGGAGCTGACCGACAGCTGTATTGCAGCTATCAATAAAGGAATTTATTCTCTGGTGGTAATCAATTACGCCAATCCAGACATGGTGGGCCACACCGGCCAAATGGAGGCCACCACCGAGGCCATCCACGCGGTGGATCGCTGTGTGGGCCAACTGATGGAGTGCACCAACCGCATGGGCGGCACCCTGCTGATCACCGCCGACCACGGCAATGCTGAACAAATGCAGGGACCAGATGGCCGGCCCTGGACCGCCCACACCACCAATCCGGTGCCGGTGATTCTGGTGGAGGGCGAACGGCGCAAGCTGCCGGGTCACGGCAACGATGTGCAACTGCGCAATCACGGTGGCCTGGCCGACATCGCTCCCACAATCCTGGATATCCTTGGCATAGCCAAGCCGGCTTTGATGACAGGCAATTCCCTAATCGTACCCGCGACTGCGGACTTAATCCAAGAGCGCATACCCCAAAGCATTGGGGCTTAATTCGGCGGATGCCCGATTTGTCTTGTGATATTTTTCCTGGGAAAGCTTGTGGGGAATATTGCTAAGTCATCCCCTTGAAACATTAGACTTAAGTATTCTATTGAAGTATTCCCTTGAGATATCCCCTTAAAAAATGTCCATAAAATACGGGGCATCTCGAAAAATCTCAGATCTCACCGACCTCATGAGATGAGAAGCATTGCGGCGACTTGTTTTCTTCCGACTCGCAGGAGTCGAATGGGAATTTTTCGAGGTGCCCTACGGTTGTAAATTTGGTTACCGTGCCGAATCTCCCTAGATTCTGTCGGTATAGAGTCTGTCGATAAAGGCAATGACGCGTACCCAAGTCAACCCTATCTTTTGGCCTGGCTATCTTCTTGGAACTGGCTATCGTGGCTTTGCTTTGGCCAGCAGCTTCGAGCTCGCGATCTTCTTGGCACTGGCTATCAACTAGGGCTTGGCTGTCGCGGCTGGGGACTGGCTTACAGCTTGGACCTGGCTATCACGGCTTTAGCCTGCCGATGGCTTTAGCTTGGCTATCGGTTTGGGGGCTGGGTACTAGCATTACGTCAGTGTTAGGGCCCCATCGGCTGACTTCATGATCGCAGGCATTTTATCTTGGGTGTGGCTGGCAAGCGGGGTGTTGCTGATTATCAGCGTGCTGTTGCACAGCCCCAAGGGCGATGGCATGGGTGGCCTTGCCGCCAGTGGTGGGTCGATGTTTAGCAGTGCCCGCAGCGCCGAGCAGACCCTCAACCGCATCAGCTGGACATTGCTGGCCATCTTTCTTGGCTTGGCGGTGGTGCTCAGCGCTGGCTGGCTCGGCAAGTAACTGGCTTGGCAACTAAACCGACTCAGCAATCAAGCCGGCTCGTCAAGTAACTGACTTGGCAAGTAATCGGTTTCACCAAAAACAAACCAGAGTTAATTGAAAGCAAACTACCGGAGCTGCCTGTGATGAGCCGTCGCGGTTTGATGTCAAGATTATTAGCCGCCATACCAGGGGTGGGTTTGGGCTCGCTTTATAGCGAGTCCGCCGATGCTGCCAGCCCTGCCGCCGACCCGGCATGGCAACTTAGCGATGCCGCTTGGAAGGCCAGGCTTAGCCCAGCAGCCTATGCGGTACTACGCCAAGAGGGTACCGAGCGCCCCTTCTCCAGCCCCTTAAATAGTGAGAAGAGACCGGGTACTTTCCTCTGCGCCGGCTGTCGACTGCCGCTATTCAGCTCCAAGGCTAAATATGAAAGCGGCACCGGTTGGCCCAGCTTCTGGCAGCCTCTGCCGCAGGCCCTGGTCACCAAGCTCGACTTCAAATTGATAGTGCCGCGCACGGAATACCATTGCCGTCGCTGCGGCGGCCATCAGGGCCATCTATTCAACGATGGCCCCAAGCCCAGCGGCAAGCGCTACTGCAACAACGGCGTAGCCCTGATCTTTGAACCAAAGAATTCCTGAGCAAGCCAGGGCTGCCAACCGAGGAGCCACCAGGAGTCACCGCTTTCATGGCCTGGGAAGCCTTGTCCTTATCTGTGCCCCTTAACTTGCGGGTACTGGCTGGGAAATTGCGATTTTTCCTTTGCCCGATCAGTTCAATGTCGCCCCTTGACTGAGTCGTTGGCGCTGCTGGGCCAGCGCATCAGCCAGGGGCCTGTGGTTCTGCAGATCTGGATCGGTGCTGGTGATCTGCTGGGCCACCTGGCGGGCCTGCTCAAGCAGGTCACCGTCCTCGGTGAGGCTGGCCAGGGCCAGGTCCGGCAGACCGCTCTGGCGGGTGCCGAGCACCTGGCCAGGTCCGCGCAGCCGCAGATCCATTTCGGCGATTTCAAAGCCGTCATGGCAGTGCACCAGCACCTCCAGCCGCTGGCGGGCCAGGGCCTGGCGACTGTCATTGACCAACAGGCAGTGGGATGCCGCCGCCCCGCGCCCCACCCGGCCCCGCAGCTGGTGCAGCTGGGCCAGGC